>JAZNXM010000159.1:0-4750 GCA_045593865.1 Acetatifactor sp. | reverse complement strand
AAATATACCGTCTTTTTTGATGAAATATAATATACGCGCAATAAGACCTATACAGGTTACATTCAAATGGGAGAGATGTATTTTAAATTTTAGTTGTCATGTAGATTTGAATACTATATAATGTAGTTAATTGATTTATTGTAGATGAAGGAGGGGCATAAGTATGACGATAGATGCAGAAAATCTGCTTGACAGCATAATGGCGAGTCTGGACAGAATCAGTCATATCAGGACAGAGGATATACCGAGTATTGATCTGTATATGGATCAAGTAACTACCTTTATGGAGGAGAAGCTGCGTCCTTCCACCAGATATCCGGGCGAGGATAAGATCCTTACCAAGACGATGATCAATAATTATGCCAAGAATGATCTGCTGCCACCACCGGTAAGGAAGAAGTATTCCAAGGAGCATGTGCTGGTTCTGATCTTTATTTATTATTATAAAGGGTTATTGTCCATCAGCGATATACAAACCTTGCTCAGACCGCTGACGGATAAGTTTTTTCAAAGCGGGCAGGATTTTAATCTGGAAAATATCTACAATGAAGTCTTCAACATGGAAGCAGGAGTGGTTGAATCCTTAAAACAGGAAGTGAAGGATACATACGCTCAGGCACAGCAGACCTTTCAGGATGCACCAAAAGAGGATATAGAATTTTTGCGCATCTTCGCCTTCATATGCCTCTTGAGTTATGATGTATATGTAAAGAAATTATTGATTGAGAAGCTGGTCGATCAGATTCGAGATCAACAGGATACTGATATGGATACAGACAAGCATGGGAAGAAGGAAAAATAGGAGACAGTTCCAAAAGGCCAAGTGTCGAAACGGCAGATAGCCAAAAATCAAACAGGTAAAATATCACAAAAGGCGAACGGTCACAAAACCGTTCGCCTTTTGTGGTGGTGCGCACATTTTTTAGTGTGGATTATTTTGTAACCGCTTTTTGAGCAAAGGTGGTATTTACCAGATTTTCATAAGGTACCGCTTCTTCCAGAACCTTGGATTGTCTCAGGATATTGGTTAATAGGTTGAATGCATCCTCTTCAAAAATGAGATTTTCCTTCCAGGTATCCTGATCATAATATCTTTTTACAATGGTAGTAATCGTGTCTTTATCTGTTTCTGCAAACTGAGGAGCGATCTTATCAGCAATTTCTTCAGGAGTATGGGTCTGTACGTAATCCATACCCTTCTGCAGTGCGTTGGTAAATGCCTGAATTACATCGGCATGTTCCTCAAGATAGCTCTTTTTTGCAGAGAAGGCAGTATAGGGAACGTAACCGGAGTCTTCTCCCAGGGATGCTACAATATAACCATCACCTTTTGACTCCAGGGAAGTTGCGTGAGGCTCGAATTCTACTGTAAAATCCGCATTGCCGCCGGAGAAAGCGGCAGCAGTGGAACCGAAATCAATACTCTGGTCAATATTTATTTCAGCAGGGTCAATATTATTCATATGAAGAATGTATTCAAAGACCATCTGAGGCATGCCACCTGCACGACCACCCAGCACATTCTGCCCCTTCAGCATATCCCAGGTAAAATTCTCTACAGGTTTTCTGGAAACCAGGAAATTGCCGGCTCTCTGAGTTAGCTGAGCAAAGTTGACCACATAATCCTCGGTGCCGCCCACATAAGTATAAACAGTTGATTCACTTCCCATGAAGCCGATATCTGCATCTCCGGACAATACAGCAGTCATGGTTTTGTCGGCGCCGAAGCCGGTCACCAGTTCCAAATCGATGCCTTCCTCTGCAAAATAACCTTCTTCAATAGCAACATACATTGGTGCATAGAAGATGCTGTGGGCAACTTCGTTCAGCGTAACCTTTGTCAGACCATCTTTGGAAGCGTCCTTGCCGCAGCCACAGAAAAGACCGGTCAGCATGGTAATCATCAGTAAAAGAGTAAGACCTTTCAGGGTCATCTTTTTCATAAACATGAAACCTCCACATAGCTTGATGGTTTATTATATGCTGACTGAGAGAAATGTGACCGAAACTTATCGGATATGTATATTTTTAATAGCCCAGAGTCTCAGTGCCTTGGCGTTTGTGCTGATTTTTTCCAGAGAATCCAGAATGTTCTGGAAAGACTGTTTTTCAGCCTCGTCAATATAGCCATCCTCCGAAATGGAAATCAGGGATGAGCGTAGAGAATCAATATCCTTCAGGGAGCCAAGCACCTTCAGTGCCAGTCTGTCAAAGTCGTCGATGGTAACTTCTCGGACATTATTTTTTCCGATAGGGCATTCTCTTGCACAGTATGCGTTACAGAGTTCCGGCGTGTTGTAGGCTTCAGCCATAGCTTTGACCTCTTCCGGATAGGGTGCGATGGTTTCCAGTTCGATTCTTGCAAGTCGTGTGCGATCAATACCTATGATTTCAGCCGCCTTTTCCCTGCTGGTAAATTGTGAATTCAGTTCTGCCGCTTCGCTTCGTGCCAGATAATACATATTGTCGGCGGCTTTTGTTGCTTTTTTGCTCATGCCGGTAGCCTCCTTGGTGTGAAACTAGATATCTTCAGTTTATGATATATATAAGAATTTGTAAAGTTTATTTATAAAGCAGTTGAGTCAGAAGTTAAAATTTGATACAATATTCAGGACAGCAGAAATATTTATGTACGGACCGCACAAGCTTGCTTGTGAAGGGCGGCAGATGGAGGATGCAGATATGGGATTGTTAAAAGCGGCAAAAGACACGATCAGTTCATTGTTGGCCGACCAGTGGAGAGAGTATTTTTATTGTGATGCCCTTTCCAATGATATACTGGTTACAAAGGGAAGAAAGAAGGTAACCAGTGGCAGAAACAGTAATACCAAGGGTAGTGACAATATCATCAGCAATGGTTCCATTGTGGCTGTCAATGAAGGTCAGTGCATGATCATTGTGGAGCAGGGAGGAATCGTGGAATTCTGTGCAGAAGCGGGTGAATTCGTATATGATGCTTCTACAGAACCCAGCTTGTTCTGCGGTAATCTTAAGGAGAATGTGGCAAAGACCTTTGAAAATGTATATCGACGCTTCAGCTTTGGAGGCAATACGGCGAAGGATCAGAGGGTATATTATTTTAATGTCAAGGAAATTTACAGCAATCTGTTTGGTACACCCAATCCGGTGCCCTTCAGAGTGGTAGATATGAACATAGGTCTCGATGTGGACATAGCCATCAGATGTAACGGTGAGTATTCTTACAAAATTACGAATCCGCTGTTGTTTTATAAGAATGTGTGTGGGAATGTAGATGATGAATTTGCCAGAAGCAAAATTGCGGGCCAGCTGAAGGCAGAGCTTTTGACAGCATTGCAGCCTGCTTTTGCCAGAATTTCTGCAATGGGCGTACGTTACAGTGCAGTTGCAGCCCATACTCTTGAACTGACGGAAGCTTTAAAGATTGAACTTTCCCAAAAGTGGAGCCAGCTTCGTGGTATCGAGATCGTGGCCATTGCCATCAATAGTATGAAGGCATCTGAAGAAGATGAAGAGATGATCAAGACGCTACAAAAGACTGCCGTAATGCGCAATGCCAATATGGCAGCAGCTACCCTGGTGGAGGCACAGGCGGAAGCAATGAAAGCGGCAGCCTCCAATACGGCAACAGGTCCCATGATGGCCTTTGTCGGTATGAATATGGCAAATATGGCGGGTGGTATGAATGCCAATACATTGTTTGGAATGGATGGTCAGCAGCCTTATCAGAACCCGACAATGGGGAATCAGACGCAAAGTGCGGCAGCAATGGGTTTTGGCGGAGGAGCATTTGCACAGCCCAGACAGGAGCCTGTACCTGGCTGGATCTGTAGCTGTGGAAAAGAGGATAACAGAGGAAAGTTCTGCAGCGATTGTGGAGCAAGGAAGCCGGAGGATGCAGTCTGGACCTGCAGTTGTGGTGCAGTGAATAAAGGAAAATTCTGCCCGGAATGCGGCGCTAAAAAGCCGGCGGGGGCACCTCTTTATCAATGTGATAAATAGCTGTTTCATGACTGGGGAATAATATGAGTAGATTCGACACTTTAAATAAAGAGCAGAAGGAAGCTGTTCTACATACAGAGGGACCACTTCTTTTATTAGCCGGCGCGGGCTCAGGCAAGACCAGGGTTCTGACTCAAAGGATCGCTTATCTGATCGATGAGATGGGAGTTAATCCATGGAATATTTTGGCCATTACCTTTACCAACAAGGCTGCCGAGGAGATGCGGGAGCGTGTGGACAATCTTGTAGGCTTTGGTGCCGACCAGGTGTGGGTAGCCACCTTTCATGCCACCTGCGTGCGGATCCTGCGCAGATATATCGACCGTCTTGGGTTTGATAATCATTTTACTATTTATGATACAGACGACCAGAAATCGGTAATGAAGGATATCTGTAAGCGGTTTGAGATTGATACCAAGCAGCTGAAGGAACGCACTCTTTTAAGTGCCATTTCCTCAGCAAAGGATGAATTGATTTCCCCGCTGGAGTATGAGCTTCAGGCAATGGGAGACTTCCGTAAGAAGAAAATTGCTTCCGTGTACAAAGAATATCAGGCAGTGCTCAAGAGAAATAACGCACTGGATTTTGATGATATTTTGGTCAAGACCGTGGAATTGTTCAAAACAAGTCCTGAGGTACTGGCACAGTATCAGAACCGTTTCCGATATATCATGGTGGACGAGTATCAGGACACCAATACGGCCCAGTTCGAGTTAATAAGGCTGCTGGCGGATAAATACCGTAATCTGTGTGTGGTGGGAGATGATGA
>JAZNXM010000158.1:0-5164 GCA_045593865.1 Acetatifactor sp. | reverse complement strand
ACATCTTCAATCGTTCCGGCATCTTCACCGATGGCTGCAGCCAGTGTATCCAGACCAACAGGACCACCACTAAACTTCTCAATCATGGTAATCAACATATTGCGGTCAATATGATCCAGTCCCATCTTGTCCACATCCATTAAATCAAGTACCGCTATGGCAACCTCTTCCGTAATCACACCATCATATCTGACCTGTGCAAAATCACGGACTCTCTTTAAGATACGATTAGCAAGCCTGGGGGTACCGCGGCTTCTTTTGGCAAGCTCAATGGCCCCCTTCTCCTCTATGGGCACATCCAGAACCCTGGCAGACTGTATGATAATCTTCTTCAGCTCTTCCACAGTATAAAACTCCAGATGATGTATCATACCGAAACGGTCGCGCAAAGGCGCTGTCAGCATACCTACACGTGTCGTGGCACCTACCAGGGTAAATTTCGGAAGTTCAAAGCGGATGGACTTAGCATCGGAGCCCTTTCCGATCATGACATCAATTACACCATCTTCCATGGCTGGGTAAAGGACTTCTTCCACCTGTCTGCTCAATCGATGGATCTCGTCGATAAACAAAAGGTCGCCATTGCCTAATTTAGTTAATATGGCCGCCAGTTCTCCTGGCTTTTCGATTGCCGGACCGCTGGTTACCTTCAGGGAAACGCCCATCTCATTGGCTATAATACCTGCAAGAGTTGTCTTACCCAATCCGGGAGGACCGTAGAAAAGTACATGATCCAATGCATCTCCACGCTGCTTTGCGGCTTCTATATATACTTTTAAATTCTCCTTAATCTTAGACTGACCAATATAATCGTTTAAGGTTTGGGGACGAAGGGAGCCTTCAATCTTAATATCCTCTTCTGTTACACTGGTCTCAATCATTCTTCTGGGCATGAATATATATCCTTATTTTACTTAAAATATTTTCATTAAAGCAGCTTTCAGCAGGGCTCCTACTTCCATATCTTCCGCACCTTCCACCTGATTTACTGCCTTCACGCTCTCACTGTGTCCATAACCAAGGGCAACAAGTGCATCCACAGCTTCCTTTTTATTGGCACTATCAATCATCACGCTGCCCTGATACTGCTGAATCTCACGCTCAATCAAAGAAGCGGTTACAGCCAGCTTGCCTTTTAACTCCAGAATCAGTCGCTCTGCGGTACGTTTTCCGATGCCGGGCGCCTTCGAAATCGCTTTCACATCTTGATTCACAATCGCCAGTCTCAAATCATCCGCATCCATAGCGGACAAAAGGGACAATGCCCCCTTGGGACCGATACCGTTAACGGTAATCAGGATTTTAAATAAATCCAACTCGTCTTTTCTTAAGAAACCGAACAACTGAAAGGCATCTTCTTTCACATTAGTATAGGTATACAGTTTTACCTGCTCTCCGATTCCCGGAAGCAAGCCTAAAGTCTGACCGGATATCTTTACATTATAGCCGATATCATGTACATCAATCACACAATTATCCTCACTGACATCAGCAAGAATACCATTTAAGTATGCAAACATATGGATTCCTCTATTTTCATAATAATCCCCACTATCTATATTAAGCAGTCAAAAACAGTATACACCAATCGAACATATGTTTCAAGCATTTCTTTTCAAAAGTTTTCGATAAATAACCATAAAACATAATAAATGGACGCAAAAAGTCAATGTCCAGCTGATTGGATAGGAAATATACAACATTTCAAGGGTTTTATACCGCTCAAATATAGTCATAATCCATACCACTCTGAACAGACAGGCACCTGTCAAAGATACGATCATCGGCATAATGGAATAACCCATTCCACGCAGTATGCCAACCATGACATCCATCATACCACACATACAATAGGTAGTCGCCACAAAGCTCAAACGCAACAATCCATATTGAATCACTTCTGCTTCCGGAGAGTACAATGTCAAAAGAACCGATCCGGCTAATCGGACACCAATTCCCATAACCAGCCCCACAACACAGACACATCCCTGACAGATCAGTGCTATTTTTCCGATACGCTTAAATTTCATGGCACCATGGTTCTGTCCGGTAAAGCTTATAGCCGTCTGATACAGCGAATTCATGGCAGTATATACAAAGCCTTCGATATTATGAGCGGCCGTATTGCCTGCCATTACAACAGAACCAAAGGAATTAATGGACGACTGTATCAATACATTGGAAATGGAGAATAAGGCCCCCTGCAGACCCGCCGGAATACCTATCTGTATCATTCTGAACAGCTTGTCCGGAACAATTCGAAGCTGTTTCAAATCCAGATGTAAATATCCCTCCGTTCTTATCAAACATCGGATGACCAGTGCTGCTGAAACAACCTGAGATATTACTGTCGCAATTGCAACACCTGCTACTCCCATGTGGAAAATAATCACGAAGATCAAATTAAGCACCACATTGATCACACCTGCTCCAAGCAGGAAATACAGTGGTCTCTTGGTATCCCCTACCGCTCTCAAAATAGCACTTCCGAAGTTATAAAGCATCATTGCAGGCATACCCCAAAAATATATTCTCATATAAAGAGTGGATTGACCGATTACATCATTCGGAGTGCCCATCAAACGGAGCGCAGGTCCAGCCAAGGTCATTCCCAGAAAAACCAGTATCACACCACTGATAAATGCCGTCAGGATTGCAGTGTGAATCATTTCATTCAGCTCTTTATATTGCTTACTGCCGTAAAAATGTGCCACCATTACATTGGTACCTACGGAAAGCCCGATAAACACATTGACCATCAGATTGATCAGTGAGCTGGTGGAACCCACCGCCGCAAGAGCCGTACTACCCGCGAATCTGCCAACAACAATAATATCTGCAGCATTAAATAAAAGCTGTAGAATTCCGGACAACATGAGTGGTAAGGCAAAAATTGATATCTTACCAAACAGTGGTCCGTTACACATATCCATTTCGTACTTTTTGTTACCAGAATATGACTGTGCCATTTCATCACTCCTATTCTTGCATAAATCATTATTCGGTATAGCTGCTCGCCTTACCATTCCTCATAAATCATTGATAAATTCACTTATTATCATTATACACCCTTTTAAAGATATCACAAGTGATAAAACAGTACGAACAATGTTGAAAAAAGTAATAAAAATTATTGACAATTACAAAAGAAGCTCCCAACGATATTCGTTGAAAGCTCCAAAAATTATTTATTATTGATATAATTGATAAGACCTTCTGCGGCGATGATCTTCTGCATGAATTCCGGGAATGCCTGCCCCTGGAACTCAGTACCTTTCGTACGATTGTAAATCATACCGGAATCAAAATCGATCTCTACCTCATCTCCTGCCTCAATGCCCTGGCTTGCTGCCGGACATTCAATAATCGGAAGTCCGATATTGATGGAATTGCGGTAGAAAATTCTTGCAAAGGTCTCTGCGATTACGCAGCTTACACCGGCTGCCTTGATTGCGATCGGTGCATGCTCTCTGGAAGAACCGCAGCCAAAATTCTTAGTAGCTACGATGATGTCACCTTTTTTTACATTTTTTATGAAATCCTTGTCGATATCTTCCATACAGTGGGTAGCCAGCTCTGCTGGATCAGAACTGTTCAGATATCTTGCGGGGATGATAACGTCGGTATCCACGTTGTCGCCGTATTTAAAAACTGTACCGTTTGCTTTCATGTTGTTTATCCTCTTTCACTCTGATTATTTCAAATTTGCATAGTTACGTAACATTGAATTTATCCAAATGACCTGATGCGGAAAATTACTCAAACTCATAAGGGCTGGAAATCTTGCCGGTAATCGCACTTGCTGCCGCAACAGCAGGGCTTGCAAGGTAAACCTCAGATTTTACATGACCCATTCTTCCCACAAAATTTCTGTTTGTGGTGGAAACACAGCGTTCACCCTCTGCCAGAACGCCCATATAACCGCCAAGACAAGGACCACAGGTAGGTGTGCTTACAACTGCACCTGCTTCAATGAAAATCTTAAGCAGTCCTTCTTCCATTGCCTGCATATAGATTGCCTGGGTTGCAGGAATCACGATGCAGCGCATGCCTTTCTTGATATGCTTACCTTCCAGAACCTTCGCAGCGATTCGAAGGTCATCTAGGCGGCCATTTGTACAGGAGCCAATAACTACCTGATCGATCATCACATCTTGTGTGATCTCATCGATGGTGTGTGTATTTTCTGGCAAGTGAGGGAAGGCAATGGTGGGTCGGAGTGAACTTAAATCAATGGTGTACTCTTCATCATAAACAGCATCCTCATCTGCTTCGTAAACAGTGTAGCTTCTGGTGCTGTGTTCTTTCATGTATTCAATTGCAAGTTCGTCTACAGGGAAGATACCATTCTTGCCTCCTGCTTCGATTGCCATGTTGGCAATGGTAAATCGGTCGTCCATGGTCAGGTTCTTGATGCCTTCGCCTACAAATTCCATGGATTTATACAGAGCACCGTCTACACCGATCATACCGATAATATGAAGGATCACATCCTTACCGCTAACCCATTTGTCCGGTTTGCCTATAATATTAAATTTGATTGCAGCGGGAACCTTGAACCAGGCTTTACCGGTAGCCATACCGGCCGCCATATCGGTACTTCCCACGCCAGTGGAGAATGCTCCCAGCGCACCGTATGTACAAGTATGGGAATCCGCACCGATGATCACATCTCCTGCAACTGTCAGACCCTTTTCCGGCAATAGTGCATGCTCAATACCCATCTCACCCACTTCAAAGTAATTGGTGATATCGTTTCTTCTTGCGAATTCTCTTACGCATTTGCAGTGTTCAGCAGATTTAATGTCCTTGTTCGGTACAAAGTGATCCGGAACAAGAGCAATCTTGTCCTTGTCAAAAACACCTTTTACATTCATCTTCTCCATTTCTTTGATCGCCACAGGGCTGGTAATATCATTACCCAGAACAAGGCTTAAATTCGCCTCGATCAACTGTCCTGCTTCTACTTTTTCAAGACCGGCAGCAGCTGCCAGAATCTTTTGGGTCATTGTCATTCCCATGTTCAACATCCTACCTTTCGATATCTTTCGGATATAGCTTCATAACTGCCGTTATGTATATATCAAATCCGTAATTTCTCTTTGTTTTACCTAGAGGAAATAATAACATATTTACAGTTATTCTTCAAATACATATTATTTAT
>JAZNXM010000157.1:0-14752 GCA_045593865.1 Acetatifactor sp. | reverse complement strand
TGTGCTGTTTTGTATTATCCTGACTTATATCTGTCTTGCTGTTGCCTGCAGAAGCAACGGTAACGACAGCAATCTTAATTCCGGCGATATGGCCGGAACTGAGAACACGGAGCAGTCTCCTTCTCCTTTACCAAACAATGGTAACAACAATACAGGTGACAATATGAATCATACTGACAATATGAACGGCACAGGCACTATGAATGACAACGGTAACATGAATGGTACTGACAACACGAACGGCACTGACAACAATGGGGTATTGGACAACGCAGGCAATGCTGCCCAAGATGTAGTCGACGGCATCGGCAATGGTGTTAAAGATGTCATTGACGGTGTAGGTAACGCAACAAACGATATTGTTGAAGGAAATAATAATAACACCAACAACAATAACGTCAACAGCGTTACTGAGGGAACCCGCTAAGTTACAGAATCGAGCAGAAACCCTGCTCGATTCTTGACTTTTTCCTGTCAATCACGTTTAAAAGCACTTCTCTGACCGATTCCGAAGGTCTTTCAGACAACATCGCTCATATCATACATTCCGGTCCCTCGTCCTGCCAGGAATTTTGCAGCCTGCACAGCGCCCTTTGCAAAAACCGCCTTGGAGTAAGCGGTATGTGAGAAAGTAATGATTTCATCCGCTCCCGCAAAGATTACGTCATGCTCACCAACAATACTTCCACCTCTGACCGCACTGATGCCAATTTCTTTGCTGCTTCTCTTTTCTCGCTTACAGCTTCTGTCATACACATATTCGTAAGAATTATCAAATTCCTCGTTAATCGAATTTGCCAAAGCAAGCGCGGTTCCGCTTGGTGCATCCACCTTCTGGTTATGGTGTTTCTCTACCACTTCAATATCGAAGCCTGCGGGTGCAAGAACACCTGCTGCCTCTTTTAACATTTTCAAGAGCAGGTTAATGCCCAGAGACATGTTTGCGGATTTTAAGATTGCCACCTTGCCGGAGCATTCCGTTACCTTTTGCAGCTGCTCCTTACTTAAGCCGGTTGTACATAATACACAGGGAAGATGCTTTGCCACACAGTAATCCAACAATCCGTCCACCGCTGCTGCCACAGAAAAATCAATGATAACATCCGCTTCCACGTCACAATCCTTAATATCCGTAAATACCGGATATGGATTTACCTTATCATCAACCTTATCAATACCTGCTACCAGCTCAATATCGGGGTCTGCGGCTACGAATCCGCTGATCACCTGTCCCATCTTGCCATTACAACCATGCATGATTGCTTTAACCATAATACATCCTCCGATCCACTCCGCTGAAATTCTTCAAGAAGTAAAAATTACGATAACCATCCACCGCGGGATAGAAATAATGCAAAGCAAACTTCTGCAGATGAGCCTGCATCGTCTGTTTTGCATCACTTTTGCGGTCCTTAATTTTTATAGCGATAAAATGCCATATTCCTTCATTGCCTTTTCTAATTTAGCAACATGTACCTCTTCCATCTGCGTCAAGGGAAGTCTCAAAGTGCCTGCACCCATACCCATCAGATTCAAGGCTTTCTTAACAGGGATAGGATTTACCTCACAGAACAGTGCATCGATCAGTTCAATTGCCTCCAGCTGCATCTGCATACTGCCCTTTACATCACCCTCAAAATATTTCGCACAGATATCATGTGTCTGCCTGGGTGCAATATTGGAAAGCACGGAAATAACACCCTTTCCGCCCAGGGACAATAACGGTACGATCTGGTCATCATTACCGGAATATATATCAATCGTACCTTTTGCAAGGGATGCCAGCTTTGCAACCTGGCTGATATCGCCGCTGGCTTCCTTTACACCTACGATGTTCTCACAATCGTTGCAAAGTCTCATAATGGTAGCCGGCTCAATATTCACACCTGTTCTGCCCTGATGATTGTAAAGCAGGATCGGTACATTTACCGCCTCTGCTATGGTTTTAAAATGTGTATACAAACCATTCTGAGTGCCCTTATTGTAATAAGGAGAAACCAGAAGCAGTCCGTCCACACCGTATTTTTCAGCTTCCCGAGACAAATAAACCGCTGTTTCGGTACAATTGGAGCCGGTACCTGCAACAACAGGGATTCTCTTGTTGACAACTTCCACACAATATTTAATTACATCAAGATGTTCCTCGATGGACAAAGTAGACGCTTCACCGGTAGTACCGCACACGATGATCGCATCGGTACCGCCTGCAATCTGAAATTCAATCAATTCCGCAAATTTTTCATAGTTAACGCTTCCGTCCTGATTCATGGGGGTAACGATCGCTACACCTGCACCTGTAAATATAGACATTTTATCCTCCATTCTGATACTCTGTGTAACTGTTAAAATGTGGCTTCGCCTTTCTCTGATCTTTGTATCTGTAGAGCCAGATGTCTGCTGCTCCGGCTGCGTATATGAGCTTCGAATCGGCATCGTTCAAGACCCGGTACGAAAAAGAGTCGGCACAAAATATGCGCCGACAATCTCAGCAAACTTATTGTTAATCATATAATAGCATTGCTTTTATCACTTTGTCAATGCTATTAGTCCCAAACCTTGCATTTTACTGTTTTCCTTTTAGAAACGTTATCTACCGCTTCATTAATATTCCTTTTGAGATCAACCCTCTTCCTCGTAATCCTCATCCAGAAGCTCCAGCTTGCTTACGGAAACCTCAAATGCAATTCTTCTCTCAATATGCTCCTCATCCAGCTTTTTCATATATTCACGGCTCTGGATCCTGCCCCAGACAGCACATCTTTCCCCAATCTTGAACTGGCTCGCATATCTGGCATTTCTTCCCCAACAGATACATGGAATATAGTCGGATTTACCATAAGGTCTGTTTACTGCCAACAGCACATCTGCAATCTCCCTGCCCAACGGAGTTTTTCTATAGATCGGCTCCTTGCAGATATAACCGTCCAGATAAATCTGGTTTGTCTTGGAGCTCTCCTCCATCTCTTCCACAAAATCCACTTCTCTTGCAAATACGGACAATACCAATCTGTTCTTGTGCTCCTCATGTCTGTTGTAGGAACGGAACTGACCGCTGATACATATGTACATACCTTTATAATCCGCTGTTACGTCCAACAGTCTCTCTGATACCATGACCGGAATAATGTCGTAGCTCTCACTTAACCTTTTCACGCTGATATCCACCATGTAAAAACCTTCCCCAAAGATTTCATGGCTGAATGCAAAATCACTGATGATTTCCCCCATAACTGTTACTTGATTGTTTTCGATAACTTTATCTGTCATCCCTGTTCTCCCTTCTTACTCGTTAAGAATTTTTTTTGACTGTAATGTAATACTATTTATACTCCTTTTCCTTTTTTTCGAAAACTGTTTTCCATCGTGCAAAATCGCCGCCAAACTGCCGGAGTCTGCATTTTTTTCCAGAAATCCCCAATCCCTGCTCTACCGTTTTTTTGCAAAAAAGCCTTCCCTTAACCCTACGAAAGCCCCCAGAAAACCTGCATTTTGCCTTGCATCCCCAACGGAATGGTGCTATACTGATACAGTTTGGAAAGCAAGACGCAAAAATCGGTCGACGGCATTCCGTGTCCTTCGACCTTTTCATAATTATTACGTAGATTTATGTTAAAGCCTGCAAATAAAAATCAAGGCTAAATTGGAGAAAGGATTTTTATGAGACAAAAAAGAGAAGACATCCGAAATGTAGCTATCATCGCCCATGTTGACCACGGAAAGACCACCCTTGTAGATGAACTTTTAAAGCAGAGCGGTGTGTTCCGCGCAAATCAGGAGATTGCCGAAAGAGTCATGGACTCTAACGACATTGAAAGAGAACGCGGTATTACCATTCTCTCCAAGAATACCGCGGTCATGTATAAAGATACCAAGATCAACATCATCGACACACCCGGACATGCGGACTTCGGCGGCGAGGTAGAACGTGTACTGAAGATGGTAAATGGTGTTATCCTTGTGGTAGATGCATTTGAGGGTGCAATGCCCCAGACCAAATTTGTGCTCCGCAAAGCATTGGAATTAAAGCTTCCCGTAATCGTATGCATCAATAAGATCGACCGTCCTGAAGCAAGACCTGCCGAAGTCATTGATGAGGTGCTGGAGCTTTTTCTGGAGCTGGATGCGAACGACAGCCAGCTGGACTGCCCCTTCGTATTCGCTTCCGCAAAAGCCGGTATTGCCTCCCTAGATATGACAGAACAGGGAACCAGCATGATTCCGCTGTTTGAAACTATTCTGGATTACATCCCGGCCCCAGAAGGTAACCCCGAACTGGGTGCACAGGTACTGATCAGTACCATTGACTACAATGAATATGTAGGCCGCATCGGTGTGGGTAAGGTGGACAACGGCACCATCAGCGTCAACCAGGAGGTTATCATCGTAAACCACCACGAACCGGACAAGCAGACCAAGGTTAAGGTCAGCAAGCTGTACGAATTTGACGGCCTGAATAAAGTAGAAGTAAAATCCGCCGGCATCGGCTCCATCGTAGCTATTTCCGGCATTACCAATATCCACATCGGAGATACGCTCTGCGCTCTGGACAATGTGAATCCCATTCCCTTCCAGAAAATCAGCGAGCCCACCATTGCCATGCACTTCATGGTAAACGACTCCCCCTTGGCAGGCAAGGAAGGCAAATACTTAACCAGCCGTCACATCCGGGAACGTCTGATGCGTGAATTGAACACTGACGTTTCCTTGCGGGTGGAAGAAACCGACTCCACAGACTCCTTCAAGGTATCCGGACGAGGCGAACTGCACCTGTCCGTACTTATCGAAAACATGCGCCGTGAGGGTTTTGAATTCGCAGTAAGCAAGGCAGAAGTCTTGTACAAGACCGATGAAAACGGCAAGAAACTGGAGCCTATGGAACTGGCTTACATTGATGTGCCTTCCGAATTTTCCGGCTCTGTTATCGACAAGCTGAGTCAGAGAAAAGGGGAGCTGCGTGGCATGAGCACTGTAGGCGGCAGTGACAACACCCGTCTGGAGTTCTCCATTCCGGCCAGAGGACTGATTGGTTACCGCGGGGAATTCATGACGGATACCAAGGGAAATGGTGTCATCAACACGGTATTCGATGGTTACGGCCCTTACAAAGGGGATATCTCCTACCGGAAGCAGGGTTCCCTGATTGCTTTCGAGGCGGGCGAAGCAATTACCTATGGTCTGTACAATGCTCAGGAAAGAGGTACTCTCTTTATCGGTCCCGGGGAAAAGGTCTATGCCGGTATGGTTGTGGGACAGAATGGTCGCGGCGAAGATATCGAGTTGAACGTGTGCAAAAAAAAGCAGCTGACCAATACACGTTCTTCCAGTGCGGATGAGGCACTGCGACTGACACCACCTAAGGTTTTGAGTTTGGAACAGGCACTGGATTTCATTGAGACGGATGAACTGCTGGAGATTACACCCGGCAGTCTGAGAATCCGGAAAAAAATTCTGGATCCGACGATGCGCAAGAGAGCAGCGTTTAAGAAATAAGATTGCTAATATTAAACCCGGAAAGTATAAAACTTTCCGGGTATATATATTTTTACAAATAAGACTTTCTGTTTATTATCAGCGAATTATTTCTCCAGCTCAACGGTCTTGAGCAACTCTCTGATCTCCTCAACACCCAGCCAATCTGTGTTATTATCGGAACTGTAAGAAAATCCCTCCGGCACCTTCTTACCGGTAGGAACCGCTCTCTTGCTTTCACTCCAGACCATCTGCGGATACACGATAAAGTGCTTGTCATATTCGTAGGTAGTGGTGGAATCTTCCACCGTAACCATAATCTCATGAAGCTTCTCGCCTTCACGGATTCCTACTTCAGGCATCTCGCAGCCCGGCATCATTGCCTGAGCCAGATCCGTGATCTTGAAGGAAGGAATCTTTGATATAAAGGTTTCTCCACCCTTTGCCTCCTCCAAAGCTTTGATAACCAGCTCAACTCCCTGCTGTAAACTGATCCAGAAACGGGTCATGCGATAATCGGTAATCGGCAATTTTGTTCCGCCATTTTTCATAATATTGTTGAAGAACGGAATGACAGAACCACGGCTGCCGGCAACATTACCATAACGCACGATAGAGAAACTGATATCTTTCTTGCCTGCATATGCATTGGCTGCAATAAATAACTTGTCTGATACAAGCTTGGTTCCACCGTATAAATTTACCGGGTTAACAGCCTTATCTGTGGATAAAGCCACAACCTTCTTAACACCGGTATCCAATGCCGCATCAATAATATTCTGGGCACCATGGATATTGGTCTTGATTGCTTCTGCCGGATTGTACTCACATGCAGGAACCTGCTTCATAGCTGCAGCATGGATCACATAATCAACGTCTTCGAAGGCTCTGGTCAATCTCTCCTTATCTCTTACATCACCGATAAAGAATCTTAACTTCTCTTTGTGTTCCTTGAATTCATTCTGCATCATAAACTGCTTGAACTCATCTCTGGAGTAAATAATGATTTTCTTAGGATTGTAATGCTCTAATACATATTTTGTAAAAGCCTTACCGAAACTGCCGGTGCCACCGGTTACTAAGATTGATTTATTGTTTAACATTTTATTTCCCTCTCTTCGTATTTCGAGTTTTGAATATTTTTACAGTAGTATACCATATCATGAGGGAAAATGCAATTTTTAACGTGAATTCCTTTACCCACCGACCTTCAATAGCTGCGCCTTCCCATGCAGTTTTACCGCCACAGAATTAGCCGGCACAAACATACAATCCCCTTTGCCGAATCTCAACACCTCATCCTCAAAAAATAACACTCCACAGCCCTCCACACATAAGAGTACCTCAAAAGAACCCCCACCCGTTCGGTAATTAACCATCTCTCTGCATCGCTCCGTATTCAACAGAACCCTCTCAACCTGAAAATATTTACAGCGGCATAGCAATTCGGATGCAAATCCCCTGATATACTTCAAGACACGCATGGGCTGAACCGGTTCGGTACTCCCTTTCAGCTTCGCCGCTTCCAATGCTTTATCCACATGTAGTTCACGCTTCTTACCGTTCTTATCCACCCTATCATAGTCATACAACCGATAGGTCAGATTAGAGTTTTCCTGTATTTCAGCAATTAACGCACCGGCGCCAATGGCATGTATCGTCCCGGCTTCGATGTAAAATACATCATCCTTTTTAATCTTTACTTTCTGCAGATACTTTTCAACCGTTCCGGCCTGAATACTCTTACGCAATACTTCTTTATCCGTGTCCCATCGCAACCCATAGACCAGTTCCGCACCTTTCGCGGCATCCAGAACATACCACATTTCGGTTTTTCCCAAGGAACCGTTCTCATGTTCTGCGGCATAAGCATCATCGGGATGCACCTGCACAGACAACTTCTGCTTGGCATCAATGAATTTGATCAGAATCGGCAGCTCTCCTACTGTCCCCGGATGTGTTCCCAGATACTCCGGATATTCCTGCAAGACCTGTGTCAGCGATTTCCCGGCATGTTCTCCGCTGATAACCATGCTAGGACCATCCGGGTGTGTGGAACATTCCCATGTTTCGGCAAGAACATTAAGTGGAATGCGTTTTTCAAAATCATCGTTCAGTCTGGTGCCTCCCCACAGATAGTCCTTGCCCACCGGCTGCAGGAGGAAGGGATGATTATTCAAGGGGATATTTTTTCTTGTCATGAACACTTATCTCCTTGCCAAGCTGCACTTCGATCATTTTCAGTTCCGTCTCAGCCAATACTGTGTGACGACATCCTGCCTGCATGGTAATCACATCTCCTGCGCTCACTTCCTGTTCCATGCCCTCTACAAGAGTACGTCCCTTGCCGGAAATCACGACCCAAACCTCATTGCGCCGTTCATGGCTGTGATAATTCATCCTGTGTCCGGGATGTAAAGTCACTTTGATCGTAATGCTTTCGTCTTCCACATCCAGCACCCGGAAGCTGCCCCAGGATTTCTCCGCAAACATGATCCTCTGGTCAATTTTGTCCACAAAAGGCTTGATATAGCCGGAATGCTCCTTATCTGATACCAGAATTCCCTCCGCACTTGCAGAGATTACAACATCCTGTAATCCCATTGCCAGAATCGGCATATCAAGCTCATTCAAAATATGCACATTTTCGCAGGTCTCATCCATCATGGCATCCCCTATGCATGACTCTTCCATGGCTTCCGTCAAAGAATTCCAGGTTCCAAGATCCTTCCAAAACCCTCCAAAGCGCATAACCTGAATCTGATCTTCTTTTTCCGCCACCGCATAATCGAAACTGATTTTTGAAAGTGTCTCATATTTATCAAACAGATCCTGATAATCGGTAAAATCGATTAATTCATGCGCTTTCTTTAATACATATTTTAATTTGTAGGCAAACACACCGCCATTCCAAAGAGCACCTTTACTGATGTAATCTTTCGCAGTCTCCACATCCGGCTTTTCCTTAAACGCAGAAACATGGCTCAAATCCCCCGCACTTTTCGGAATGATATAGCCGTACTTTTCACTTGGATAAGAAGGTTCTATCCCCATCAGTACCAGATTGGCTTCTCCTTTTTGCGCCTGCGCTCCCAGTGCCTTCAAAGCCTCAAAGTAATCCTCTTTTACATAAGGGTCAACCGGACACACTACCACAGCTTCCTCTTCTGAAATTCCCTGCACATCATGCAAGTATGCGGTAGCCAAGGCAATTGCAGGAAAAGTATCTCTTCTGCATGGTTCCACGGAAATCCCAACATTCTCTCCCAGCTGACTATAAATAGAGGAAACCTGGGCTTTAGAGGTTGCAATGGTAACCGTTGCGTCCCTGTCTACATTACGGATCTGGCGATATACTCTCTGAACCATCGATTCATAAGAGCCATCCGACCTCTTAAAAATTTTAATAAATTGCTTTGAGCGAATATCATTAGAAAGGGGCCACAGTCTCTTTCCGGATCCTCCGGATAACAGTACAATATTCATCTTTTTCCTCTTTTCTATATTTCACATTTCACACTTTTAACGTTCCGCTCTCATGGGATTATTCAGAAAATCCTCATAAGAAAGACGGATTCCCTCCTCCAGTTCTGTCTTGTAAGTCCATCCAAGTCTGGTTGCCTTGGACACATCCAGCAACTTCCTTGGAGTACCATTTGGCTTAGAAGTATCCCAAAGAATCTTCCCTTCATACCCTACCACTTTTGCCACCAGCTCCGTTAATTCCTTAATTGTCAATTCCTTACCGGTACCTGCATTTACCGTTTCATCCCCGCTATAATGATTCATCAGGAACACACATAAATTCGCCAGATCATCTACATAAAGGAACTCACGCAGCGGACTACCATCGCCCCAACAGGTAACGGTTGCTGTACCTGCTTCCTTTGCCTCGTGGAAACGACGAA
The DNA here is from genome assembly GCA_045593865.1 of Acetatifactor sp. Taxonomy (GTDB): domain Bacteria; phylum Bacillota; class Clostridia; order Lachnospirales; family Lachnospiraceae; genus Acetatifactor. The sequence continues at coordinate 5,375 of JAZNXM010000157.1, read as the reverse complement.
TCAACGCAGGCAGCACATGACTGTGGGTAGGGTGATAATTATCATTTGGTCCATACAGATTGGTAGGCATAACAGAAATATAGTCCGTACCATACTGTTTATTCAAAAATTCACAATATTTTAGTCCGGAAATCTTGGCCAATGCATAAGCTTCATTGGTCTTTTCCAGTTCAGAAGTCAAAAGACAGCTCTCCGGCATCGGCTGTGGTGCCATGCGGGGGTAAATACAGGAGGAACCCAGAAACTCCAGCTTTTTACAGCCACTCTGCCACGCGGAATGAATCACATTCATTTCCAGAATCATATTGTCATACATAAAATCCGCAAGGGCACACTGGTTCGCAAGAATGCCGCCCACTTTTGCAGCTGCCAGGAAAACATACTCCGGCTTTTCCTCCGCAAAAAAAGCTTCCACGGGCGCCTGTCTGGTCAAATCCAGCTCTGTATGTGTGCGCGTGATAATATTCGCATATCCCTGCCTCTGCAATTCTCTTACGATTGCAGAGCCCACCATGCCGCGGTGACCTGCAACATAGATTTTCGCATCTTTCTTCATCATAATCAAAATACTCCTTTTCCAATCGAACTCTGCGCCCTAAGCGCAACAGCAAGACCACGCGTGACAGAGCCACCATTCCTTCTTATTTATCCTCCTTCAACGCTGCCTCTCTCTTCGCCAGCGCCCTGTCATGCTCCGCCATGATACAGATCAGTTCTTCATAAGAAGTCTTCTGGGGATTCCAGCCAAGCAGCATTTTCGCTTTGGCAGGGTTCCCCCACAGATTATCCACATCCGTAGGACGGAACCATGCAGGATTTACACAAACAACCATTTTACCGGTTGCTGCATCATACCCCTTTTCGTCCATACCGACACCTTCCCAGCGGATCGTTATGCCATTTGCCTTAAATGCCTTCTCCGTAAAGTCCCGAACGGTATGCTGCTCACCTGTAGCAATCACGAAATCCTCCGGGGTATCATGCTGAAGCATCATCCACATACACTCTACATAATCCTTCGCATATCCCCAGTCACGAAGAGAATCCATATTTCCAAGCTCTAAATGATCCTGAAGCCCTTCCGCAATACGTCCCGCTGCCAGCGTAATCTTTCTTGTCACAAAATTCTCGCCACGCCGCTCAGACTCATGATTGAACAGAATACCGTTTACCGCAAACATACCATACGCCTCACGATATTCCTTTGTAATCCAAAAGCCATACTGCTTTGCCACTGCATAAGGGCTGTAGGGATGGAATGGTGTAGTCTCACGCTGTGGAACCTCTTCCACCTTACCGTACAATTCAGAGGTAGATGCCTGATAGATCTTGGTCTTTTTGGTCAAACCAAGAATCCGAACTGCTTCTAATACACGTAAGACACCAAGCGCGTCCACGTCGCCGGAATATTCAGGCACATCAAAAGAAACCTGCACATGACTCTGCGCCGCCAGATTATAAATCTCATCCGGCTGTACCATATGGATAATACGGATCAGGGAAGAGGAATCTGATAAATCCCCATCGTGTAAAGTAATTGCATTTCTCGCAATCAAATGTTCTATTCTTGCGGTATTGGAAATCGATGACCGGCGCACAATTCCGTGAACCTCATATCCCTTTTCTAAAAGAAACTCTGCCAGATAGGAACCGTCCTGACCGGTAATACCGGTAATTAGTGCCACTTTGCTCATAAATAATCCCTCTACTTTCTTAAGTTCGTGTAAATCCTTCATCAAAACATTCTATTACACAATTTTGTTCTCGCAAGCACAGTACGTCGATACTACTAATATAGTAACCAAAATTCTTCTGATTACTTACATTTCAGATCAATTATCTTTTACAGATTAGGTTTACCCATGCGAAAACGTGCGCCGCCAGACGCACAGTAAAAGGAAGCACACCTCTCACCTGTATAGGTGACAGGAAGTGTGCTTCCTTCATAGCTTACATATTCCTCTAAAAATGGACGGAAATATTTATTTCATTACCTTTATACAAATCTGGTCTCCCAGACATCTACTCCACTATCCTGGAAAATCTCTGACAAATGATTGCGCAGCTCCTGTCGGCTGACTCCCTTCTTCAGAATCACCATAACAAATCCACCGCCGCCTGCACCTGCAATAAAGCGTGCATCGATAAAGTCCTCGCAGGCCATAATGATCTGGTCAATACAGTTGTTTGTGGTACCGCTGTCAAGCTGCTTGGACAGCTCCCAATGCTTATTCAAGAGCTCCGCAAAGGAATCAATCTCTCCCCTCTCCAGATAATAAGTCATCAGGGCTGCGGTAGGCTTCATCTCCTTCAAAGCCGCAATGGACTCCGGTTTGGCGCCGATATAGTTACCCAGCACATCCCTGAGAAGATTACGAGCCAGTCTGCGTTGTCCTGTGTAAATCAGTGCAAAACGCTCCTGAAGCTCAGCCATGGCCTCCTCGGGTACTTTTACCTCTTTCACTTCAATCTTCTGATCCATTCCGGGTCTGGTAGAAATCAGTTTAATACCATTGGTAAGACCACCTACCTGATCCTGCCACCCGCCACCGGTACTCATAATCTGCTCCATGCACAGTACGATTTCATAGATTTCTTCATTGGACTTATCCATGCCCAGGAATTCAAAAATACCTTTTACACAGGCACCTGATAAGATACTGCTGGTGCCAAGACCGGATCCCTTCGGCACACCTACCACCTGTGTTGACAGATAAATACCTCCACCAAGCCGTTTTAAAATATCCTCAAGCTTCTCCTCCGTACTCTGAAGAGGAATGATACCACAGGCAATCAGCGCCGCCTTATGTAATGCAAAAGAATCATAGGGATTATGACAATCCTGAATCTCTTCTACGGTATAAACACTGCCCTTTACGCCAATATCCTGGCTCTCAAATTCCACATGATATTCCGGCAGCCTTCTGATCGAAATCTGCACCGGCAGGTCACCATTCAGGCTGATAGCCGCATTCAGCACGATACCGCCATTTTCATTACAGTGTGGCGGTGTATCGGTCCAGCCGCCTCCCCAGTTCACACGAACCGGAAGCTGTACATCTACGCTTTCTTTCGCTATCCGGTACAAAGAGGAATCCGGCAGATTCTTCGCAGCCTGAGATGATACGGCTTCCTGAATCGTCCCAAAACACAAGCCCTCTAAATAATCATAACGCTGTCCGCCCAAGCATAATGCGCGCTCCTTCATGTACTGCGCTATCGCATAATATATACGGATCTTCAATGAGAAGGGCGCCTGAGACGCATCATTCATCAATGTACGGTAAATTCCTTCCGACATCACTCTATGGCCGAATATCTGCAGTGCATCCTTATAATAGATTCCTTCTGCTATCTTATCAATAAATATCCTGCTTAAGATGCGATTCTCCAGATCATTTTCCCAGAAAAGCAGCTTGCCCATGTCTGCATGATTAAAGCTTTCACACAAACTGGTTCTCTTCTGTTTAATCCACTCCTTGGCCAGTGCCTTGTCCGCAGCCTGCTCCTTTTCTCCTGTCAGTGCCTTGTCTGCAGCCTGTGCATTTCCTTCCACCTGCTCCTTGTCCGCAGCCTCACCGCAGGCCAGGCGGTATACCTTCATCGCCCAGTCAATGGATTCTTCGGGGCTGTCACATACCGGGAACAATCTGGCATTCCATAAATCCTGCCCTTCGCCTTCCTGCCACAGGTCAGATAACGCAAGATCATACTTGGCAACGAATTCCGGCAGGCTTGTCCTCAGGAAAGACGCACCACCCTTATATGTTTCTTTCGGATTATCCAGAATACCGTAGATTCTGGTAACATACTTTCCATCCTCCAAAGCAAGCCCATGAAGCACCGTCTCCTCCGGAACTGTCACATTACGCAGCTTCACATGGGATAGGATACTGCCGGCTCCTATCACAGACTCATCCAGCACATAGCTTTGCTCCAGATAGACATCCTTACCAATCTCAGCACGACGTCCAACATAGGAACCATAGGAAGCATAATCCGAATTCCCCGTAATAGTAGACATTACCTGATTCTTCCAATCCAGGAATTCATAATCCTGAATCTCCTCTGTCAGAAGCTTTCGCAGCTCCCTAGTCGTACCAAAATGAATAAATCTGGCCGGCGAGAGTCTGAGAAGCTTCATCGAATAACTTGAAATAGCATCCCATATCTTCTTACGGCATGCACGAAGTTCCGGGGAATCCTCTCCCTCCGGCTTCTCCAGATAATACTGCTCTAAGGTAGAAGCTGTTGCAAGTGGATAGAGAAAGTCTCCATAGAAACTGATACGTACTTTATCATTCACAAACTCATCAAACTTTGCTGCGTCCGGTTTCCCATCTGTAGATATCAAACCATACAAAGCATTCAGAAGCGGCGCATTCAGCATGATCGCTCCGGTATCCAGATCCACTGTACCGTGATCGTTCACTGCTCCCATTGCACGCAGACTCTCTTCCGACTGCTTATGTAAAAAATTCTTCACGCTTCCGTTTCCATCGTTTAAGAACACTCCATGATTCTTGCCAGTCTCCACCGGTTCCTTAATGGATATGGCAGCTGCACCATCAAACTGTGCATCAATCTGTAACGGATTAAATAGCAATAACACATCACCGGACAACACCAGCATACCCTCACGTATACGGGAGGGCACACCGGACATAGCGATGATGAATTCATCAAACAATGTGGAACCTCTGCCATCCGGAAGTGCTCTTGGTACAGGCGAAAAGAGCTTTCCTACTGCTGAATACTGGGGAACGCGCTTACTGTCTCCACCGGAGTGAATCACTAAGATTCGTTTATTGGCAAAAGGATTATCACTTTCTCCTGCATGTTCCAGATCACATTCCCGGGCTATGTAACGAAGTACGTTAAAGGTTGCTCCGCCGGAGCCAACTCTCTTACCATCGGGATCAGGCAGAACCACATATTTTGTAGATGCGGGGAGCTGTTTACGCTCCAACCGCTGTTTTATCTGCATTCTGAATGCGGATGCCTGTTCCTCGTTGGAGGCAGTCAGTATAACGTAATCCCACTTGATGAAGCTGGTCTTACGCAGACTGCGGATGTAATCTTCCCAGGAATCCAGATAGGATTGACTAAGGAAGAGGTTTTTGAATTTATTATAGTTTGTTTGCATATATTTTCTCCTATGCCATTATAGGCAACATATTAACAAAATGTTTTATCCCCCAAATTATAACACCAAAAATGAAATATGTACAATCTTTATGCAATATTTTTTAGCATCAGCAGCACAGCGGGAAACCAGTTGCGGTTTCCCATGCTCTGCATATCTTATTTATATGATCCCTTTTCTCTTTTGGATCTCGTTGCACTTAATTAACATTAACACCGCCTATAATCAC
>JAZNXM010000156.1:0-8937 GCA_045593865.1 Acetatifactor sp. | reverse complement strand
ATATTTAGGCACTTTCTCCTGTGGATAACTTTTTCCTTAAAAACTTTCAAAAATCTTTTTTTTTGCACTTGCTATTCAGATCTTTTGTATAAAATAGAAGAGTAGGGAAAATTATTTTATTGTTTCCAAAACTTGAAATATTTTGACAATATTTTACAGCTTAAGATATTTTTCCCTACATAATATGCATACCATTAAAATATCCAAAAAGATATATAATATACAACACGATAAACACCAATGTTAATACCGGCATAATCCACTTCTTTTGCTCTGCCATTACCGCAGGAATAATAAACAATGAAATGCAGCAGGATAAATATCTTCCAGCACTTAATAACCACATAGAGCTGAAAGTTAGTATCACATAAGAAACTGCATATCCCATATAGGCTGAATTCAATTTTTTAGCCCCCCACAATAAGGTCATTACACAAACCACTGCCAGTACTGCCTGTGGCATCCATAGAAAAAAGCGCATCTGCAAATCAAAATTTGCAGAAAATGCATTTTTAAAAACATAGGATAATGTCTTTACGGGCAAGCAGAGCCCATTATTCCAGTGAGATTTCTGATAAACCATAAAACTGAAAGGGTAGTTTTCCACTTTCCAGTTAATCAATAAATACACCCCGGTTCCTGCCAACATCAAAAACAGGGATATTCCCCTAAAAATCATTTCTCCCACTTTGTCATAAACCTTTTCACGCAGCATATTCCATGGTTTATAAACCTCAATCAGTTCTAATCCAGCCGGAATAAGCAACAGTGCCCCCTGCATACGACACATGGAAGCCAGAACCCCAAATAATATCACACACCACCACTTATGCCTTCGTATGTAATAGATAGTACCAACGGAAACAAGGAAAAACAATCCTTCCGACATAATGCCCCCAAAGAAAAAACTATAGGGAAACAACGACAATAGGATAATACTGTTTACAGCCACTCTTTCGCTGTAATCCTTCTTTACCAATTGATACATATAGACACAGCCGCCCCCATAGGACAATGTGGAAACAATCAATCCGGCAATTCTGATATCTGTAAAGATTTCCCCTATCACCCTTACAACATATGGAAATAACGGAAAAAATACCAAAAATAAGTGCTGCCCATTCTCCATGGAATCCGGAGATACACCTTTTGAAAGCAATGCATTCCGGCATGCATCACAGACTTCCACCGCCCCCTCATATCCATTTTTTGCAATATTTAAGTAATGCTGTGCATCCCATCTGCACCAATTGGCAAGATAGGAATCCATACTCAAAGCTCCTTCTTTCATGATTATAATCAGGGCTGCTGCCAGATATATAAACATCCGAAATCCCACCGCTGCCAGAAAAATATTCATATTTTCCCTTTTTTTCACATTTTTCACCTCGATTAAAAGACTGCCGATCACCACATGATCGACAGCCCTAAAAATTTATTCGCTTTTAAAAATTCTTCTGATCGCAAGAATCGGACGATAATTTGCCTTTCCAATCTTTATACCGCTCTTTTCACTTGCAGCATGAACGATCTTACCTTCTCCGATATATAGTGCTACATGCCCGTCATAACAGATCAAATCGCCGGGCTGTGCATTCTTCAAACCGCCCTTTACAGCAGAACCCTGCCTTCTTTGTGACCCCGAATAATGTGGAAGACTTACGCCAAATTCTTCATAAACCTTCAAGACAAATCCGGAACAATCCGCACCTTCCGACAGACTTTCTCCACCCCATACATACGGATTACCTACAAATTGGATTGCATATTCTGCAACCTCCACACCTTTCTCATTGTCACCGATAATTACAAGATCGGAAGCCTCTTTCTTAATAGGTGCCTTTCTTGCCCGTTCTCTCGCGTCACGTTCTTTGCTGACACCTGCTTTTGCTTCTTCTTTTGATTCCGCATGGAGATATTCCATTTTCAATTCTACATATTCTCTGGATACCCAGCCAAAACCTTCTGCAACATCCACCTTAACCCAGTCCTGCTGCTCATCCAAAACCAAAAGTTCATCTTTTAAGGCTGCCAGTCGAAGCGCTTGACTGTCAACGGAAGCTTCCTCACGAACATAAAGCCCATCGCAGTTTACCACTGCCAAAAGGATTCCTATTTCTTCTGCAAGCATCCTTGCTTCCTCACCTGTTACACAAAAAGAAGCTTTTACATAACCGGTAACATTTCCTGATTGAATATGATACCAACCATTCTCTTCTCCTAAAAGTTCCCCTATAGCATTATCATAAAACTTTCCTATAATCTTGCCTTTCTCACTGGGAGTACTTCTGATATTTACATATTCATCTGCCTCAGCAACAACCAGATTCTCAATCAGTTTTGCTTCATCATTGACAATTTCCTGATCTTCCTGAACGAAATTTACATCTACAGCTCTTACAAGAGACGCTGCCTGCACAGCTTCTTCGCCAATCGTTTCCTGTATATTTTTAAGAGCAACACCCTTATCCAGTGTTACATTTATACCTCCGCTGGGGAGCACTTCCGTAAGCCCTGCAGCCTTTACATCCATATTTATATTTAAACATAAAACAAATGCAAAGACCAATGCTGCCGCTTTCACAGGAACCTTAAACATACAATAACCATACCTTTCATAAAGCAAAAGTATTACATCTTTTCGCTTTAAATGTTACAATTTTATTACACTTGTTAACAAATATAGCATTGTATTCATACTTTGTCAACATCTAAAGTCCAATATCTTAAGAAATTATAAAGATATTCTTAAAGTTCCCCTGATGAACAAATTTTATTTACTTGCATAGGTCAGATATATTCCAACGCTTGTTACTGCATTGGCACCGTCTGCTACAGCCGTAATAATCTGACGAAGCTGTTTCTTTCTGGCATCACCCGCCACAAAAACTCCGGGCATACTTGTGGCACAATCTTCTCCTGCAATGACATATCCCTTTTCATCACATTCCAGCAATTCTTTTGCAAGCTCTGTATGGGGAATAATCCCTACTGCAATGAATACACCATCTACATCCAGAACTCTTTCAGTCTCTTGTGCATTCTTTTCTGCCTTAAGATCCTTGATCCGAAGACCGGTTACCATGTCCTCTCCCTGTATTTCCTGCACGGTATGAGAATAAAGAATCTCCACATTTTCCTTCTGAAACAATTCCTCCTGCAAGATCTTTGCACCCCGCAGCTCGTCCCTTCTGTGGATCAGATAAACCTTTTCACAGAATCTGGATAGATAAATGGCATCTTCCAAAGCCACATCTCCGCCGCCAACTACCGCAACAGTCTTTCCTCTATAAAATGCGCCGTCGCAAGTTGCACAATAGGAAACACCTCTTCCGGAAAACTTCTCTTCTCCGGAAACCCCCAAATGTGCATGACCTGCACCGGTGGCAAGGATAATAGTTTTGGTCTCATACTCACCTTCTGTGGTATACACTTTATAATAATTCTGCTGATCTGTCCTTTTTAATTCAGCCGCAGCCAGTTCATCTCTGTTTTCTGCCATATCTCCAATCAATTCCAGGGAAAGAACCTCTGCGTCCAGAAAATCCACTCCCAGTTTATCCGCATGTTCCCGAAACTGCATTCCCATATCAAACCCATTGATACCGGGCATACCCAAATAATTGTCTACTTCGTAAGTATTCAGCACCTGACCGCCGCTCATGGGAGACTTTTCCACTACAAGCAGGTTCAATCCCGCCCGCTTTCCATATACTGCTGCCGACAGCCCTGCCGGTCCTGAACCAATTATAATCAAATCATACATGTTGAATTCCTCCTGATATATCGTTACCTGCAACTATTCTGCCATACCTGGGGCATGATGAAACACTCGATAAAACATTTACCCTATTTTTTACCCTATTTTAACAGTTTTTCTATAGCTTAACAAGGTTGGATTGTGTTATACTGAATTATATAAATTTCCAGTTTCCAAATTTTTCAGCCATCTTGCCGCACTGCCAATATAGAATCTGGGATAGGAAAGGACATACACCATGAAAAAACAAGTATTGATCACCGGTGCTTCCCGAGGCATCGGCAGAGCCATTGCAGAAGGCTTTGCTCAAAAAGGATATGATTTGATTGTCACATGTGTTGCTTCTATAGAGATATTGCAGGAATTTTCTTCATTTTTAGTGAATAAATATGGTATATCCTGTCTTGCCTTTCAGGCAGATGCAGGAAATTATGCAGAAATGGAAACTCTCTTCCAAAAAATTCACCATCTGGATGTTCTGGTAAACAACGCCGGGATTGCTCACATCGGCTTGTTGAGTGATATGACACCGAATGAATGGCACCATATCATGCATACTAACCTGGATGCCTGCTTTTATACCTGCAAACACGCTATCCCCCTTATGCTGCAAAATCACAACGGACGAATCATCAATATTTCTTCTGTCTGGGGTAGTGTTGGAGCATCCATGGAAGTTGCCTATTCTGCCTCCAAGGGCGGTGTCAACGCTTTTACCAAAGCCCTTGCCAAAGAGTTGGCACCCAGCAATATACAAGTCAACGCCATTGCCTGCGGTGTCATTGACACGGATATGAATAAGGGCTTTACCCCTGAAGATTTGCAGGTATTGACGAATGAAATTCCCTCAGACAGACTGGGAAGCCCTTCCGAGGTGGCAAATCTTGCAGTCTACCTGGCTAACGCCCCCACCTATCTGACAGGACAGATCATCACAATAGACGGCGGATGGTGTTAGCCTCCCGCCGTCTGCAAATGTTCCTTTAAACAGCTTACCAGAATTACCACCGCATCTCTCCCTTTCCAGACGGTTGCTCGTTCCGGTATGCCACATTCTCTCCTTCTTGCATAGAAACCGACAAATTGTAAAAACTATCTCCGAAAGAAGCTTCACGCTTAAAACCATACTGTCAAAAGGACCGGTACTTCCATGCAATCAACGAATCATTCATCCATTCAATCATCAATCGGATTATCCACACATTTGGTCTCCAACATCCATCTATTAAAAGAGCTGCTGCCCATAGGCACCAGCTTCGACCTGATTACCCGAGAGCTCTATCTGCGGGATACGCCCGCATTTTTCCTTGGTGTCAACGGCTTCATAAAAACGGAAATCCTGCAGCAGATTTTTGCAGATTTGCAGGACCCGCTTTTCACACAGGATGCCACGATTCAGGATCTGGCACTTTACATGCAGTCCAAAATCGGCTACGCCCAAGTAGAACTGGTCTCAGATCTGGACACAATTCTGAAACAGGTACTGAGCGGACCCATCCTGTTGCTGGTGGATGGCTTCGACCAGGCACTTCTAATCGATGTGCGTACCTATCCCACCAGAAGCATTGCAGAGCCTGATACAGAACATATTACCAGAGGATCCCGGGAAGGCTTCGTGGAGACCATGTTATTCAATGCCAACCTGATTCGCCGCCATATACGCTCCACTCGACTGACCTTTGAAATCGCTTCAGTGGGAACCGACAGCAAAACTGACGTATCTGTCACATATTTGGATAACCTGGTCTGCAAGGAGCAGCTGGCACATATCCGTAAAACCTTGAAAAATCTGCACACTTCTGCCCTTACCATGGGTGCGAAAAGTCTGGAAGAACTGCTGGTCAGCAAGAAATGGTATCATCCGCTACCCAGTATCTTTATGACAGAACGGCCTGATGTTGCATGCAGCTATCTACTGGAAGGCTATATCCTCTTGATCGTGGATACCTCTCCTTGTGTCATGGTGCTGCCCTGCTCCATTTTTCAGTTTACGCAGAGCCCGGAGGATTATTCCAGCGCGCCCCTGGTTGGCGGTTACTTCAGAATTGTCCGCTTCCTGTGCATCCCGGTCAGCTTATTTCTGCTACCAACATTTTTCCTGATGACAGCCTACTTTCCGGAATTATCCGATAAACTGCAGTTGATGTCTGATTCCGGCATCGGCAGGATCCGTATGTTCTTTTACATTCTGGCAGTAGAATTTCTGCTGGATTTGTTTAAGTATTCTTCCTCCCATGTTTCCGGCAGATTTTCCGGCTCCCTCTCCATTGTGGGTGGTCTGATTATCGGAGACATTGCAGTTTCATTGAACTGGGCTTCCACGGAGGTGCTTTTTTATGCCGCCATTACCCTGTTGACCTCCCTCTCCCTTACCAGCATGGAGTTCAGTGACGGTCTGCGCATTTTTAGAATCTTCCTTATATTAATGACCGGTTTCTTCGGACTCTTTGGCTTCCTCATGGGAACGGCGCTGATACTAATATCCATGGCCACCACACCTACCTTTGCAAAAGTCAGCTACCTGTGGCCTCTGTATCCATTCAACTGGCAGGCATTGAAAACACTATTGTTCCGGTACCCCACAAAAAAAGCACAGCCGGGAAATATCTGGCCACGGTCTTAAAATTTAACAGCTCCATTAAAAACTCCGCCTTACACCTCCGGCAGCTCCATATCCCGAAAAGGAAAATACCGCTCCCCCGGATTCTGCTCATTCCACTCAGCCTGGCGTTCCCGATTATAGCTCTCAATCTCCTCCCTCAGCCCCTGAGCAGAGAGTCTGATCGCTCCCTGCCCCCAGATGATCAGCTGCTCCAGAGCATCGGAGGTTGCAACCGTTACTTTATATTTTCTGCCAATCTGGTGAACGACTTTTTCGATATACTGGTCGGCAGTCTCAGCTTCTTTCGTATAAACCACATGGATATTGTGATATCTTGCTACCGTTCCGGGATTTCCCTTTACCTTATAAGCATCAAACACCACAATTAACGTATTCTTCACATACCCTTGATAATTACACAAGATGTCCATCAGTCTGGTACGGGCCGCCTCCACATTTATTCGGGAAAGTTCTTTTAAATCTTCCCATGCAAAAATAATATTGTAGCCGTCTACCAGCAGATATTCTTCCTGCTTTTCCTGCTTTTTCGGCTGGTAAGTTACCTCATGCACGAAAGCACTGACTTTTCTGGGCGCTGGACGGTTCCATGGGTTCTTGTCCTTGGCTCTGGTGCCGTAAGTTCTCTCGAAAATATCTTCAATTTCCTCCTGACTGATAAATCGGTCTGCTACGGAACCGGATCTTCCGGTAGGATAATGTATCCGTCGGCTGCCTGCCGACAAACTGTCACCGCCTGCGCTTCTGTTATGTCTCTGCCCTTCCTGCCACCAGCTTTCCACATGCGCATACTCCGCCACCTGATCCCATGGCACCACAAATCCCGCACCATGGGCACAGAATACGGATCCGGCCGGATTTTCCAGATCCCCCTCGGAATCATAGCCATATGCCCCAATGATTTCCTCCTCATTGTGACAAGGTGCGTAGCACTTAAATCGACAGACAAGTCTCCCCCGCCCCCGGGAATATGAATTGACTTCCGACTGATATCCATTCATCGTCACAACCGGACATCTGCCTGTCAGGACAGTCATTTCCCCCTGCGTCATTGGGTCAGAAAACTCACCATGCATCCGCTGAATATCATTCATGGCCCGCCCCAAACATTCCGCAGGAATCTCCAGACGGTACTCATAATATGGTTCCAGTAGCCTGCTCTGAGCTAACTTCAATCCATGCCGCACCGCCCGATAGGTCGCCTGTCTGAAATCACCGCCCTCCGTATGCTTCAGATGCGCTCTGCCGGCAATCAATGTAATCTTCATGTCCGTAATCTCAGAACCGGTAAGCACACCTACATGCTTCTTTTCCTCCAGATGGGTCATGACAAGACGCTGCCAGTTCCTATCCAGCTCGTCCTCACTGCAGTCCGTCCCAAAGACCAGTCCGCTGCCTTCCTCCAATGGCTCCAGCAGCAGATGCACCTCCGCGTAATGTCTCAGTGGCTCAAAATGACCGATTCCTTCCACGGTATTCAAAATCGTCTCCTTATAAACAATACTGCCTTCTCCGAAAGTAGCCTCCACACCATACCGTTTCGCAATGATACTTCGCAGTATCTCAACCTGCACCTCACCCATGACCTGGGCATGGATTTCTCCCTTCTGTTCCTGCCATAAAATATGCAGCTCCGGAATCTCCTCCTCCAGCTGATAGAGATTTTTCAGCATCTTGTGCACGTCGCAGCCTTCCGGCAGTAATATCTGATAATTAAGCACCGGCACCAGTATAGGCGTGCTGCCCTCCCTTTCATTGCCAAGCCCCTGCCCACAATAAGTATCCGCCAGTCCCGTCACTGCACAAATGTGCCCGGCTTTCACTTCCTCCTCCAGCTGAAACTGGGTGCCGGAATAAACCCGGATCTGATCAACTTTGGCATCCCCAAGCACGGATTTTACCCTTAAGCTTCCACCGGTAATCTTCATATGAGTCAGGCGATTGCCGTTAGCATCTCTGGTAATCTTGTAGACTCTGGCAGAAAAACCCTCCGGATACTCGGGCCTGACAGAGTATTTTACCAGTCCTGCCAAAAACTCTTCCACGCCCCAGCCTTTCAGCGCCGAACCAAAGTAGCAGGGAAATACCTTTCGTTCAAAAACAGCCTGGGCTATCTCTTCGGCAGTCAGTTCCCCCTGCTCCAGATAACTGTCCAGAAGATTCTCAGAACACATGGACAGAGTTTCCAGAAAGACTTCCCCTTGCGCACACGTAAAATCCAAACAATTTTCATCCAGCTTACGTTTCAGCTCTTCCAGCAAAGCTTCTCTGTCCGTGCCCGGCTGATCCATTTTATTTACAAACAAAAACACCGGTATCCCATATCTTCTCAGAAGCTTCCATAATGTCTGCACATGCCCCTGCACACCATCTGCACCACTGATTACCAGAATCGCTGCATCCAGCACCTGCAGCGTCCGCTCCGTCTCAGCAGAGAAATCCACATGCCCCGGCGTATCTAACAGCGTTACCGACATATTACCTGCACCAGTGCGCAATGTTACCTCTGCCTGCTTGGAAAAAATTGTGATCCCTCTGGCTCTCTCCAGCTCATGGG
>JAZNXM010000155.1:0-1904 GCA_045593865.1 Acetatifactor sp. | reverse complement strand
TTTGGGCGCCGTTTCACGGTGCCGGTATTAGGCCTTGTTTCTGTGAACTTTTTATTCCTTTTTGTGAGATATCAACAGGGAGAGGCAGTGGGCTTCAGTACGCCCTTTCATATAACGGGACCGCTGATGAGTAACGGATATGCATGGTTTATTTATGCGCTATTGTTATTGTATCTGCTATTTTATTTGGCTTTCAGATTCTGTAAGAAAGAGTCTGCGGCCATATCGTGGATAGGCTTGGCAGTTGTGCTCTATATCATACATTGTGATTGGTGGATGTATGGTAACTGGTGGTATAATTCTGTGATTCTTTTTGTGGTGGGCCTTATATTTGCCCGACATGAGGAAAAGATTGTAACTGCGTTTAAAAAGCATTATGTAGCATGGGTGGTTGCGACGGCAGCAGCTACGGCAGGCTTTTTCGTTCTGTCTGAGTATGTCCTGCAAATGGAGGGATGGTACGGAAGTGCCGCTATTTATAATGTGGTCCGTTGGGCGATTCTGATCAGTCAGATGCTGGCGGCATGGGGCTTGGTATGGCTTGTGCTTTTGCTGGGTATGAAGGTCAGAATAGGGAATAAGGTGTTAGGATTTCTGGGTAGTCTGACGCTGGAGATATATTTGGTACATGGGTTGTTTTTGCAGATATTCGGATATAAAGAAAATCTGCCTGGGCAGTTTTATATTAAAAGTGTACCGTTGCTGGTATTGGTGATAGCGGTTTGTACCATGATTACAGCATATTTTTTACACCAATTTTATGTGTGGGCTGCAGAACTTTGGATGAAGCAGACAGAACTTCGTAAAGTATTATGGAGGGATGCAAAAAAAATGTTAAGGGTGATTCTCATCCTGGTGCTGGTGTTTGTAATCGGCACTTGCATATCTGCCCATCGGAAAAGTGCGGCTATGGAGGAAAAAGTAGAGGCATATGCCCGGGAAAATATTACCTATGCAGAAGTGGACGGTGTACGGATGGCGGCCTATGTGGCAGGAGAAGGAGAGCACACAGTGGTGCTTTTGCGCGGTTTTTACAATCCCTGTCCTACCATCACACTGCGTACCCTGGCGGATGAACTGGCAGCTTACAATAGAGTGATTATTTTGGATTATCCCGGCTGCGGATTCAGCGATGATACGGATAAAGAGCGGACTGCGGAGAATCTGGTGTCTGAAATCCATGATGCCCTGAAGGCTTTGGGAGAAGAGGGACCCTATATATTGGCGGGGCACCAGTTGTCAGGTCTGTATACCCAGCTTTATGCAGAGAAATATCCGGAAGAGGTGGAAGCGATTATCGGTTTGGATGCGTCTGTGGCTGCCCAGCCGGATGAGATGCTTGCGGCTACGGGAAGGACGCCGGAGGAGTACCGCCGGATACTTAAAAAACAGGGGCTGGTTCAGTATTGGGGACAAAAGTGTTTGCAGATAACGGGCTTTAGCGGAATACAATGGGAAATATATGCTCCGATATTTAAAACATCTAAGGACAGCAAGGATGTACTAAAAGAAATGTTTATCAGCAGAACTTCCGACAGGAACTCGGCAGAAGAGATGGCAATGGAGTACGACAGTCACCTGCTGCTGTCAGGGAAGAAGTATGCGGAAAATATGCCCGTATTGCAGCTGCTCAGTAATTACAGCTACGAAGGCAAATTATATGTGGGTTCTGATTGGAGAAAGCTGCATGAGGATTTATGTACTAACACAGATATTCAGATGATGACCGTGGTACGGGGAGATCCTTATTTTGTGTACCATAATCCGGAGATGGCAGCTGAAATGATGCAGGAATTTATAAACGGTCTGAAATAGAAAACGGGTGGCTCCTAAAAGGAGTCACCCGTTCATTGTTTATAATAATACGGATTAATCGGTGAAGTTATCAAAGTAACCCTGAATCA
>JAZNXM010000154.1:0-13089 GCA_045593865.1 Acetatifactor sp. | reverse complement strand
CTGTTTTTACTACGGTGCATTATGCGAGATATATGCCAACCACTTCCCGGTACACTGTCGAAGGCAAACAGGATGTTTGTGTTGAAGTGAAATCAATTGATGCGGTTTTGTGAGCGGCGTAGTATATTGCAAACCGCATATTGACGCAGGTTTTACAGGCGGGCTGCAAAATGCAGAAAAGAGGAAAAGTTTGGAACTTGTTCCAAACCACGTATTAAGGCAGTATTGCAGGCAGGTCTGCAATAAGCAGGAAAGAGGAAGAACGTGGACAAAAAAGATATTGAGGCTTTGACAAAAATTGTAATTTCCTGCATTCATGCAGGAAAGGAACAGGGAGATGGGTTTCTGGTGCCGGTAGGTGTCAGTAACAGACATATTCATCTTTCGCAGGAAGATGTAGAGACATTATTTGGACCGGGTTATCGGCTTACCAAGAAAAAGGAGCTGATGGGCGGTCAGTTTGCATGCAATGAATGTTGTACTATTGTAGGCTTGAAGCTACGTGCAATTGAAAGCGTGAGAGTATTAGGACCTGCCCGCAAAAAAACACAGGTGGAAATCAGTTATACAGATGCAAGAAAGCTTGGCATCAATGTGCCTGTAAGGGAATCCGGTGATATTGCCGGTTCTGCACCGATTGCAATTGTCGGGCCTAAGGGTGCGGTTTATTGCAAGGAAGGCTGTATTGTGGCAGCCAGACATATTCATATGTCACCTGCTGATGCTACAAGAGCAGGCGTGAATGATGGTGACTATGTGAGCGTTAAAATGGACAATGAACGTGGAACTACCTTTGATCAGGTAAAGATTCGTGTGGACGAAAGCTTTACACTGGAAATGCATATTGATACCGATGAGGCCAATGCCAGTGATATCAAGAGTGGTGATAGGGTAGCCATCGTTAAGAAATAAGATAGATTGGTGAAAAAGGCTGACACAGCCTTCTGATCCCAGGCAGTTTTGCGAGTAGGCTTGTGAAATGCAGGAAAGAGGAAGACATGATTATTGGTAAAGTGACCGGAAGTATCGTTTCAACCCGTAAACATGAAAATTTAATTGGCAACAAATTTATGATCGTGGAGCCCATTAGTATGATGAATGGTGAGCAGAAGCGGCTTGTGGCCATTGATAATATCGGTGCAGGTATCGGTGAGTATGTGCTGGTTGCGCAGGGAAGCGCAGCACGTATTGGAAGCGGTGTGCCTGAATCTCCGATAGATGCCGCTATTGTCGGAATCATAGACGATATCGGAAAGTTGGTATAGGATTATGTTGATTACAGAGCTTAGTCAGATTTTAAGAAAGAATGGTATCGTGGGTGCCGGCGGAGCGGGCTTTCCGACTTACGGAAAGCTGTCGGAAAAAGCGGATACGATTCTTATGAACTGTGCGGAATGTGAGCCTTTGCTGAAGCTGCACAGGCAGCTTCTGAAGGAGCATGCAAGGGAAATTCTCAAGGCATTTACCCTGATTGCAGAGACGGTATCGGCAAAAGAAGCTATTATCGGTATTAAAGGGGAATATGAAAGCACCATCGTTGCGTTGGAGGAGCATCTGGCAGATTTCCCGCTGGTGCGTATACATAAACTGCCGGGCGCATACCCCATGGGTGATGAAGTGGTATTGATCTACGAGACCATCGGTAAAGTGGTACGTCCGGGTGGATTGCCCATTGAGTGCGGTGTTGCGGTGTTTAATGTAGAGACTTTGTATAATGTATACCGTGCAGTATGGGAGCAGCATCCTGTTACGGACAAATGTGTCACTGTAGTGGGAGAGGTAGAGCATCCCGTGACAGTCCGTGTGCCAATTGGAACCCGCATCAGGGATGTGGTTGCCATGGCAGGTGGAATTACCGCGAAGGAACCGGTATATTTGCTGGGTGGTCCCATGATGGGGAATTTCGGACAGGACTATCAGCCGGTAACCAAGACTACCAACGCAGTAATCGTATTGCCAAAGGATCATCAGCTGGTATATAAAAAGAATACAAAATTCAGTACATCGGTAGCCCGTGCAGCATCTTCCTGCTGCCAGTGCCAGACCTGTACGGATTTATGCCCTAGGCATGCGCTGGGACATCCTATAGAGCCTCATTTATTCATGCGTTCGGCGGCAAATCAGGACTTCAGCAATGTGAATCCGTTCCTGGATACCATGTTCTGCAGCTCTTGCGGATTGTGCGAAATGTACAGCTGCCCCCAGGGATTAGCGCCCAGAAGCATGATCGGGGAATATAAAAACGAGTTGCGCAAAGCAGGCGTGAAGCCTCCTATGGTGGAAGCAGCTCCTGTGGAGCAGTCCAGAGAATACAGACGAGTGCCGGAGGAAAGACTTTCTGCCAGACTTGGACTGGTAAAATATGATAAGGAAGCTCCTCTTGATGATACCATCCGAACGGCCAAGGAAGTAAAGATACTTCTTTCCCAGCATATCGGTGCACCGGCAAAGGCCTGTGTGAAGGAAGGCGACGCTGTGAAGCTTGGTGACATCGTGGCAGCAGCAGCGGATGGATTGTCCGTAAACATTCATGCCTCCATGGACGGAACTGTGAAAGAGATAACGGACAAGTTTATAGTGATTTCTGCATAGCCGGATGAGGGAGTGGCAGAAATTTGGTAACGGACATAAAATGAGTTCATATATGCGTCTTAGAGATGCCCGGTTGGAAAAACGTCCACTGGAAAAGATGGAAGTAAATAGAAAAGAGGAACTATGAGCAGAGCAATAGGAATGATAGAATTTAAGACGGTTTCATCCGGTATTGCAGCGGCAGACCGTATGGTAAAAACGGCAAATGTAGAGTTGCTGGAGGCACAGACCGTTTGTCCCGGTAAGTATATTGCACTGATTGCCGGTGATTTGAGTGCGGTGGATGCTGCCGTGGAGTCGGCTAAGAATTTTGAAAAGGGTGAGCTGATCAGCAGTTTTGTTCTGGGCAACCCGGATGAATCTATTTTCCCTGCAATTTATGGCAGCAGTAATATTGAAGGTGTGAATGCACTGGGTATCCTGGAGACCTATGATGCCGCATCTATCATTGTGGCTGCGGATATCGCTGCAAAGACAGCAATTGTAAAACTGATCGAACTGCGAGTGGCAAAGGGTATGTGCGGTAAATCCTATATGCTCATTACCGGTGAAGTGTCTGCCTGTCAGGCGGCGATTGACAAAGCCAAGGTGGCAGTGGGCAACAGAGGGATGTTCCTTGATTCTTTTGTAATTGCACATCCGGATCCACAGATTTGCAGGAAGATTGTGTAAGGCTTTTGGCATAAGGAGGGCTTGATATGCTGGCTGCAGAGAGGCGGCAATTAATACTGGATAAGCTTCAGGAAGAGAAGAAGGTTGTAGTCGGTGAATTGAGCGAACAGTTTGGTGTGTCTGAGGAGACCATCCGGCGTGATCTGGATAAATTTGAAAAAGAAGGTCTGATTACAAAAGGCTACGGTGGGGCTGTGCTTAACGAGGACGATAAATCTGATATGCCCTTTAATGTCCGTAAGAAGAAAAACATGAAGGGAAAGAGGGTAATCGCGGCGATTCTGAAGGATTTGATCTCTGATGGGGAACATATCATTGTAGATCCCAGCACAACTGCGGTTTCCATTATCAAAGCCCTACGCTGTAAGAAAAATCTGACCATTATTACCAACTCCATTGAGGTGTTGGTAGAGCTTGCCGGAGACAGTGGCTGGAACGTGATATCCACAGGCGGCAGTCTTTTAGGGGATTATCTTGCACTGGTTGGGGCCAAGGCTGTGGATAACATTTCCTCTTATCATGTGGATAAGGTGATTCTCTCCTGCAAGGGAATCCATATGGAGGCTGGCATTACCGATGCAAACGAGCTGTTTTCCCAGGTAAAGAAGACCATGCTTAAGTCTGCAAAACAGCGGATTCTGGCAGTGGATTATACGAAATTTGAAATTGTGGCTTTTTCCAAGATCTGTGATCTTGCCGAAATAGATATTGTAGTAACTGATTTGAAACCATCCGAAAGATGGATTACGTATTTTAAAGAAAAAGGAATTACGTGCCTGTATGGAGAAGAAAACGAAAGTAATTGCATTCGCAAATAATAAGGGCGGCAGTGGAAAGACCACGTCCTGCGCCAATATCGGTTATTCCCTTTCCCTGATGGGAAAGAAAGTGCTCCTGATTGACGGTGATATGCAGATGAATCTTTCCCTTTCTTTTTTTGGAGAAGATGAAGTGCTGGAATTCGCCACCGGGGAGAAGAATCTTTACTACGCAATCAAGAAGCAGGAAGACCTGACAGATTATGTGGTGCCCACCAAATATGAAAATCTGGACTTGATTCCATCCTCCACCTTGATGAGCAATATAGAATATGAGCTGTTCACAAAGTGGCAGAGAGAATTGATATTGCAGAAGGGACTTAAGAAAATTCTGGAGGCGGATCTTTATGATTACATATTGATTGATTCACCCCCTACTTTGGGAGGCTGGGTCATGAATATCCTGTGTGCGGCGGATTTTGTGATCATGCCGGTGGAAGCCAGCCCATGGGGATTGTTCGGTGTGGCAAATATGTTTGAATTCCTGCAGGATGTGTTCCGCATGAATGAAAAGCTGGAACTGCTGGGTATCGCAGTGACCAAGGTGGATGGGCGAAAGAATTATTATAAACAGACAATAGAAGCCTTGAAACAGACGGAGGATGTCCATGTATTTGAACAGGTAATCCGCATTGACAGTGAGATAGAATGGGCTCAGGATGACAGTGAGCCTGTAGCTGTACATAAGAGAAGTGCCAGAAGTGCCGGAGAATATATGGAGTTAGCAAAGGAGATTGATCGAGATGCCAGTAGGAACAGGTAGTATTAACAGAGCAGCCAGAAGCAGTAAGAAGGCGGCTGAGGCTGTAAAGAACGAAAACGTAGTTGTGAAGGATGAAACGGTGAAGCCGGAAGAAGTGAAGGCGGTTGCGGATGTGGCTACAGAGAAGGAAGAAGGCAAGAAGGCTACGTCAAAGAAAAACGCACCAAGGGAAACTATGGCAAAACCGGTAAAAGATAAGCTCGCGGCGAAGAAGCCTGGTGCGCCGAAAAAAACGGCTGTGAAGAAAGAAGTAGCAGTGCAGGAGGCTGTCGTAGAGAAGGCACCGGAGCTGAGAGTGTATGGGAATGAGACCGTGTTCGTAGTGGGAAATGAGTGCTGTCATCTGACAGAAGAATTACCGGTGCATTTATTGTAAGAGGCTGTTGGTTTTACAAAAATATATTTGTGGATTGAAGAAAAGTTAATCAAAATTGAGGCAGGGCATTTACCCTGCCTCATTGCGTTACGCCAAAAACTGTGATAAAATGTATTCAAACTCTGAATACTATGTTCAAAAGACTATAAATGCGGGAGGGAATGTATCATGTTAAGAATTGGTATGCTTACCAGCGGCGGTGATTGTCAGGCGCTGAATGCCGCAATGAGAGGTGTTGTGAAGACCTTATTGAACAGCAAAAAGGATGTTGAGATATATGGCTTTATCGATGGCTATAGAGGTTTGATCTACAGTGACTTTCGTATGCTTACCGGAAAGGATTTTTCGGGTATTCTGACGGAAGGGGGGACCATTTTGGGTACTTCCCGCACTCCCTTCAAGACCATCCAGGAGCCGGACGAAAAGGGCATCAACAAGGTGGAAGCCATGAAGCAGAATTATTATAAGCTGAAGCTGGACTGCCTGGTTATTTTGGGTGGTAACGGAACTCACAAGACCGCAAATCTTCTTCGCAAGGAAGGTCTGAACATAATTACTTTGCCGAAGACGATTGACAATGATCTCTGGGGAACGGATATGACTTTTGGCTTCCAGAGTGCTGTAGATATTGCGACAAATGCAATTGACTG
The DNA here is from genome assembly GCA_045593865.1 of Acetatifactor sp. Taxonomy (GTDB): domain Bacteria; phylum Bacillota; class Clostridia; order Lachnospirales; family Lachnospiraceae; genus Acetatifactor. The sequence continues at coordinate 7,218 of JAZNXM010000154.1, read as the reverse complement.
TATCCACACAACGGCAGCGTCCCATGGGCGTGTATTTATTGTGGAAGTGATGGGGCATAAGGTTGGCTGGCTGACTCTGAATGCAGGTATGGCCAGTGGCGCGGACATTATTTTGATACCGGAGATTCCTTACGATATCGATAAAGTGATTGAGAAGATTGAAGAACGTGATGCAAAGGGCAGCCGCTTTACCATTATTGCAGTTGCAGAAGGTGCCATTTCTAAGAAAGATGCGAAGCTTACCAAGAAGGAATTTAAGGAGAAGATGAAGAATTATCCATACCCTTCCGTCTCCTATGAGGTGGCAGTACTGATTCAGGAAAAGACCGGCCGTGAAGTAAGGGTGACGGTTCCTGGACATATGCAACGCGGCGGAAGTCCCTGCCCATATGACCGTGTATTTGCAAGCCGTCTCGGTTCCGAGGCGGGCAAGCTGATTCTTGATGGGGAATACGGTTTCATGGTAGGATACAAGAACCGGGAGGTTGTGAAGGTGCCATTGGATGAGGTTGCCGGCAAGTTAAAGATGATCGATCCGGATGCTTCGATTATTAAAGAGGCAAAATTGCTGGGAATCAGCTTTGGGGATTAGGGTTTCGGCCTGCTGTGGAAGATGGAATAAACGGAATGCTCCATTGTCGAAGGAACATGGGATAAAAGGATTGCCACATTGTCCATGTGACATAAAATGAAAGGGAAAAGCTCATGTCATATACCGCGCTGTACAGAAAGTTCCGCCCGGATACATTTGGGGATGTAAAGGGCCAGGAACACATTGTAAAAACACTGAAAAATCAAATAAGAGCGAATCGAATAGGACATGCATATTTGTTTACCGGTACCCGGGGTACCGGTAAAACTACGGTTGCAAAAATTTTTGCAAAGATTGTGAACTGTGAGAATCCTACGGAAAACGGACCTTGCGGGGAGTGTCAGACCTGCCGGGCGATTGCTGCCGGTGCCAGCATGAATGTGATTGAGATTGATGCGGCCAGCAACAACGGTGTTGACAATATCCGTGAAATCGTGGATGAGGTATCTTATTCTCCGGCACAGGGAAAGTATAAGGTTTATATTATCGACGAGGTGCATATGCTTTCCATAGGTGCGTTTAATGCACTGCTGAAGACCCTGGAGGAGCCGCCGTCGTATGTTATCTTTATTCTGGCGACTACGGAGGTGCACAAGCTGCCGATTACGATTTTGTCCCGTTGTCAGAGATATGATTTTAAGCGAATTTCACTTGATACAATTGCAGCACGCATGCAGGAGCTGACCACTGCAGAGCAGGTGCGGGTGGAAGAAAAGGCGTTGAAATACATTGCGAAAACAGCTGACGGTTCTATGAGGGATGCATTGAGTCTTCTGGATCAGTGTATCGCCTTTCATCTGGGCAGTGAGCTTACTTATGACAAAGTGCTGGATGTGCTGGGCGCTGTGGACACGGATGTATTCAGTCGGCTGTTGCGCCATGTGCTGGACAAGGATGTGCTGGGCTGTGTGACACTGCTGGAGGAAATTATTATGCAGGGCAGGGAGCTGACACAGTTTGTGACGGATTTTACCTGGTACTTAAGAAATCTGATGCTGGTGCAGTCTTCGGATAATCTGGAGGATGTTATTGATATGTCCACGGATAATCTGAACAGGCTGAAGGAAGAAGCAGGAATGCTGTCCATGGCTCGAATTTTGCGATACATCCGCATTTTTTCCGAATTGTCCGGACAGATACGTTATGCTGCCCAGAAGCGTATACTGGTAGAAATAGCATTAATTAAATTATGTAAACCAAGCATGGAGACTACCTCCGATGCATTGCTGGAGCGCATCCGTGATGTGGAGGATAGGATTGAGAATGGAGTCGTGATGGCAGCCGGAGCATTATCGGATGCCGGTGGGGGAATGCAGGTGATGACCGGAATGGGTTCAGCCACATCCAAGGTAAAGCCTGAGCTTCCCAAAGCCATTCCGGAGGATATTAAGCAGATCGTCAGCCAGTGGCCCGTGATCGTGGGTAGCACTGATTACCCCATGAAGGGTTTCCTGAAGAATGCGAATTTAAGTCTTGGCGGAGATGACAGGCTGTTGGTAATACTGGAGGACGGGCAGCCTTCGGATTATTTCACGGTGCGTTCGGAGAATAAAGAACGACTGGAAGCGATTATTGCGGATTTTCTTGGCAAAGAGGTGGAAGTGACCATACAGACAGTTCGCACAAAGACAGAATTTCAGGACAATTTTGTAGACTTATCCCAGCTTATCCATATGGATATTGAGGAAGAAGAGTAAAATTAAACTTAACCTATAAACGTCCAATCTGATATAGGAATCTTTTCATATCGAATGGGAATGGTAAGAGTTTCAATATATAATAATGAAAGTGAGGATATAAAGATGGCAAAACGTGGAGGATTTCCGGGAGGAGCAATGCCGGGCAATATGAACAATTTGATGAAGCAGGCCCAGAGAATGCAGCGTCAGATGGAGGAAGGACAAAAGGAGCTTGAAACAAAAGAATTTACTGCAACAGCAGGCGGCGGAGCGGTTGAAGTGGCCGTATCCGGCAAAAAGGAAGTAGTACGTGTAAAGCTCTCTGAAGAAGTGGTGGATCCTGACGATATTGAAATGTTGCAGGATTTGATCGTAGCGGCAACCAATGAAGCTATGAAGCAGGCGGACGAAGCCAGTGCACAGCTTATGGGTAAAATGACCGGCGGGTTAGGAGGCTTTCCGTTCTAATGGATATGTATAGTGGTCAAATCAACAAGTTAATACAAGAGTTTTCTGCCCTTCCCGGTATCGGACATAAGTCTGCCCAGAGACTGGCTTTCCATTTGATCAATATGCCCAAGGATAAAGTGGATCGTCTGGCACACGTAATGATGGATGCAAGGGCAAATGTGCGTTACTGCAAGGATTGCTTTACGCTGACGGACAGGGAAATCTGCCCAGTCTGTGCCAATGAACGCCGTAATCATAAGCTGATCATGGTAGTGGAGAATACCAGGGATCTGGCAGCTTATGAAAAAACCGGCAAATATGAGGGCGTATATCATGTGCTTCATGGCGCAATTTCTCCCATGCTGGGGATTGGTCCTAATGATATCAAGCTGAAGGAACTGATGGAAAGACTGGCGGATGATGTGGAGGAGATAATCATTGCAACCAATTCCAGTCTGGAGGGCGAGACCACGGCCATGTACATCAGCAAGCTGATCAAGCCTGTGGGTGTCAAAGTGACGCGTATCGCAAGCGGTGTGCCTGTAGGCGGAGATCTGGAGTACATTGATGAGGTAACATTGCTGAGAGCACTGGAGGGCAGAGTGGAAATTTGATTGCGATGATGACAAGAAAAGGTTTTAAACTTCACGCAGTTAAGATAGACGAAATGACAGAAGGATTATCATGGCACTTTTTCCGGAAACAAAACCAATGAAATAAGATAGCATGGCTGAAGTTGTCGAAGGATTTTTTGGAATCGACGACAAAGAATGATAAAATACCTCGCACGTTAATGCTATATTAAATGCTGAAACAAGCTTTATATAGATTTGTGGGAGGTTTTTTATAATGGAATTGCCAAGAAATATTACACAGGTAGGCGAGACTGACAGAAACTGCAAGATATACGTGGAAGATTATGTAGTCTCCTACATGAAACAAATGAATAAATTTGCTGAGGAAAAGGAACTTGCAGTGGCATTGTATGGAAAGATGTCCGTGGAACAGCAGGTTACATATTGCTTTGTATATGGTGCATGCATGGTGCAGTCCATTTCCAGAGAGGTCCGTCATCTGTCCCAGGCCCAGAGCCAGGAAGTGGAGCGGATGCGGAGGAAATATTTCCCGGAGCAGACCTTTTTGGGTTATCAGATATTGAATGGGGAGATGATTGAGGGCTTCCGGATTTATGATCAGAACAGTTGCAGATATGTGAAAGGGTATGCCTGCTTTTTTGAAAAAAATGATACCATGCTGGCGTATATGCTGGAAACCAGAAGAGAAGAAGTGCAACCGGAGAAAGTGGAGCAGGACAAGTACGATGTGGTCAGGAAAAGGCAGGAAGACCGGAGGCAGCAGTTTGAGGAGAGAAGACAGCTGAAACAGAAAGTGGTCAGCGAACCGACAAAAGAGGAAGACGGGAAACAATATCCGTTTCAATTCGCGCCATTTATTCTGGTGGCGGGATGCTGCTTAATTGCATTGATGCTTTGGGGAAACGGTAATACTCTGAAACGTATGAAGGGTCAATTGTCAGCATGGGTGGAAGACCTGACGGATTACCGGCTTGTAGCAGGAGAGAGCCAGGAATTGGAGAGCCCGATCATTGATGTGCAGAAAGAGTCTCAGGAGGCAGTGCAGGCTGTAATGGGCACACTTGTGACAGAGGATAAGTTGGCAGATGCAATTCTTCAGGAAAATGAGAAAAAGGCTGAAGAGGGCGAGGGGGGGCCGTCATCTGATGCATCCCAGTCTCCTGATGGAACGTTGGCACCTGCAACTGCTCAGCCGACGGGTTCGTCCCAAACGGGAGACTCGCAGCCTGAGGCGTCTACACAGCCAACAACGCCTCAGGCAACAGCTACACCCCAGCCTACTCCTCAGGTAACCCCAACACCTCAGGCCACATCGGTACCGGAGATGCCGACTGTGCACCAGCCGGAGACTTACGTGATAAAGTCGGGTGATACTTTGATTGCAATCAGCCGCAGAATTTACGGCAGTGATTCTTATGTACCACGGATTTGTGAAATGAATGATATTTCCAATCCGGATAATATACAAATTGGTCAAAAAATTCTACTACCTTAGATGATTATATGTTATACTTAATATAATTTGAAGAGGAAAAAGTGCCGGGTTGAAAGAGTTTTGGCAAAGATGAAAAGATTGAAAGTTCCTTTCAAGCTACTGATTGGTGCAGTTTTGCAGGCAGACTTGTGAAATGCAGGAAAGAGGAAAAATGATGAAAAAAAAAGGAACAAATGAGAATAATACAGAGTCTAGGGAAAATTACAGGGCTAGGATCAGAAAACATAAGATGGCAGCAGTCTATCGCTTTTTGGTGGTACTTGCAGTGCTGGCGGTTTTGACAATTGTAGTATATGTACAGTACCGGAATCACATTTATACAGATTATGAATACATAGCCTCCGCAACGATCAATCAGGCGGAAGGCACGCAGAGTATGCGGTTGGGAGACTGTATACTGACATACAGTCATGATGGAGCACACTGCACGGATATGGATGGTGTGGAGGTCTGGAACCAGACCTTTGAGATGCAGGATCCGCTGATTGCGACCTGTAAGGATGTGGTAGCAATAGGGGATTACAATGGTAGGGAAGTATATGTAATGGACGCAAAAGGGAAAATTTGTCAGGTTAATACTACCATGCCCATCAGGAATATCGCAGTTTCCGCAGAGGGCAGAGTTGCTGTTGCAGTAGCTGATGCAAAGGTTACCTGGATATATATTTATGAAGCGGACGGCACCAAGGCATTCGAGGTAAAGACAACCATGAGTCAGAGCGGATATCCGATTGATTTCAGTTTTTCGCCAAATGGGGAGCTTTTGGGAGTATCCTGTATTTTTGTGGATGCGGGGGTTGTAAAATCACAGGTGGTATTTTATAATTTTGGATCGGTAGGTTCCAATAAAACAGACTTTTTTGTGAGCGAACAAACCTACCCGGATGTAATCGTTCCCTATGTGAAGTTTTTGAGTAACAGCATGGCGGTAGTGGTTGGTGATGACAGGGTGGCTTTTCACTCCGGCCGTCAGATACCGAAAGAGCAGGCGGTGTATCTGTTTGAGGATGAGATTCAGGGAATTTATCAGAATGGCGACTATCTGGGAGTGCTTTTCAGGTCTGATGTACTGGATATGCGCAACAAGATGGAAGTTTATAGAAGCGATTCTCAAAAAATGGGAACCTACTATTTTAATACTGCCTTCCATGATATTATTTTTACAAAGGATTATTTTATGGCATACGGTGAAACGGAATGCGTAATCAGGACATATGATAATGTGGAAAAGTTTTTAGGAACCTTTGACAGGGCGGTTGAATTGATGCTTCCGGTAGGAAAAGGCACCGGTTACAAATTTGTGATGGTTTCGGATGAAACACTAAATACAATTCAGTTAAAGTAATAAAACACAAAGTATGAGATTCCGTTGACAGTAAAATTGAAAATAAATATTCAATCTCCTTATCCCTGTGGCTTTGAAGACGGGCATAAGAAGTTCACAGATCGGAAGAAACGCGAGCTGATTTGAAAAATGCAGGAAAGTGGAAAAACGTAGAAGGAGGGTACAAATGAATTTAAATATACTATTACTAATTATACTGGGTTTTATGATTGTAAAAATAGCAGACGGCTATAAGAAGGGCATGGTAAAAGAGATTATCTCTTTTGTCTCCCTGATTATTATGTGTGTGGTGGTGCTATTGCTTGGGACCGGTCTGCACAGTTACATGGAAAAAGAAATCGTAGGTGTTGTAGTGTCGGTGTTGCTGCTTGTTATACTTGCCATTGCTCACCATGTGCTGAAACTGATTTTCTTTTCCGCAAAGCTGATTGCTAAGCTGCCGATTGTTCATAGTGTTGATAAATTGCTGGGCATGGTAGTGGGTGCGTTGGAAGTCATTCTCGTATTGTGGACCATAGATACATTTATCATGTATTTTGAATTGGGTACAATCGGAAATCTGATTATTGAGTATTCCAGAGACAGTCAGATTTTGACCTGGTTATATGAACACAATATGCTGGCTCCTGTTGTAGAACAGGCCTTGAGTAAGGTTATGTAAAAAATATAAACTTTTCCCTTCATTGTCATATAAAATATATAAATTCAGCATTGACAAAAACAATGATGTAAGATAAAATAATTTCTGTCGCACCTCATTAAGAATTTTACAATTATGAGAAAAGCGGTAAAAATATTTAAAAAAGTTGTTGACAAAGGTAATTAAGTGTGATATTCTATCAAAGTTACCGATGCAACACAGGTGAGAAAGTGCCGATTTCGGAAATATGCGCAGCATATTTCCAAGGGATGCAAAAGCATCGGTTTGAACCTTGACAAATAAACAACAATGCAACCTTGAAAATTCTAAGAGTAACAGCATCAATGCTGAGGATCTTAAGAAGATTCAAAAATTGAGAACGGAAGAGATGGAAGTCCGAGAGGATGGAAATCTTTGAACC
>JAZNXM010000153.1:0-1789 GCA_045593865.1 Acetatifactor sp. | reverse complement strand
AAACTGCTTGAAAACTTTCACTATAACAGTAAGTACAAACGCACGGAAAACTCCTCAAAGTTTTCCGGGCATCCCATATACATCTATTCTCCCACCGGAGGCTCTGCCTCCACCATATATGCTGTAGAAGCATATACTATTGTATCTTCGTAAATAATCTTAGACCAACCGGTTTCTTAGTTTATACCGATACGTCTCACTGCTTCACCATTGCTCAGCTTCACAACTACGGATTCCACACCCTTTTCTGTGCTGGGTTCGCTACGCAGGTTGGTTACTTCCTTGGCAGTAATCCAATCATCCACTTCTGTGAATACCAGGCCCTGGTCATTTGACTTCTCTGCGATTAGCTGCTGAAGGGATTCGGCCTCTGCATCCACCTCTACTTCCGGTGCCGGCGTCACAACCACATCCTCTTCCACGCTTTCTCCCATGCTGGGAATCTCCACTGTATTATTGGTGGTATTATTCATCACCAGCTTATCATCCTTCTGGTGAGTCACATTCCACACAATCACACAGAACAATACCACAATCAACAGACATACGCCGCTACCGATTGCAATATAAGCCGGATTCTTTAAAGCTTCTTCTAAGGTTTCACTTTGATTACGCCTCATATTTTGCTGCCTGTGCTCTAATCAGCTCTTCGTCCTCAAAATAATTGATGCGCATTGCGCTCTTAACCTCTGACAAGGTCTGGGCTGCAACTTCACGAGCTGTTTCGCTACCCTTCTTCAAAATTTCGTAAATTGCCGGAATATCCTTTTCCCACTCTTTTCTACGCTGACGGATGGGCTCTAACTCTTCCTGCAACACACTGTTTAAGAATCTCTTCACCTTCATATCGCCTAAACCGCCTCTGGTGTAATGACCCTTTAATTCATCCAGGTTTGCATACTCAGGCAGGTATCTCTCGAAATGTTCTTCCTTGCAGAAAGCATCCAGATAAGTAAATACCATATTGCCTTCCAGATGTCCCGGGTCTTCCACACGTAAATGCTGGGGATCTGTATACATCTTTCTAAGGATGGTATTGCTCACATCATCTGCAGAATCTGCCAGATAAATACAGTTTCCTAAGGACTTACTCATTTTAGCCTTGCCATCCACGCCCGGCAGACGCATGCAGGCATCATTGCTGGGTAACAATGCCTTAGGCTCTACCAATACGGGCTTATATACGGAATTAAACTTGTGTACGATTTCCTTGGTCTGCTCAATCATGGGCAGCTGGTCATCACCAACCGGTACGGTGGTGGCCTTAAATGCAGTAATATCTGCTGCCTGGCTAATTGGATATGTGAAGAAGCCTACCGGAATACTTGCTTCGAAATTACGCATCTGAATCTCGCTCTTTACGGTAGGATTACGCTGTAAACGTGATACAGTAACCAAATCCATATAGTAGAAGGTCAGTTCACAAAGCTCCGGAATCTGAGACTGAATAAATATGGTGGACTTGGCAGGATCCAAACCACATGCAAGATAATCCAGTGCCACCTCGATAATATTCTGGCGAATCTTCTCAGGATTCTCAATATTATCTGTCAGTGCCTGTGCATCCGCAATCATAATAAAAGTCTTCTTATATTCTCCGGAATTCTGCAATTCCACTCTTCTTTTCAGGGAACCTACATAATGACCAATATGCAATCTTCCTGTAGGTCTGTCACCTGTTAAAATAATCTTATCCATCTTATAACCTGCTTTCTATATTTCTGAGGATTAAATCACTCTTAATTAATATATCATCTTTTTATGCTTTTCGCAATCCTTTGGGATAATG
>JAZNXM010000152.1:0-4870 GCA_045593865.1 Acetatifactor sp. | reverse complement strand
GCCATCTTAACCGCTTCCAGAGCCTTGTCATCACCCTTGCCCGCACCGATACCGATATGTGCGATACCCTTGTCCTTCATAACGGTCTGAACATCCGCAAAGTCAAGGTTTATAATAGAAGGAACGTTGATCAGGTCTGTAATACCCTGTACTGCCTGCTGAAGAACCTCATCTGCCTTTTTCAGCGCTTCCGGCATAGTGGTTCTGCGATCTACGATCTCTAACAGCTTATCATTGGGGATCACGATCAATGTATCTACATGCTCTTTAATCTTATCAATACCGGCCAGCGCATTTACCATTCGTGCTCTTGCCTCAAAACGGAAAGGCTTGGTAACCACACCAACCGTCAGAATACCCATCTCTTTTGCAATTCTGGCTACAACAGGAGCAGCTCCGGTACCGGTACCGCCACCCATACCACAAGTAACAAATACCATGTCAGCCCCCTGGATTGCTTCTGCAATTTCTTCTGAGCTTTCCTCCGCAGCCTTCTCACCAACTTCCGGTTTTGCTCCGGCGCCAAGTCCCTTTGTAAGCTTCTCACCAATCTGAATCAGTCTCGGTGCCTTACACAATTGTAAAGCCTGTTTATCGGTATTCACGCCGATAAATTCCACTCCGTCAATTTTCTCATCTACCATTCTATTTACAGCATTATTGCCAGCTCCGCCGACACCGACCACGATAATCTTTGCAGCTGCTTCTGCTTCATTCGTTCTAATCTCCAGCAAAGGTTTGTCCTCCTTTTTTGCGTATAAATTCCATATAATCTATCATATAATTAATTCCCAAAATTATCAACATATTTTTATGCAAATTCTTAAAATTTTTAAGGAAAATTATTCTGTACTGTCCTGTTCGAATATAGCCACACCGAAATCCTCTGTATAATTTTCCATATTCAGGGTTCCGCTCTTTCCCACTAAGTTCGACAAAAAGGTGGGAAGATTCATAATTTTCTCTTCTAATTTCTTTGTATTGCCTAAAACCACTTTAATATCTCCGAAAAATACGATAACATCTGATTCCGATGCAAAAAAAATCTCATCCGCAGTCAACTCATATTTGGCCAGCAGTTTTGTAATATTCATCACGTTTGTGAAGATACTTTCATTCTTCACAGGCAGCTTTTCGCCCAGAACCACGTATTCAAAATCCAGTCCCACAATCCTTGGAATCCCTTCTGTCCGGATACTTGAATTTTCTACCACATATCCGTCTCTGTCAAAATACAGATAGTTGTCCATAAATTCGATGTAACCGGCAAGCGCTTTCTCATACACCATGATCTTGATGGTATCCGGGGACAATATCTCCACATTCATAACATCCACAAAAGGAACATCTTCTATTCCTTCGTTCCGATACTTAAGGGACAAATACAGCGAATTGTTTCCCAGAGGGCCTTCCATGACAATTTCCCTGATCTCTTCATCCGTATAATGAAGATTTCCTTCCACATATACATTCTTTATGGTATATGTGCTGACAAGATAATAAACGATTCCCAGAAAGACCGCTATCAGTGTCAAAAATGCCAGCACAGTTACCATACATCTCTTTTTTTTACTTACCACGATAAATTCGCGCTCCTAACTCTCTTAAGTCCTTACAGATATTTTCATAGCCCCTGTCAATATAACAGCAACCGGTTACTGTCGTCAAGTCTCCGGCCAACAGCCCGGCTGTTACCAGTGCCGCACCGCCTCTGAGTTCCTTTGCTTCCACCGGGCAGCCGTTTAACCGGTTACCGCCGGTTACCCAGGCACACCTGGCATCCTGAACCCATACGGAAGCTCCCATCTTCTCCAGCTGGGGCACAATCTGAAACCGGTTCTCAAAGATATTCTCTTCTATGCCGGTAATATCCGGAATCTTCAGCGCCGCAACCATTGCGACTGACTGCAGATCCGTAGGGAATCCAGGATAGGCAGCCGTCACAATTCTCCCCACCGGCTGCAAAACCTCCGGAGCCTGCACATAGATACCTTCCCTGGTCATCTGACAGTCACAGCCCATTTTCTTCATCAGGCTTATTACCGCTCCCACTTCTGTCCCATCCACACCTTCCAGCAGGGAACATCCGCCTGTAGCAGCCGTCATAAGCATATAAGTGCCGGCAACGATTCTGTCACCGGGGATACAGAATCGGCAGCCTCTCAGGCACTCCACACCATCTACAATAATGGTGTCCGTGCCCATGCCCTGTATTCTTGCTCCACAGCAATTCAGAAATGCACACAGGGTACGAATCTCCGGCTCTCTGGCCGCCCCGTGCAGAATGGTTCTTCCTCTCGCAAGAACTCCCGCCAGGACAATATTCTCCGTAGCGCCCACACTTGGAAAGGACAGATAGATTTCCGCTCCATGCAAGTCTTCCGGTACATGCCCTTCAATCTTCCCACTGTTTTCCTCAAAAACAACGCCCATCTGCCGCAGTGCATCCATATGCAGATCGATGGGTCTTGCCCCGATCACACAGCCACCGGGATACTCCATGGATATCCTTCCGGCCTTACCAAGTAATGCGCCCATCAAACAGATTGAAGAACGCATTCCCTTTACTGCCTCCGCCGGCATCTCGTTTTGCTCCTGATAACAGGCTCGTATCCGAATCTCCTTTTCATAAAAACGGATACTGCATCCCATACATTTCAGTATCTGCAGCATACGATAGACATCCGAAATCTTCGGTACATTCTGCAGGACAGTCTCTCCATCCGTCATAAGTACTGCCGCCAATATGGGAAGGGATGCATTCTTGGACCCTTGAATCCTTACCTTGCCCCGCAAGCACACTCCGCCATGAATTTTGATTGTATCCATACGATACCATCCGCCAAAAGAATCTGTTCTATTCTATGATCATTCTTGCGATTTTGTACATTGTCCCCTTCATTATTTTACCTTGCTGCTTTCCGACTACTGTCTTTCATTTACGACGATTGCTCTTCATTTACGACTGGTGTCTTCCATTTACGGCTGTCAATTTATTATCGGCATTCTGTTACTGTTCGTTTATTGTTTTCAGCTTACTTCTTTCAACTGAATCCTTTTTGCAACACTTAAAACCAGCCCAATCTCTATGAGCAGGAACAATACCGAAGTCCCGCCGTAACTGATGAATGGCAGGGAAATACCGGTATTGGGAATGGTATTGGTTACAACTGCGATATTTAAAATTACCTGAATAGCAATATGCCCCATCACACCTACTACAATCAACGCGCCAAACAGATCCGGAGCATTGTTGGCGATCACCATCATTCGCCACAGCAGCATCACGAACATGATAATAATGGCAAAAGCACCAAACAGTCCAAGCTCTTCACAGATAATGGAAAAGATCATATCGTTCTGGGCTTCCGGAATAAATCCCAGCTTCTGCATGCTCTGTCCCAGACCTTTTCCCCAGATACCGCTGGAACCGATGGCATATAAGGACTGCATGGTCTGGTAGCCGGTATCCTCCAGGAAATCCTCCGGATGCAGCCACGCAAGAATACGCTTGAAACGATAATGCATATCCGAATCCATTTCCAAAGTGGAGATGTAATATACAAGCCCTGCAAGTGCTGCTATTGCCAGCGCTCCAACCATTATATACTTCTTATATTTGGGATCTGCCACAAAAATCATTAAGACAGCAATCCCCAAGATAATGATCGCTGAGCTCAAATTTCGAGTACAAAACAACACCATGGCTACAGGCGGTGCCGCAATTATCAACAAAAATGCCATTCCCTTTAACGTCCGCACACTCTTACCCATTTTGCATACCAGATGTGCCAATACCAAAATCATGGCCAGCTTTGCGATTTCTGCCGGCTGTACCGACAGACCGATGCCCGGGATGATCAGCCATCGTTTTGCACCGTTCGCTTCCTTACCAAAAAATGGAACCAACCCAATCAGAACCAGCGCGACCACATAGGCAAGCGCAGTAAATTTCAGCCAGATATTATAGGGAATATTGGCTACCACAATCATCGCCACCAGCCCAATGATAGATGCCTGCAGCTGTTTTTTCAGATAATATGCCGCATCCCCAAAGTCTGCCTGCGCTTCATAGGAACTGACCGAGTATACCATGACCAGTCCAAAGCCCAGCAAAAACAGTACGATGAACAAAAGCGTATAATCAAAAAAGTATTCTGTCTGTTCTTTTTTCTTTCTTTTTCTGTCCGCCACTGAATCACTCCTTGAGACCATTTACATAGTCCTTAAACATTTTTCCTCTTACTTCATAATTGGGGAACATCCCCCAGCTTGCGCAGGCCGGAGAAAGCAGCACTGCATCTCCCTCTTCTGCAAGACTCGTACAGATTTCCAGACATTCCTCAAAGCTGTCCGCCATTTTAATCCGGTCAAAGCCGTGCTTTCTGGCACATTCTGCAATCTTTTCCCTTGTCTGACCGATCAGGATCAGCCACTTTACTTTATTGTCAAAGTTTTCAATCCATTCATCATATTCACTCTGTTTGTCATAACCACCGCCGATAAGTATGGTCGGCTTGCTCATGGCTCTGATACCCTGAATCGCCGCGTCCGGGTTGGTGCCCTTGGAATCGTTGTAATAATCAACGCCCCTCTTGGTGGCAACAAATTCAATTCGATGCTCTACTGCACGAAAGGTCTTGACCACTTCAAGTATCGTCTCCATAGGAACTCCCATACCCTCTGCAATGGCAATGGCTGCCATCACATTTTCCACATTGCACAGACCTACCAGATTCATATCCCGATGGATGTTCATAAGGACCTGTTTTTCGCCGTTTACCGCCTTACAGATGTCCTCTCCCAGCAGGAAGTAACCGTTTTCCAGCTCTCTTGCGGAAGAAAAATACACTACTTTTGCAGGACAGCT
>JAZNXM010000151.1:0-6672 GCA_045593865.1 Acetatifactor sp. | reverse complement strand
ATACCAAAAATATATACAAAAGGACTCCTTATGAAAACGATCAAACGCCTGAAGTATGCATGCTATACCACCAATATATCAATGTCCGTCGTAGGAAATCTCTCACCGGTACTTTTTTTGACCTTTCGTTCTCTGTACGGAATCTCGTACTCCCTGCTGGGGCTGTTGGTGCTGATCAACTTTGTTACCCAGCTGACAATTGACCTTATTTTTTCATTCTTCTCCCATAAATTCAATATTTCAAAAGCTGTAAAAATGACACCCATTCTCACAATCATAGGGCTTTTGGTGTATGCCCTTTGGCCTTTTTTCATCCCCCAGTCCGTATATATAGGACTTGTGATCGGGACTGTGATTTTCTCCGCATCCGGCGGATTTTGCGAGGTTCTTATCAGTCCTGTCATTGCGGCACTCCCTGCCAAAGACCCCGACCGGGAAATGAGTAAACTGCACTCAGCCTATGCTTGGGGCGTAGTATTCGTCATCATAATCAGCACCCTGTTTCTCCTCTTTGCGGGCAATGAAAACTGGCAGTGGCTGGCACTGTTGTTTACGGTAATTCCCCTTACGTCAGCGTATCTTTTCGCAGGTTCGCAGATCCCTCCCATGGATACTCCCGAAAAAACATCGGGATCCCTTCATCTGCTGAGAAACAAATGGCTCTGGGTATGTGTGTTCGCAATCTTCCTGGGCGGAGCCGCTGAGTGTACCATGGCACAGTGGAGCTCCGGATATCTGGAGCAGGCACTGTCCATCCCAAAAGTATGGGGTGATATTTTCGGTGCAGCCCTCTTCTCCGCTATGCTTGGAATGGGACGTACACTTTACACGAAAATCGGAAAGGATGTAGGCCGCGTCCTTTTCTTCGGTGCTATCGGCGCCTTCATATGTTATTTGATTGCTGCCGTTTCCAGCGTTCCCGTCATCGGACTTCTTGCATGCGCCTTCATAGGTTTTTGTACATCCATGCTGTGGCCCGGTTGTCTGGTGGTCGCTTCCGACCGCTTTCCCACTGGCGGTTTGTTTATCTACGCCATGATGGCTGCCGGCGGGGACCTGGGTGCATCATTGGCGCCTCAGCTTGTGGGGATTATTACCGACGCCGTAATCGGGAATCCATCCGCCACCCAGATGGCGCAAAATCTCGGTCTGCTCCCTGAGCAGCTGGGTATGAAGCTGGGCATGCTGGTTGGTATGATTTTTCCTCTTGTGGCGATTCCGCTGTATCTATACATATGGAAATCGATCAATAAAAAGTCCAAGAACTGATCTGCTATACACTATAAGAAAAAGTGGTATTTGAGATGGTCTGTATGGGTAAGAGATATGGAGTAGATGTACCTGCATACAGGAAAATTGCAGAAAATGCAAAGAAGCCGGCACTAATTAAAGTGCTGGCTTCCTTACATTATATCTAAGCTTCTTTCACATTTTGTCCCTTGTAAGATGCCGGAAGCGGGTACCTTCTTTACTCAATACTCAACATAAAGAACACCCTGTACTACCAACCGATACTGGTCATTACCGGTGCAGGTAGACAGTGTTATCACTTTATCCATACTGTTATACACTCTCTGAGGCAATTTCACACCGGTAAATCTGGCCATCTTATTCATGTAAGCACCGACTTCATTTCCCTGCTCAGAGAAAAAGGTGTAGGCATCTCCTGCCGCATCTACCGTGTGGATACTGAAAACATCATAACGGTACTCGCCGCCTGGTGTAATGATCCAGAAGCATAACGGGCCATCCATCTTATCGATTCTATCCTGATTGTACAGTTTCTTTAACTTACCAAACATGGAGCCATCCTTCATATTATGACCGTAAATCAGAGTATGAGGATCGCTGAAATCTCCCGCATTTGCCGCATCCATAAAGATAGAACCACCGCTGTTTGAGGTTCCTTTTACGGAAGTATACAGGTACTCATTATTATCCTCGCCCTGCACGATGGGATAGCTGATATCCACTTCTTCCAGATGAATCCAGCCTTTAATATCCGGATTGATCTCCCACAGGGAGGCAAAATCCACAGTAATCGGACAGGTAACCTCTTTTTCCTGCGTATTTTGTTCCTCATCCCCGGAAGCTTCTGTGCCCACAGCTTCTGTACTGAAATCTTCCTTCGAATCCGTGCTTTCCTGGACAAATTCCGTGTCTGGCTCCTCGCCTTCCGGTGTGATGAACTGGCGCAGCTCATTGTATTCCCTGCGGCTCTCCATATAAGAAAGACTGATATCCACCAGCTTCCAGGCAAAGAAAACAATCAGTAACGTAATGATAATAATCAGAATATTGATAATGGTATTTATTGTTTTCGTGTTTCTGCTATCTTTCTTCATTTGCATTCATTCCTCCTACTCGTTTTTAGGGAAGCCTCCACAAGAATCTGCAGACACCTCTATGTCAAACAATGTGATTCCTTCCAGTGCAGGTGGTGGAGTTCTCCCTCCATCTGCATGCTCTCAAATCCCTGCTGGCGCAGCGCCTCGTATAATACAATTGCCACAGAATTTGACAGGTTCAAGGAACGAATTGCGGGTAACATGGGAATTCGGATACAAGTATCCTCGTTCTCCACAAGTATCTCCTCCGGAATACCGGCACTTTCCTTGCCGAACATGATGTAATCATCCGGTCCAAACTGCACATCTGTATAAGTATGTTTCGCCTTGGTGGTAGCCATCCATATCTTGGCATCCGGATGCTTCTCCTTAAATTGAGTAAAATTTACATAACGGTGCACATCCAGATGTTCCCAATAATCCATACCCGCGCGCTTGATCTCCTTCTCATTGAGACGAAAGCCCAGAGGCTCGATCAAATGCAGGCTGGTGCCGGTAGCCACACAGGTTCTGCCGATATTTCCCGTATTAGCCGGAATCTCCGGCTGGTGTAGGATAATGTTCATAATAATATCCATGCCCTTTCCTTAACCTTCGAACTTTGGATCGCAGACCCAAATGATGTGTGAGCGATATATAAGGTTGAAATTTCCGAATACTTTAGGATCATGCTCTCTTCTGCTCTTCCCGTAATCTCTCCACGAAATTTGCCAGTCGTCCGATGGCAACCTTCAGATTCTCGATGGAATATGCGTAGGAAATACGCAAGAATCCTTCGCCGCAATTACCGAATGCCGTTCCGGGAACCACTGCAACCTTCTCTTCCTCCAGGAATCTGGTGGCAAATTCATCACTGGTCATACCAAATTCCTTGATGCAGGGGAATACATAGAAAGCACCGAATGGCTCAAAGCATTCCAACCCCATTTCTTGAAAGGCATTCATCAAAAAGCGCCTTCTCTGGTTGTATGCAGTACGCATTTCTGCCACATCCCCATCGCCATTCTTCAGCGCTTCCACTGCAGCGTACTGGCTGGTGGTGGGAGCACACATAATCGCAAACTGGTGAATCTTGGTCATCTGCGCAATAATATTTGCGGGACCGCATGCGTAGCCCAGTCTCCATCCGGTCATAGCATAAGCCTTGGAAAAACCATTAATATAAATGGTTCTCTCCTTCATACCCGGAAGGGAAACAATCGATACATGTTCTCTTCCATAGGTAAGCTCCGCATAAATTTCATCCGACATTACCATCAAATCATGCTCCAGAATTACCTCCGCTATTTCCTCCAGATCTTTCTTCTCCATGATAGCACCGGTAGGGTTATTCGGAAAGGGAAGGATCAGTACCTTTGTTTTGTCGGTAATGGCTTCTCTTAACTCTGCTGCAGTCAGGCGGAATTCATTTTCTGCCCTCAGGTTGATGATAACAGGCTTTGCACCTGCCAGGATTGAGCAGGGCTCGTAGGAAACGTAGCTGGGCTGCGGAATCAATACTTCATCGCCGGGATTAATGACAGCCCGCAGACCAATATCAATGGCTTCGGAACCGCCTACGGTTACCAGCACTTCCTTGCTGTAATCATATTCTACGCCTTGTTTTCTCTTGATATAATTACAAATCTCCTGCTTTAATTCCTTCAGACCTGAATTGGAGGTATAGAAGGTACGCCCCTTTTCCAGAGAATAAATACCTTCGTCGCGTATATGCCATGGGGTATCGAAATCCGGTTCCCCCACGCCCAGGGAGATTGCATCCTTCATCTCGCTGACAATATCAAAAAACTTTCGGATACCGGAGGGTCTTATTTGTACTACTTTATCAGCTAACAGGTTTCTCATAAGGTGATCCTCTCTCTTTCATCACCTGGTTTTTTTGTAAGTATGGTACCGTGGTCCTTGTACTTCTTTAAAATGAAATGGGTGGCGGTACTGAGCACACTGTCCAAAGTGGAAAGCTTATCAGAAACGAACATCGCGATTTCCTTCAGGCTCTTTCCTTTCAGGGAAACCAATAAATCATAACCACCGGAAATCAGATACACTGCATCCACCTCCGGATAATTGTATATACGCTCTGCAATATGGTCAAATCCCTGACCCCTCTGGGGAGTAACACGCACCTCAATCAGTGCGGAAACCTTTTCATTGGAAGTGTTCTCCCAGTTGATCAGTGTGTGGTAGCCGCAGATAATACCTTCTGCTTCCAGTGCTGCCAGTTCATTGGCTACGTCAACTTCCTCTACCCCTAAAAGTACTGCCAGCTCCTTCAAACCGATGCGGCTGTTCTTTTCAATCATTTTTAATAATTCTTCTCTCATAACTCTATACTTGCCTTTCTTATACTTTCTTGTTTCTGCTATTGTTCTTATCCTGTTTATGCGAAAGTAATTCCGGCATCTGCTGTTCCCGAACATGTTCGCGCAAGAGTCTCATTTTGTATGATATTGGGCTGCCAATCAGGTGAGAAATCTGTGTATCTCATCCATCTTGGGTTTATCAAGATATCTCTTTTCATCCTCGTTAAAAATGACACGGTCATTGCTGTCAGTAATCTTGCCGACTACCACTGCCGAAATACCTTCTCTGTCCAAAGCTTCCACCAGACCATTGCCGTCATCGGCAGTCATTACCAGACAACCGCCGCTTAAAAGCTCGTACGGATTCACGTTGCAAAACTCGCACACCTCCACAGTCTCCTGTTTGATGGGAAGCTTCTTTAAATCTATCGTCAGTCCAACACCTGAACTGTCTGCAAGCTCCCAGAGGGTAGCCATAATCCCGCCTTCAGAGGCATCGTGCATAACGCAGACGCCGAACTTCATGGCGGTTGCGGCCTCCGGAATAACCGACAGATACCGGTCAAAGCCTTTTGCCTCGTCAATAAGATATGCCGGATACCGCTGCAGCAATTCCTCTGCCTTTAAATTTGCCAGAAGGGACGTGCCTTCCAGGCCGATCCACTTGCTGATGACGATATCCTGTCCCGGCTTTGCACCTTTGGTTGTATGATAATCCTCTTTTTTTACTTTTCCATAACCGGTTACAACGGCCAGCTTCTGGGTTACGTAAGGACTGACAGCGGTCTGCCCCCCCGCGATCTCCATTCCCAGGCTCTTAGCTGTGTAAGATGCACTTTCCATAAGCTTCTTTAGCTTTTCCTCCGATGCGCGCTCGGGCAGAAGGTATGTGATCATGCAGGCTATGGGTTCCGCACCTGCGGTTGCCAGATTGTTGGCACACTTTGTGATCAGGTGAACCATGTCTGTGGGTACGGCAACTGCTGCCTCCTGCATGCAACTAACCACCATTTCCTCAGCATCCAGACCAAAAATGGCGCAGTCTTCCCCTACACCTGCGCCACTTACGATTTCATCCCTGTGAAATTTTATCTGCTTTAAAACCGTACGTTTTAAAATGCTGTCTGATATCTTGCCAAGTCTCATGGTTTTCCCCAATCGAGTTTATTCATTTTTCTGAAAGACCAGAAAGCGGACACCTGGTATCTCGCATTTTCGGACATCCTTTCGGAATCAGGGAGTCTTTCACACCTTATTCTTCGGGTTCCTCCTCTGCCGGCGGCGAAGTGAGAATCGCGATTACATTTTTTACATGATCCAGACTGCCGGTTCCGATTGCCGCCATCATTTCATTGAGGGCATAGGGATCTGCGGTTGCCACACCCACCGTAGCATATCTGGGCGTCATCTTGTATCTGCTGTAGTTTACCTGAGTACGCTCCACTTCCTTGCCGTTTTCGGTAACCACCTTCCACAATTTTGCCTTATAGCCGATATGGGCGCTCTGGTTAGTAACAACATAACCTATGGGCTGTCCGGCATCTGCTGTAATCACATCCGTGGTCGGGTTGATAACCTCCAGAATCTCGCTGACATAGGAAACCTCCCTGTCCGTACTTCTGGTTTCTTTACCGTAAATATTAATGGTAATTTCCTTATCCTTTATGATACCTTCCACATAAATGGGGGCATCTGTCGTATTAATAAACTTAAAGTCCTTGCTGGCAGACTCTGCAATCGCAGCATCCGCGGAAGGATCCACATAAGATACGATCATGGAATGATTGTATCTTTCGGTAACTTCCAGCTCTGCCCTTAACACCGCGTTATACAGGGTGGTGGATACCTGACAGATACCGCCGCCAAGACTGTCCACAACCTTACCGTTTAAATAAGAAGCTGCCGCATAATAGCCATTGGCCGTTGTGAACGGGGCAATTTCATCCAAGGTAGAAAATTCCTCACCCGGATATATGGTGGCACCATCCATCAATTCGCAGGCATTGGTTACATTGGCACTT
>JAZNXM010000150.1:0-42877 GCA_045593865.1 Acetatifactor sp. | reverse complement strand
GGTCCTGCATGGTCAGCATCATAGAACTGACCGAAAAAATATCTGCTGATTCCTCGATCGCCTCAGTCAGATATTTTACAAAGCCCGGGTGCACCACTGTGTCATTATTCAAAAGAAGCACATAGGGGGTGCTGCTTGCTTGAATTCCCACATTGACCGCATGACAAAAGCCGGTATTCTCCGAAAGGGCAATCAGCTCTACCTGGGGATATTCCCGGCGAATTACCTCGAGGCTTCCATCCTTTGAACCGTTATCAACCACAATCGTGTGGAATTGGCTTTCTGTTTCACATTCCTTCTTGCGCTCTGCCAGAGAATCCAGACAGGCCCTGATATATTTCATACCGTTGTAATTGGGAATTACGACGGTGACCTTACAATTTTGCATATGAATCCTTTCTCAGAACTTCTTTTCACACATCTGCGGATCCCACAGCAGCACATAGCCTGCATTCTTAAATGCCCGGCTCAATCTCAGACTAAGCTTCACATAGTCAGTCTCTCTGGGCAGCTGCCTAAAGTCAAAGGTACCTTCTGC
Source organism: Acetatifactor sp. (assembly GCA_045593865.1). Classification (GTDB taxonomy): domain Bacteria; phylum Bacillota; class Clostridia; order Lachnospirales; family Lachnospiraceae; genus Acetatifactor. Next base: position 42,339 of record JAZNXM010000150.1, on the reverse strand, counting down.
AGATATTGTGTAAGAAACTCCCACAACCTGCATAAAAATCTCCTTGCATGCCGGATTTAACTTTATACAACGGATATCCAATGCCGCAGCCCGATGCACCAATGCAGCGCGGTTTACATAACCCGAAAATCCATCCCTGAGACCTTTGAAGATCACATTTCCCTCTTCGTCCATCATACCGCCGGTAAGCTTACTGCTCTTATTCAGTATTCTGCCGCCTACCGCACCAATTTCCGGGCGGGTAACAAATATATCTTCCCTGTAATTCACTCTATAAAAGCCCAGATGCTTTAAATGGGACACCTCTGCATTCCAGCCTTTACAGTTTACATAATCCTCCACTGCGCGTTTTCCCGCTTCATAGGCATAGCGCTTACTTTCCGGATTGGCAGCCGTGGAACCTATGTGGCAGCGCCAGTGATAAAGTATCTTGGGTATATGGACGATACTTGCCGGGGAGTTTTCCCCCGTTACCCGCAATACAAAGTCAAAGTCCTGTGCTCCGTCATACGCTTTCCGAAGGAGCAGCTGCTTTGCCACATCGGCCTTTACCGCCGTGAAATGGCAGATATAATTGTTGGTAAGTAATAAATCCGGATCATAGTCCAGCTTATAATGAGGGTCATAAAACTTCTTTGCTTCCCCATCACACTTATCTTCATCTGTGTAAAGCAGTACCGGTTGTGCACTTACACACCTGCTTCTATCAACTGCATCTGCCATCTCATACAACGCATCTGCCGTCAATAGATCATCATGGTCAAACAGGGCAATATAATCTCCTGTAGACCGCAGAATTGCCTGATTCGTATTTTCCGCAATTCCCCTATTTTCCTCAAGCTTTATATAACGAATCCTGGCGTCCTGATATCTCTCCGCCAGCCTCTTAAGCCTTTCATCCTCCCCCGCGTCTGCCAGAACCAATTCAAAATGGGGATAGGTCTGGTTCAGGACAGACTCTGCCATTTCGCAGAAATACTTCTCCGGTGTATGGTAGACCGGCACCACAATACTGAAAAGCACCGGTTTCTCCCAATGGCGTTCCCTCTGTGCCTGCAATACCTGCGGCTCAGGCGCTTCGTAGGAATACGCATCATATTCCTTTGTCTGCAGCCGCTCGGCTGCCGCAAGAATGGTATTCTTCCAGCCGTTTTTTTTCAGATAATATACCGTTTTTCGCAAATTGTCTTTCTTTATCTTCCCCAAATACTCATCCCCACGTTTCGTTTTTTCATTTTATGGCATATCCTGTTTCCAATGCGTAAGCAACGTATAAAACTGGCGCTTTTTTTCCTTCAGGAAGCGGCGAAAGCACTATATCAATGCTTTTACCGCTTCTGTCAACTGTTCCAGTTTCTCCTGTGCATCCTCCAGACTCTTTCCGGTAACCCCCATATAAAACTTAATCTTGGGCTCTGTTCCGGAAGGTCTCGCACAGCACCAGCCGTTATCCGGCAATTCAAAATACAATACATCGGACTTCGGCAAACCTGTTTTGGTTACCGCACCGGTTACCATGTCAATCCTCTTATCTTCTTTATAATCTCTGAAACCGATCACCGGCGCATTCCCGATGGCCCCCGGCGGATTCTGACGAAGCTTGTCCATAATCGACTCAATCTGTCTTGCACCGTCAATGCCCATTAAGGTGATGGTATACTGGCTTTCCTGGAAATATCCGTAAGCCTCATACATTTCCAGCATCATATCCCAGAGTGTCTTATGGTTCCTCTTACAATAAGCCGCAACCTCGCAGAGGCACATGACTGCCACGCAGGCATCCTTGTCCCTTGCATGGGTTCCCGCCAGGCAGCCGTAGCTTTCTTCCAATCCGAATACGTAATGATTCAAACCGGTCTGCTCAAAGAATTTGATTTGTTCCCCGATATATTTAAATCCGGTCAGCACTTCGATCAGCTGTACATTATATTTGTCAGCAATGGCGTGTGTCATATTTGTGGTAACGATTGTGGTAACCAGTGCCGGATTTTCAGGCATGGTACCGGATGCGGTTCTTTCTCTCAAAATATATTCTGCAATCAGCATACCGGACATATTGCCGGTAAAAGGTATATATTTACCGGTTTCTGCGTCCTTTGCATAAATGCCAAGACGGTCTGCATCCGGGTCAGTGGCCAGGATAATGTCTGCATCCTTCTCCTTAGCCAGACGAAGTGCATAGGTAAATGCCTTGGGGTCTTCCGGGTTAGGATATTCCAGTGTGGTAAATTTCGGATCCGGATTCTCCTGCTCCGAAACCACATATACATGCTTGAAGCCAAGTTCAGACAGCACTCTTCTGACCGGCACATTACCGGTGCCGCACAAAGGAGTGTAAACGATCTTGATGTCCTGTGCAACCTCTCTGATGATTTCCGGATGAATTACCTGCTTCTTTAATTCTGCCATATAGGCATCGTCAATCTCCTGACCGATCACCTGATACAGCTCTGCCTCTACAGCCGCGGTCTTGTCCATGGTCTTGACCGTATTATAATCTGTAATCGCCTGCACTTGGGCAATGATTTCCTTGTCTCTGGGCGCGGTAATCTGTGCACCGTCCTCCCAGTATACTTTATAGCCATTATATTCCGGAGGATTATGGCTGGCCGTAATCACAATGCCTGCCGTACAGCCCAGCTTCCGCAGGGCAAACGACAATTCGGGTGTAGGTCTCAGGGCATCAAATACATATGCCTTGATACCGTTGGCTGCCATACAAAGAGCCGCTTCCTGAGCAAATTCCGGGGACATCATACGAGAGTCATAGGCAATGGCAATCCCCTTTTCCCGGGTTCCCTGCTCTAAAATATAGTTAGCCAAACCCTGCGTCGCCTTTCTGACCGTATAAATATTCATACGGTTGGTACCGGCGCCGATCACACCGCGCAGACCACCGGTGCCGAATGCCAGCTCTCTGTAAAAGCGATCTTCGATTTCCTTTTCATTATCCTTTATCGCTTCCAGCTCCGCCTTGGTATCTGCATCGAAATACGCATCTGAAAGCCAGAAGTTGTATGCGTCCATATAATTCATAAAATTATGCTCCTTCTTAGAGACCACCATTCAAAGACCTTAGAGTTCGCGCCTTGACTCCCGCAATGAAAAATCACTTCTATCCAATGAAAAGTTGGGATTGTAATAAGGATCTCCCTGTTCCAGAACTTCCTTCCACTTCTCCCTGAACATTGCAGATTCTCTGTTGTAACGCTCCGCCTTTTCTCCCTTGTCGTCCAGACCTCTGGAAACCGACTCATAGTGGTACAGATGCGCGAACGGTGTCCACACATTTAAATAGCCTGCCTGCCTCAGCTTCAGGCACAAGTCCACATCATTCAGAGAGATGGCAAAACCTTCATCCAGGCCGCCCACCTGCTCATACAGACTTTTTTTTACCATCAGACAGGCGCCTGTCACTGCAGACATGTTCTGTGCATAACAAAGCCTTCCCATATATCCCAGATTCTGCAGCGGCTTCTTGTAATGGCTGTGTCCTGCAGTACGGTGGGCACCCAGGCCGATTACCACGCCTGCATGCTGTATGGTCTTGTCAGGATACAGCAGTTTCGCTCCGACTGCGCCCACATCTTCCCTCTGGGCATACATCAGCATTTCTTCCATCCAGCCGGCTGTAATGACCTCCGTATCATTGTTTAACAACAGAATATATTCACCCTGCGCATGCTTCACACCCAGGTTATTGACTGAGGAGTAATTAAACGCACCCTCGAAGCGAACCACCTTAATAAACGGGTGTTTCCCCTGATATTGGGTATACAGCCTCTGAATTTCCTCTGTGGTGCTGTTATTCTCTACAATAATAATTTCATAATTGACATAGGAGGATTTATGAATGATCGAATCCACACAACGCTTTAAATCCTCTGCATGATCCTTATTGGCTATTACGATGGATATTCTGGGACTGCCCAGAATCTGGTAACGGATACGGTAAATGGTCTCGCACGCTCTGGTACTGGTAATCTGAAAATCGGACAGCCCATGCTTCCTTAAATGATCTGCAATAGCACCCTTTCCGGCCTCAATGGCATAAGGCTTTGCGCCAATACCGGATGCCACACTTCCGGCATGACTTCTCCAATAATAGAGCACCTTCGGTATATGCACTACATTCTTCGCCCTGTCTGTCAGACGCAGGATCATATCGTGGTCCTGACTTCCGTCAAAGCTGGTCCGAAACAGCTCCGTGCCATCCAGAAGTTCTCTTGAGAACACGCTGAAATGGCAAATGTAATTGTTTGCTCTTAAATTGTCTAACGCATAGTCCGGCTTAAAATGCATGACCAGCATCTTGTTAATATCACCATTATGGAAGGTGATTTCATCGCAGTACAGATAATCTGCCTGCTTTTCATTGATCGCCTTCACATACTCAAACAATACGCTGGGATGCAGAATATCATCATGGTCAAACAAGCCGATATACTCACCGGTTGCCAGCTTGTAGCACTGGTTGGTATTTCCGGAAATGCCCTCATTCTTTTCCAGCTTCTGATATACAATCCTGCCATTTGCCTTTTGCTGGTATTCTTTACAGATTTCTCCTACATAGGCATGCTCTGCATCCGAACCGTCCGCCAGACAAAGCTCCCAGTTCTCATAAGTCTGCCACATGAGGGAATCGATCATTTCACACAAAAATTCTTTCGGGGTATTCCAAAGGGGTACCAGCACGCTGATTTTTACCATACGTTCAAAACGTGTTTCCCTCTGCTCTTTTTCCTTTTCAGGCGTAGGGAAGCTTGCTGTGCCGTAATCCTTCATTCTGCTTTTCTGATACAGCTTGGCACGAACAGCACTGGCCAGATCACCGGCATTGTCAAAGCGCTCCAGACGCTGTTTCTGCGCCAGCACAAAGTTAATTCCGGATCTGGCAGGCTTGCTTGCTTTCCAGAAAATACTGTTCTTAATCTTATCCAGCTTTTTCTGCAGATCCTCTCTCTCTGATTCCAGTGACAGTATCTGTTCCTCTAAGCACTGACACCTCTCATGCTCTCTTTCATAGGCCTCTTTGTAATCAAACTCTGCCATTTTTCCTGTCCTTCCTACTTCACTGTCAGGTTCCTTCCGCTCCATGAAAACAGCTTCAGACCTGTTATCCTGTGCACTGCCAACATACCGATCCTGTATCTGCCGGGGGCAATACCCGTATCGTCCCTGCCAACGGAAAAGCCTCCAAGAGCTGCATTTACCTGATCCGGGACATTCTCTTCCAATTCATAGCGATATATATCCTCTACCTGCATCATCAGACTGCCCTCAGCCGGCTGTTTTCCCTCCTCCGGCTCCCCCCCCGGGGGACTCAGCAACAAATATCGGCGGTAGCAGGCATTGTTATCACCCAAAACGATTCCAAAGCCCTGTATCCTTTCCTCATTGCAGATTTCTACCCGCACCATAAGGCATTCATCGTATCGCAGGTTTTTAATATTGCCGGTTTTTTTCCAGCATGGGGACTGCAGATCATGCACCCCATATACAAATGCAGGCAGAATCTTACTATGCAGCCCCTGTCTGTCAAGCTCCTTAGGGAAATAAGGGTCTGTATCCTTAATGAACGGATGCCGCCTGTAGAGAAGTTCTCTTTCTCTGGTCAGCGCATCCATTTTTTCCGGCCTGTCATTTGTACCTCTGCTTAAGGATTCATAATGATACGCATAGCAATCATTTACCACTACGTTCTGATAACCATGCTCATACAATCTCATACACAGCTCCACATCGTTGTAATTCACAGCCAGATCTGTCAGAAAACCGCCGATTTCTTGAAACTTACGGCTTTCTATCATCAGACACGCACCTGTCACTGCCAGGCAGTTACGTCTGTACCGGTTCCATCTGAAATAGTAATCCGCACTGTCTGAAAATCTAAGCAGCTTATGATCCGGCCCTATGGGCAGATTTACCACGCCGGCATGCTGTATAAGATCCGAATCCGGATAATACAATTTCAGACCCACTGCTCCTACATAAGGCTGCATTGCTTTCCTGCTCATAGTCTGCAGCCAATCACTCTCACAAACCACGATATCATCATTCAAAAAGAGCAGCAGCTCTTTCGTGGCATTTTTTGCGCCAATATTGCACATTGCAGAAAAATTAAACTGCATGGGCTGATAAAGGTATTTCATCCCTTGGGTCAATTCCTCAACCCGGCGCTTATTCTCTTCCCTGCTGCCATTGTCCACTACAATGATTTCCAGCTGTGCATTTAACTTTTTCAAGGAATTTATGCAGTTCCCCAGCACCTGGGGGTTATCCTTGGACGGTATGATTACGGAAACACCGGCGCTGCTGTCTTGTACCGAAGCCTCTTCGCCTGCAGACTCAAAATAGTCCTCCCACACTTCCTTAGACAATACATGAAACAACACATAGGGCACTCGTGCAACACCTGTACCGGATTTCTCGAAGCCTCCTGCCAAAGCAAACAACTTATCCATCAATGGTCGAATTTGCTTTGCCTGCTCAAATTCCACCACATCCCTCTCCGGCAGGAAACCTGCCTTTGCAAGCAATTCCCTTCTTACAGCAATGACACTGCCCGGATAAAAGTACGATAAATAAGTATCCGGCGACCAGCATGGCTTTATCCAGGGATTTTCACGCTCCCCATCCGCTTTCAGCACATCCTCATCTCCGTAAAGAATACTGCATTCCGGATGGACTTCAAAATATGCTGCAAGCTGACGCATGGCTTCCTTCGCCGGCTGACCCTTTGCCTGTTTCCAGACGACAAAATCAACTGCTCCTTTTGTCCCGGACACCTTCTTGGCAGCCTCGTCACGCTCCACCCACTTGGTGTAAGTAAGTTTTTGCTCTGCCAGGCGTTTTCTGTAATTTCTGTTTTCTTTCTCGATTAATATTTTCTTTACGATATCACGTATACGCAACATATACTCCTTATACCAGTTTCTTCACGGAAAGAGCCATATCCTGAGCGATGGCAAGGGGCAGTCTGACTACCTCCATTTTTACATGAATACTGTTCTTTGCTTCCGGATTTAACTTCAGCACATCAATATTTATATTTGGATCCTTTGTAGCAAAAACGATGCTGGGACACTCTTTTTCCCCCTTTAACACCTTGCCGTTTGTTACCATAATACCTCGCTTATCCAAAGGCACCGGCTGCCTGTTAAAGGTCATCTCCAAAATCTTACACACGCATGCATCAAATGCCGGGTCAATACGCAGCATCCTTACATTTCCGCTGACCGCGTAATCAAACTCTGCCAAAGTTTCACTCTGATATGCCTCCGGCACAAACACGGACTCTTCTTCCTTATAGCCGCTGCCCGTATCTTCATAAATCTGTACTCTTGCCGCATCCTGCGCAGCTTTGAACTGCTGCATCCATTTTTGGGGAACATACAGCGCTCCGCCTATTAAATTGCGGATTTCGCCCATGGACAGCCGTTTACCGGTAACAAATTTCTGAAAATCGCTCTCCTGGGCACGGTAGTTTTCCACATCCATCTGGGTAATTTCCAATTTATCCAGAATACGGTCCAACTGCAGCCTGTTGCGCTTTTCATCCTCCATCAGATAGCAGTATACTGCACGGAATGCCAGCTCTTTCGTCTCAATCGTCTTCCCGAAGGTCCACTCGTAATCAATCAACGTCCACTGATCTGCGTTTACCAGAATATTGGCAAAAATCAGATCAAAATCTGCCGCCGGATATTCTTCGTTATATCCTACTCGTTCCACATACTCGTCAAACAATTTGTAGCAGCCTTCATAATCTTCCCTCTCCAGGCATGAATCCATCAATTCCGCCAGGGTCTTGCCTTCCACAAACTCAAACTCTGCATAAACCTCTCCGGCTTCTTCCTTCAGCACACATTGATTGATATTCAGTGTGCCGCCGGCATACTTTTCTCTCAGGCTCTCATAAGCCAGCGCCATACCCCGGACATGGTTCTTCGCGGCCTCCGTCAAAGGATATTTACGCACCACTCTCGTACTATCCGCAGTATCTGCGATTTCGGTGCGGATCCGGTACTCAGAAGCTCTGTCATTGGAATATTTGGCATACGCAACCGGAAGCCCTTCGCCCAATATCGCTACATAAGAGTTGGAGAAAACAGGGAACAATTTATCTGCAATCAGACCGTCATAAGCGCTCTTTTCATCAAACAGCACCATTCTGTCTGTGTCAAAATTTCTCATATTGTTGGACAACTCGCCTTTTTCGGGCAGGCGTGCATCCGAATAGACCGCCGTCATAAATTTATAATCCGGGTAAGGATAATAAAAGCTGTATCTTTCTACGCCACAGGACGCAAAAATCTGCTCCAGCCGGCTGCGGGAAAAGGTACGCACACCGCCACCGGCTGCATAATCCTCGATTCCGCTGAAGAAAGTACCCAGATGATCTTCCTTGCAGCCTGCAAAATATTTCAGCCCGTATTTATTCTCAATCGCAATGACAATGCGCCCGTTGGGGGCAAGGTGCTTTTTCAAAATCTTTAAAAAGTCCTCATAAGGTGTTTCTCCGCCAATATAGCTATGACCGTATTCAAACACGCCGATCAGGCAGATATAATCATAGTCGCAGGGCAATCCCGGCTCAACATCCTTGAAATTGCCTACATGAATGGTCACATTCTCACATTGGCTGTTTCTGTTGGCATTGATCATACTGCGCTTTTTTGACAGCTCCACGCAGGTAACACTTCCGGCTTTGCGCGCCAATGCACCGGTAATCGCGCCGCAGCCGCTGCCAACTTCCAGAACCTTGTCGGTTTTCTTCATGGGTATGAAATCCACAATGTTTTCCCGCAGTGGGGACAAATGATACAACACAGGCCAGCTTTTACGCTCCTCAATAATGCCGGCATATTCCACGGGAGAATACTTCTTTACGATTTCCAGAAGTTCATCTTCCACGGCACCGTCACAATAAAAGTCCTGACCGGGATATTTACTTAAGTCTAATGTAATCTTACCGATTGTTTCTGTCATATGTTACTCATGCCTTTCTAAAAGTGATGGCTCCTAACGCCATGGCTTTTTCAGTACACCAGAAAGACGGAGCCATTATATATCATGGTTCCGGATTCCGGCCGATGTTCCAGCACTTAGCATTCTTTCACCACAATCTGCGAATCCATGTCGTAATAACCAACCGTATTCTTATCGGATACGACCGTAATATTCAACACATCATACAGGCGGTGATATACTTCAAAAATATCCTTGTTGTAGCCTGTCAGTCCCAAAGACAACAAATATTCACCGCCCTGCAGATTCATCTTCTGGGTAAAAGTGACTTCTTTTTCCTGTCCGGCCTGCACGTTGCACAGAAATGCTTTCTCCACCATGGTATTGGTTCCTGTAATCTCCACACCGATGGCATTTTTCAGGCTAAATGCAAAAATGGGCGCCTGCAGACTCTCATAGAAAGCCACTTGCATGTGAATGGTAAACTCCGTTCCCTTGATCACTGCGTTAGTGCGCATGCCCCTGTCATCTGTAATAAAAAACTCCCTGATCTCAGCCTGTTTGGTACCATATTCCAGCAGATGGGGATTCTGCGTCAATGCCGGGCTTGCTCCGCCTTCCGCAGCTACTTGTCCTGATCCCGCAGCACCAATAGCTTTTTTGCGGATATCCGCATCATCCAGCAGGCTCTCCCCGTCTTCTTCCGGCACCTCATACTGCCCTACCAACACCCGCTTATAGGCATCAATCATTTCCTTGGGGCTACCCTCGTCCAAAAGAGTACCCTTGTTGAGCAGATATACTCTGTCACAATATTTGCTGATACTGCTTAAATCATGGCTGACAAACACAATCGTCTTGCCCAGCTTCTTAAATTCTTCAAATTTATGATAGCACTTTGCTTGGAAGAAAACGTCTCCCACGGACAGCGCTTCATCTACAATCAAAATCTCCGGCTCAATATTAATGGCTACAGCAAAAGCCAGTCGTACGAACATACCACTGGAATAGGTCTTGACGGGTTGGTTTACATAATCCCCAATATCTGCAAACTCCAGAATATCGGGCAGCTTGGCATCGATTTCCTTCCGGGAAAAGCCCATCATGGTTCCGTTCAGGTACACATTCTCGATGCCGTTATACTCCATATTGAAACCGGCACCCAGCTCCAACAGAGCCGAAATACGTCCGTTGACCTCTACTTCCCCCTCTGTAGGATTCAATACACCGGTAATAATTTTCAAAAGTGTGGATTTACCGGAGCCGTTGGTTCCGATAATTCCCACCGTTTCTCCCATACGGATCTGCACATTCACACCGTTTAACGCAAAATGCTTCTTCGGCGGTCTGTGCTTTAACAGCCCGAAAGCCTCTCTCATACGGTCCGAGGGCTTGTCATAAAGCTTATATACCTTCTTGACATCCCTCACATCTATTGCTAATTGCTGCATTTTCTTCCTCTTCCTGCATTTATTTTCGGTTTATATGGCTACAATTATTTACATTTCCTTGGTATTACTGCAGATTTATCAATCATATATCGAAATCTTACAACATAACATCTCTATCCCTTACAGCACATCCGCAAAATGTACCTTCAGACGTTTAAACACGATTGCACCTGCTCCAAAAAGCACCACCGTCACAATCCAGAAATACATGGTGGAGAAGAAATCCTCAAAGAACCACTGTTGTTCGTAAATTGCACTCCGGTAACCGTTCACAATATAAACCAGAGGATTGACTTTAAACAGATTTACCATCTCGCCCAGCTTTGGCTCCAGATCCTCCAGCTTCCAGAGAATGGGGGTCGCCCACATACCGATCTGCAGACCAATACTGATAATCTGGCTTAAATCCTTGAAGAATACCACAACTGCACATGTGGTATAGCAGACTGCCAGCACAAATAGGAACAGACATGCGCTGTAATAGAACAACTGTAACGTATACACACTTGGATAATACCCATAACAACAAGAAACAATCAGAAGCACCAGTACAAAAAATACATGGATGAAGGTTGCCGCAATTACCTTGATAATAGGCAGAATGCTAATCTTAAATACAACTTTTTTTACCAGATAATTGTATTCCAGCAGTGCTGTGGTTCCTTGATTTAGAGCTTCACTGAAGAAGAACCAGGGTACCAGTCCGGCTGTCAGCGAAAGCACATATGGTACTTGATGTCCGCCGGGAAGTACGGGTCCCCGGCTGTCAAACACCACATCAAACACCAGATAATACATGGCAATGGTAACCACCGGCTGTGCCATTGCCCAGACCGCTCCCAGATAGGAGCCGGCATAGCGCTTCTTAAAGTCATTTTTTGCCAGCTTCCAGATCAAATGTCTGCTCTGCCACAATTCCGCCGGAAGACTGGTAATCTTATCATAACAGCGCACAAAAACAATACATACCGCCAAAATTACCACACAGGAGATTCCTTTTTTCACAAGTTCCTCTGCAGGGTCGGCAAAAGGATTCTGATGCAGGATAATAATCCCACTGGCAATACATGCCAGCACCAGCACCATTCCAATTACCAGCTTTTTCGAAATCTTTTTCTCTGCCATGAAAATTACCTTCCGTATTTTTCTATATATTCTTCCAGGCCGCCCCATTTGGTATCCCTATCGGAGAAAATCAGCTCCATGCCTTCCGGAATAGGCCACTCTACACCAATTGCAGGGTCATTGTACATCAATCCGCCTTCATCGTTGGGATGATAAAAATCCGTTACCTTATAGCAAAATTCCGCATAATCGGACAATACCAGAAATCCATGGGCAAATCCCTTGGGGACAAAAAACTGTTTCTTGTTCTCTTCGCTCAAAAGCACACCATGCCACTTTCCAAAGGTAGGGGAACCCTTGCGCAGGTCCACTGCCACATCAAATACTTCTCCCCTGATCGCACGCACCAGCTTATCCTGGGGATAATTTATCTGGAAATGCAGACCACGGAGTACACCCTTTCTGGATGCAGACTGATTATCCTGTACAAATACACAATCGATACCCGCCGCCTTAAAATCATTATAATTATAGGATTCCATGAAATATCCTCTGTTATCACCACGAACTTCCGGTGTAATAATCTTTAATCCTTCGATTTCACATGTCTCAACTGTAATTTTACCCATTGCACCAAATCCTTCCACTGATTTACCTTTCACATTTGACATGCCGCTTCCACGGCACAAATACTGTGTGAATGAGATATGAGGTGACCGGTTCCGTCACTCTTGCGTTAAACCATGGTTTTTTCACACTTATAATCCTTCCGCAACCTCTACCAGGTATTTACCGTAATTGGTCTTCAGCAAAGGCTCAGCCAGCTTCAGCAGCTGTTCTTTGCCGATAAAACCTCTCTTGTAGGCAATCTCTTCGATGCAGGAGATGTAAAGCCCCTGTCTTTTCTGAAAGGCAGCCACGAAATCGGACGCATCCAGCAAGGCATCGTGATTACCGGTATCCAGCCATGCAAAACCTCTTCCCATGGTCTCTACTCTTAAAGTACCACGCCTTAAATACTCGTTGTTGATACTTGTAATTTCAATTTCCCCTCTTGCAGAAGGTTTTACATTCTTGGCGATTTCCACAACATCATTATCGTAGAAATACAGACCCGGTACCGCATAATTGCTCTTGGGATGCTCCGGCTTTTCCTCGATGGAAAGTGCCTTGCCGTTCTCATCAAATTCTACCACACCGTACTCTCTCGGATCCCGCACATAGTAACCGAAGATGGTTGCTCCGCTTTCCCTGGAAGCCACTTCCCGCAACAGCTTGGAGAAGCTCTGTCCATAGAATATATTGTCTCCAAGAACCAGTGCCACACTATCTTTTCCGATAAACTTTTCCCCGATAATAAATGCATCCGCAAGTCCTCTGGGAACCTCCTGCACGGCATATTCAAAACGCATGCCCAGCTGCTCGCCAGTACCTAATAATTCCTTGAATACGGGTAAATCTCTGGGAGTGGAGATAATCAGAATCTCCCTGATACCTGCCAGCATCAAAGTTGACAACGGATAATAAATCATGGGCTTGTCATAAACCGGCATAATCTGCTTGCTGATTGCCTTTGTCAATGGATATAATCTGGTTCCTGAACCACCTGCTAAAATGATACCTTTCATAGTTACCTCATTTCTTACTGTTTTTTACAGCACTTTACATTTTTTGTAAATATATGGTCGAGGATTCCGGCCCTCTTGCGAAGACCATCCTATTTTTCATACATATCACTATAATATTTCTGATAGTCTCCGCTGGTGGCATTCTTCATCCATTCATCATTCTCAAAATACCACTGAATCGTTTTGCGGATACCTTCCTTAAACATGGTCTCCGGATACCAGCCGATCTCAGCCTTGATCTTGTCAGGCGCAATCGCGTATCTGCGGTCATGCCCCTTTCTGTCCTCCACATAGGTAATCAGTTTCTCGCTGACAAGAGCCTTTCTCGGATCACCTTCCGGCAGCATCTCCTGCAGAGTTTCCAGAATAATGTGCAGAATATCAATATTCTGCTTTTCGTTGTGTCCGCCTACATTGTAGGTCTCGAAAAGTCTTCCCTGCTCCTGTACCATATCGATGGCTTTTGCATGATCTTCTACATACAGCCAGTCTCTGACGTTCTTGCCGTCACCGTAAACCGGAAGTTTCTCACCCTTCAGTGCATTATTGATCATCAAAGGAATGAACTTCTCAGGGAACTGGTAAGGACCATAGTTGTTGGAACAGTTGGTAATATTCGCGGGGAATTTATAGGTATCCATATAGGCCTTTACCAGCATGTCCGAACTTGCCTTACTTGCAGAGTAAGGACTGTGGGGATCATACGGGGTGGTCTCATAGAAAAATGCATTCTCATCCTCCGGAAGAGAACCATATACTTCATCCGTGGAAACATGCAGGAACTTCTTGCCTTCCTTGAAGGTTCCGTCCGGCAGCTCCCAGGCAGCCTTTGCACAATTCAGCATCACTGCTGTGCCCAGCACATTGGTCTGTACAAATACTTCCGGATTGCGGATGCTTCTGTCCACATGGCTCTCCGCTGCAAAATGTACCACTCTGTCAATATCATTCTCTGCAAAAATTTTCTGAATTGCCTCTTTATCACAGATATCTGCCTTTATAAAGGTGTAATTATCCTTGTTTTCCACGTCCTTCAGATTCTCCAGATTGCCTGCATAGGTCAGCACATCCACATTAATAATACGAATCTCATCGCCGTATTTCTTAAACATGTAATGAATATAGTTGGAACCGATGAATCCGGCACCGCCTGTAACTAAATATGTTCTCATATTTCCCTCTTTCCCGGGTCCCCATTCCCATGGGGCTACCATATTATTTCTTGACACTACAAATCAGAAGAAAAATGCCCACTTTTCTTCTGCACTGTTTACATCTTATCATATTTTTGCATATATAGCTAGTGCAAACATCCTTAATGTAGTTTTAAGATTTCTTTAATATACACTGTTTCCACAAAGCAAAACAGGCAGGAAGTATTCCCGCTTCCTGCCTATCTCATAAAAGTCTTTTCTCAATTAGTATCCAAGATAACTCAGATTCATATCCACGTCACCGCTGATGCCGTCTATTTCACCTGTGGATTTATACTGCCACATATCATATCTTCCTGCGTAAGTGGGCTCAGAAGCATACTGTGCAAGCCAGATCTTGTAAGTGCTGCTTAGATCAGCCGTATTAATCTTCTCCGTCAGCCATGTTTTATTTGCGTAAATACCTGCTGTATATCCATAGTTCTGAATGGTCTCACAGAAGGTCTTACATATCTCTGTTCTGGTAGCCACATCAAGGCCATCGGCTCTGCCACCGCTTGGCTCCACATCCAAAAAAATCGGATACGATATCTTGTAAGTCTTCACACAATCTAATACCATGGAAGCTTCTTCCACAGCTTCATTCTTGTCGATTGCCTGTGTAAAGAAATATACACCTACTTTTAAGCCCGCATTGATAGCGCCCTGAATATTGCTTTCAAATCTGGAATCCTTAATCAAAGCACCCTGCGATGAGCCTCTGTATCCGCACCGGATAATGACATAAGACACTCCGGAGTTCTTAACTGCAGCCCAGTCTATATTACCATTCCACTTGGAAATGTCAATGCCCAGTGTACCGGAGCCGGTTACCAGTGTTCCATCACTTGCAAAGTTATATTTCACACCTTGAATAACCTGTTCTCCTGTTACTTTCTTGCCGGAAGCATCGAAGTAATATCTCTTGCCTTCCAGTGTCTGCCAGCCGGTATATTTGGCTTCGCCTTTTATATAGAACTTACTGTATGTGTAATAATCCGCATGAACCGCTGCTCTGTAATCTTCTCCGTCCAGAACATAAACATCCCTGCCCTGATTATCCTTCAGGACTGTCTCGGTATCCTTTTTGGGATTTGCTTTGACCACCACTGAACATACAACCGGTTCAGCTTTAAAAATCAGGGTTTTCTCCACAGTACCGGTACCATCCGGCGTTTTCTCTGTTACCGCTACTTCTGCGGTACAGTTTACCGTAATGTCCGCTGTGCCCGCTGCAACACCGGTAATCGTTACCTTCTTATCCTGTACGCTAACCGTTGCTACATTCGTATCAGAAGATTCCGCCGTTATCTTCGCTTCCTTCATCCAGTTTTCCACAGATACGGTAACCGTAACGGGATGATCTATATATACCGTAGCTGTTTTCTTGTCCAACGTCAGCACCATAGGACTTGGGGTCGGCGTCGGGGTCGGGGTCGGCGTCGGGGTTGGGGTCGGCGTCGGCGTCGGGGTCGGCGTCGGCGTCACTCCAATATCCCCGCCGGATACGGTGGTATCCGAAGACGCGGGACCGGGAGAGCTTGTAGGCATCACAGGAACTGGCGGAGTCGTGGAATTGGTAGCAGTTATCAAACTTGCGGTGGCGATCCTTCTCGCATAGGTTACAGAACTTGCCGCCGCAGTCGCGCTTGTATCCGTTGCAGAACTTGCTGTCGCCTCGTTTGCATCCGCAGCCGGCTGCATAGGATCTGCAATATTGGTCTTTGCCACCTCTGTATAGCTTACCAGCGTAGCGGTACTTTCTACCCATGGCACCGTATCCGTCAAATAGCTTTCTACCACAGTCTCATTCTTCTTGGTATCTTCCTTCTGCACATCAACCTGCGACTCGGTTTTTATCTCATCCGATACATCAACCTTATTATACTCAATTTTTGCCTTTACTTTAACTTTCTGCTGACCTGTAGGTATACCATATTTTTTATACTTTTCATTCTGGAAAGGATTCACAGAAATTTTATACTGACCTGCTTCCAGATTCTTTTTATAAATAATACCATCCATATCATCATCCGACCAGAGTGATTGCCCTCCGTCAGGTTCCGTAACCTGAACACTGAAAGGAACATTTCCCACCAGCTTGTCAGTTTCCTGATTAATGAATTTAATCTTTAAATCCTTTTCAATAGAAGTTATGCTCAGTTTCACATTAACTTCTATCTTATATTCTTCCTCTTCATATTCCGTAGAAGGCTTCTCTTTCTCTTCTTCCACGATTTCAGCCGCTTCCAATGCCGCTTTCTGAGCATCAGACACAGCCAGCAGACCGGAGCCACCGATTGTTTCAATCTGTGCAAGCTGCTTACCCACTTCTATAAGCCCGTCTTCTTCCTCCGCACGCATCTGATTTCTAACGAAAATGCCTCCCATTATCAGTGCCACCAGCAGAACTGCCAGCCCCCCCAGCATGATCAGCTTGTCCGCAGCACCGGTTCTGCCCAGAAGTGCAAAAAAACCTTCATTCTCATCCTCTTCATCATATTCATCGGCATCCTCGTATGCATCCTCTTCCTCGTATTCGTCGGCATCCTCGTATGCATCGCAATCGTCATCCTGCCCATACTCATCGACTTCATACGCCTCATCTTCATAGTGGATCTCATCCAAGTCTTCCCGGACAAACGCCCCCGCAGCAAATCTACAGGCAGCTTCCTCATCACTGTATTCTGCTTCGGCATATTCCTCTGCGTCTTCCTCGTCATAATCCATCTGAGCATATTCTGCCGCATACTCTTCTGCCTCTGCATCGGCATATTCTTCTATATACACTTCTTCTGCCTCTGCCTCGGCATATTCTTCTATATACACTTCTTCTGCCTCTGCTTCGGCATATTCCTCTGCATCTTCCTCGTCATAATCCATCTGAACATATTCTGCAACATACTCTTCCGCCTCTGCCTCAGCATATTCCTCCGCATACCCGCTTTCCATATATGCTTCGTCAGCGTCTTCCATATATTCTTCTTCAGCTAAATCTTGTTCAAGATCCGTGTCATTCATATCATTTACAAAATCCCATTCCTCCTGATACTCCCGACCCCCATTCTTTTTTCCGGACTTTCCGCCTAAAACAAAAGATATCTTCATATGTAAATCCTTCCCATTTTAATCATATTATCTAAAATAGTATAACATCCTCATTTCTTTGGTGCAAGTAAATAAGCACTTATTCATAAATTCTTAAATCTTAAACATACTAATTTAAAATTCTTAAGACTTTTTAATTATATGGACAATCTTTCCATATAATAGTAAAATGGATTTATACGGATTGTTTTTCAAAGCAGTCTGTGCCCAGTACCTTAATAGAAAGGAATGACCGGCAACATGAAAGAAAATCATTCTGAACAAAAGCATACTTCAAACCTTCCGCCTCTTGATATCATCGATTTGGATGATGATACCACGTTGGACAGAGGCGTTGTTTCTTCCACCAAAAATACCTCTGGGGAATTTCAGACCGCTCAAAATAACCGTTCGAATCCTGACTCTCTTTCAGAAGACCACGAAGAACCCTCTACCTTCTTTGAGAAATATATTTTCCGCATTAACTGGCATATTGTCCTGCTTGTGGTGTTTGTCCTGTCTGTCATTTTTATCGTATACCGATTTTTTACCTGGGGAGAACGGATTGAATCAGATTATGACCCGAATCATGTCAATACCGAACTGGAGCTTGAAGTATTGGATAATATCCTTCCCATGCTCAACACCGGTGATTCTGCCGCTGCGGATGATGGAGTCCGTACCGTTGTCGCTTTTGGCAACGCCCCCTTCTCCGATGATCTGGGCAGCGAAAACAACTTATCCCAATTGATTGAGACCCTGACGGATGCTGTCGTGTACAACTGCGCCGTGGATGGCTCTTATCTGGCGGCTTCCGAGCCAACCTTCAGTGCGGAAAACGATCCTATGGATGCCTTTAACTTTTTCTGGCTGACAACTCTGGCGGCCATGAAGAATACCATTATTTATGAGAGTGCCTTTGAAGCACTGGGCGAGGATGTTCCTGTGGGTGCCCGGGAAGCCTATGAGACTCTGAGTACTCTGGATTTCAGTACGGTGGATGTTGTTACCGTTATGTATGATGCAAGCGATTATCTGGCTGGCAGAAAGATATCCAATCCGGAGAACAATACGGATATACAGACCTATTATGGCAATCTGAATGCCGGTATTGAAAAGCTGCACGAATACTATCCCCACATCCGTATTATCGTTATGAGTCCTACCTATGCTTATGCAGTGAACGAGAACGGCGATTATGTGAGCAGTGATTTATACTTGTATGACGAATATCCGTTATCCACCTACGCCCTGATGCTGGAGCGCGGTGCAAGTATGCACGCTGCCAGCTTTCTGGATAATTTCTACGGCACGGTCAACGAACTGAACGCCGACCAGTATCTGGCAGACAATCTTCATCTGAATCTGGAAGGCAGAAAAAAAGTTGCAGAACGCTTCGTATATGCACTAGAATATTATGACGAATAAATCATGGATTTGATATGAAAAATTGCGCCGTACAATCAAAGGATAAACGCCACAAGGTCAGACTCTCGGGCGGCCGTTCCGCTCCTTTGATTGTACGGCATCTTTTAATACAGATTAAAATTCATGGTAGTATCTTTATAAATAACATATTTGCCCACCTGAACAAACATCTCATAGTTATATTCTTCCATATCCCCAAGCAGCACCTTTTCTTCCGAAAGAATGACATAATGGCATCCATACTGTCTTGCACAATCCTCAAGCTTTTCCACCATAATCGTGTCCTGCTGCAACAATTCATACAGATCATTATACGCCCCCATAACCACTTCTCTTCCATAGGGCATGCATACCGTCGGGGAATACTGTCTCACATACAATACAAATTCCGAGGGAAAAGCCGCCATAACTTCTCTGCCCTCTATCTCGATGGCCTCACAGATCTCAACAACCTCGCGGGGAACATGATACATATTCTCCGCTTTCTCAAACAAAGGATTTGTATAGACCAGTCTTCCGGAAATCACGATCAGAAATACTGCCATACCCCCAAAGCATACCTTTATCCAGCCCCCCAGCGTATTATAAATCTGCACGGCTGCATATCCAATCACCACCGTGACCGGTAGCAGCCACAAAATCCGAAAGTAAATCGCTTCTTCTGTCAGGGAGCTGAAGAAATGGAAGAACAGGGGATTAAAAAATATCAATAGGGTCACTATGGGCACATAAACCAATAATATCCGGTTCGTTTTTTTCTTCTCGCAAAACAATAAATAAACAAGTGCCACCAGGAACCAGCTCAGCATCAGCCCTGAGCCACTATATTTTTGAAAAGTTTCTAGCATAACCATTTCCTCCCGATGCTCAGCCTTTGGATTTCTTCAATACCCGAATTTGGAGCCCCGTTTTTCATAGATTCCGAAGCACTGTCACGAAACCCCTACTCCAGCAGAAAATACAGAAGTGCAATTCCCGCAGGCACTGCGCAGCACAATGCCATGGGCAAAAGTACCTTCCATTTATGGTAACTGACCGCCGCACACAGTCCCACAATCCCAAGGAACATGCAGGTCAGCAGGGTTCCCAGGGTACTGCACAGACACCCTGCCATCATCGTGAGCGCCAGCAAGATCCAATAACGTACGCCCGCTTTCTCCTGCTTCTGCATCTTCCCCAGCAAGAGCATTAACAGATACAGCAAGAACGGAATAATCATATTGGCGATGACTGCTTTTCCCTGAGAAGCCCTTACCAGAAGGAAATTCTCCGCCGAATAGACGGAATAGCCTCCAAACAGCACCATGAATTCTGTGAGTATCATAAAGAAGGGAATATTTTTCTTATGCTCTGCAAACAACTGCTGGGCCATCAGATAATATATTGCATAAGCCATTCCAATCAGCACAACCGGCAAAACCACCTGCGCCACACTGACAGCCGGCATCCCCGAAAGTCTTGCAAGGTAAGCCACCCATACAGGGAATGGTGCCAACCCATGCCTGGCATCCAGTCCTGTTCCCGTTCCGGTATAGGGCAAAATACGGTACATATTGTCGGCAGATTCTGTAATCGTGGAAATTGCCACATAAAAGGCATCATCGCCTTCCTCGTAGGACATACATACTGTCAATACCATCTGAACCAGCAGCAAAATTACAAATGTGCTCCATAACAAATACCGGTCTGCAGATTTTCTCTCCATTCTGGCATCCCCCTCGGGCATCTCATTTCCATGTACCTGCCCTTCACACAACTGCTTTGCACTTACTTTCTTTCCGCTTAACTGCTCTTTCCCCACATGCCTTACTGTCTCAACCGCCACAGCTATCGCCAGCAACAATCCGGTATAAACTCCAAATGCAATGGTTACCAGTGTAAAGGACTTTTCCAGCAATATGAGTGGAGTACTGATAACCAGAAATCCAGCCCAGAGCAACATCTGCCCGCCGACCCAGGCAAAGGGCAAACAAGCACCAGCATTATTCCTATCTGCAAAAAGAGTGCCTATCACAGTGGGAATTACCAGCAAGATAATCCCTAATATACTTATCTGTATTCCTAACATTCCGACTCCTTACTATACCATATGTTAACGAAACACCTTGATTATAATTCTAAGACGAATAATATTCCAATGAAGGCCCCTTTCAAGGCGTCGGCACTTGGAATTTCCACCCATCATTTGATCCTGCGGCACAGGTATACATCATCCCCGCAGGCACCCTCTTCAAGCAACACTTCGCTGACTTCAAACTGATACTTCTCCAAAATCTCCTGCAATGCTTCTTCCGGAATAATGTTTTTTACCACAAAAACCACTTCCTGCAACTGTGCTATATCAGAGGCATCCTTTCTCTCCAGCAATTCCCGGGGAGTAACCAGAAGCGTCTTATCATATTCTGCAAATTCCAACAGATTGTCATAATATCCCGAGCCTTCATACAGACAGATACAGGACCGTTCACTGTATTCTTCCGCAATCTGTAACTGCTCTTCATAACCGGTATATAAATAGGTTCCATCATAAGTAAAAATATTTAAGCAACAGTATACTGCAGTTACCCCACTTACCATCCATTTACCCGTCTGCGGTATTCTATACAATAGATAACAGAGCAGAACAGCCAGCCAGCTGATTACAAAGGGAAAGCTTGCCATCAGATATCGATCCACATACATGGGGGACAGCTTTGCTGCCAGCAGAAAATATCCCACAACAGGTAGATAGCAGAATGCAAGCAGCGGTCTCTGCTCCTTCTTTTTCCAAAATAATACCACGCCCAATACCAGTGAGGCTGTTAACAACAGCAGACCAACCCACGCATTGCCGAAGCATCTGGTCAGCAGGATTTCTCCGAAAACACCGATTCTGGTGATAAAATCCGCAAATCCGCTGTTCAGCTTATCCAGCGCCTCCACACCTCTTGCGCTTGCAAAAACATCCCCAATGGAAAACGGAAACACCCCTACACCGATCACTGCCGCAATTACCATGGATCGGATGTATAGCAAAAGTTCTTTCTTTCTCCGGTATACAAATAAACACACCGCTGTTACCACTGCCAGCACCAGGCAATAAAACAGGAAGAAATACTGGGTCAGAAAGCCCAGTACTGTAACCGTGATCAGCGGGCCATTCTTCTTATCAAAATCTCTTTTCAGCCACTTACGGATATGAATATAAAAGAATGCCATGCAGAGGAAAGTCAATACACCATACATACGGATCAGCAGTGTAGTTGCGGTTGCCGCCTGGGAGCAGCCATACAACACCGCCGCCACGATGCCGCAAATCGTTCCGAACCGATTGCGCAGAACACCGCACTTATCCAGCAGCATCCCCAGCTTCATCAGCAAAATCGCACACCCTACCAAAGCTACCATGTTAATCACACAGCCCATCACAGGAATTACACTTCCCGGAAAGAGGGAAGAAATGGTATGTAGCAGCATAAAATGAACCGGCGGATGATTATCGTCCTTCACATTGAAATAAACCGACAGATAATTGAATCTGTCTCCCTCGCCGGTGGTCACATAATCCTGAAACTGCTGTCTGGTAATCCAGACCGGCTCCTCATATACATCTGCCTTAAAGCTTAACAGCTTGCTGTTTCCACGGTTCTCCAACACATCCACCACAGTGTCCTTGATGTTGCCAATGGTCTCTCCAAGAGTCTCTCCGTTGATCTCCTCTTGCATGAACTTCGCCAGTCTTCCTACCGGCTGAGTGGGCACAATCCAGGGATTATACTCCCCATTAGACAATTCAAAGCTGAGAAGTTCATCCATGTGATATCCTTCCTTTTGCCCTACAAAGGCACACTGCACCAGAATGATTAGCAGAACCACAATGATCTGAACCCTATATGTTTTTGCCTTCTGCAAAATTCTCACTGCAACAACTCCTCCACAGAATCGTAATGATAAACAACATACCCAGCGTCTTCATAGACTTTTTCGCCTTTTCGAACAACTTCTGCCTCTTTATATTCAGAGGCTTCCTCCGTTGTCAAAAGCAGGAACGTTTGACCATCATGGTAATCTTGCTCATAATACATCTTAGGACTGGACCAGTAGAACATGGACATATCTGTCACTTCACCCACATTGGCCACTTCCACATAGCCGTCCGTCAGCTCCGTCAAAATATTGGCATTCCAATAGGTGGCATAGCCAAAGTCATAAGCATGCTCCTGCAAAAACTGCGCCACTTTTTTCTCTTCCGCATTCTTATCCTTGTCCATAAAGGAATATACACATTTCGCAGAAGCCAGTCCCAGTGCACCGCACACAAACAGTGCCACCAATATCCTGTCCAGAGGCAGCTTCTCCAGTTCAAAATACATACAGATCAGCGGCAGCACAAACATAAATACCGTAATATAGTACCTTGAGGTCATGGTACTGGTGGTAAAGATAAACACAAAGGTATTCAGAAAAAAAGCCACCACAAAAAATCTCAGCACAAATATTTTATGATCGTAAGCAGGAATTTCCTGCATGGATTTATCTTTCATAAGCCGATTGCATCTGATGGTCAGAAGCACGATCCCCACTAACAGGGCAAAGGCGATCAGAGAAATCAGACCCCGCACTGACAAAAAGCCCTTATTTTCAATATAACCGAAAAGCATCAGCAGATTGCCCATGGTGTTCTGCACTCTTTCCAGCAGCACGCCCTGGAATACCTGTATAAAATTGGTGGCTTCGTAGGTCTGGAACTGGAATTTCTGCGCAAGGATCAAAATATTGATCACGTAACCTGCCATAGCACAGAATAACCCCAGAAGACCGTACCATATATAACGCATTTCTTTCGATTGAAGCAGTTTTTTCAGATTTGTAATACTTGCTGTTCTTCTCAGAGGATGAAATCCCTCTGCTTTCAAGAACGTCCATACGCCGGTCAGAACTAGAGGCAGCTGCAATGCCAGCACATATCTGACTCCTGACATGCCGCAGATCACACTGAGCAGAACATAGCTTAGCATAAGGATTCCTCTCTGCACGGCAGCCTTCCACGCTTCCTTACTCCAGTCCCCTGCCAGACGCAGGAACATACCGAAACAGAAGAATATAATGATCATATGAGGCATATAAGTATTGCCCATCTGCACATGGGTCAAAAACGTCTCTGAAAAAGGAAGCAGTAATATCACAGAAGAATAAATCACTGTGGACGCCTTACTGCGCAGGGGTTTCATAAAGTAATAATAGCTGCCCAGCAAAAGCAGATAGGTTATCATATTTGTAATCGTTCGGATCACTTGCCAGCTCTCAAAAACATGAAACAGAGGCACCATGAACAGCTGTGTATACAAAATCCTGAATTCCGTGGAATAATACCAGTTAGTGGTGGCAAACAAGCCCCCCTCCCGGGCAATCAGTCGGGAAAAAATCATTTCCGCCGCCATATCGGAATCTATCCAGTTCTCTCCCACAAATATATTCAAACATACCAGTATCGCAAATACCAGACTCAAAAGTCCAACAGCCAGCCGGGTATTTCGGGATATCTGCTTTTTTCTCTTCATACAAATCTCCATTCTTGCCATAACCCTTTATTTGTTCGGATAGAAGGCCTTTACCTGCTCACAGATATAGTCCACCTGCTCCAGTGTAAGCCTATAGTACATGGGAAGACGCAGCAATCTTTCACTTTCTGTGGTAGTATACCGATCCTCCCCATGGAAACGTCCGAATTTCAGTCCTGCAGGCGCAGAATGAAGGGGAATATAGTGGAACACAGAATGTACCCCTCTGGCCTTCAGGTGTTCGATCAGGGCAGTTCTCACATCTAGGTCCTTCGCCTTAATATAAAACATATGGGCATTATGCACACAGCCTTCCGGAATGGTGGGCAGTTCAATATGCCCTGCGTCAGCCAAAGGCTTTAACTTCTCATAATAACGGTTCCAATTAGCCAGTCGGATATCATTGATCTCCTCCGCCATTTCCAGCTGAGCATAGAGATATGCTGCATTCATATCACTTGGCAGGTAGGAAGATCCGTGATCCACCCAGGTATATTTGTCAATCTGTCCACGGTAAAATTTGCTGCGGTTGGTACCCTTTTCGCGGATAATTTCAGCCGCCTCAATGTTTGCAGGATCCTGAATCAACAGAGCTCCGCCTTCTCCCATACTGTAGTTCTTGGTCTCATGGAAGCTGTAACAGCCATAATCGCCGATGGTTCCCAGGGGCTGTCCTTTATAGGTTGACATAACGCCCTGAGCTGCATCTTCGATCACCACCAGATCATACTTTTTCGCCAGCTCCATAATCTTATCCATTTCGCAGGAAACTCCTGCATAATGAACCGGCACGATAGCTCTGGTCTTCTCGGTAATGGCAGCTTCGATCAGATTCTCATCAATATTCATAGTATCCGGACGGATATCCACAAACACCGGTGTAGCCCCCCGGAGCACAAATGCATCTGCTGTAGAAACAAATGTATAGGAGGGCATGATCACCTCGTCCCCCGGCTTGATTTTTGCAAGCAGTGCTGCCAGCTCGGTGGCATGGGTGCAAGAAGTGGTCAGCAGACATTTTGAGGCACCTGTCTTTCTTTCAAACCATTCGTTGCACTTGCGTGTGTAACCCCCATCCCCACAAATTTTCTGGTTCTCCACACATTCTCTTATATAGTCCATTTCTTTTCCGGTAAAGGGTGGAACATTAAAATTGATCATTCTTGCTCTCTCCTTTCAGTATCAGCCTGAAACATAATAAATTTGGTGTTTTCAAAGGTCTTGCGGTAACCATATTTTTCTATAAATGAATCCAATAACTGCAGCTTTTCATCCGCTGTTATCTGATTAATATCTTTTTCACTGACCCCCATTTTCGCCAGAGCGTCCTCTCCTTCCAGCAGATAACTGCCCCGTCTTATCTCCAGCAGGATCACCGGCAGTTCTCTTTCTCCCAACGCAATCTGTTCCTCCAGATCTGCCAGATCCCTCTCCATAATCTCATAATTGTAGGACCGCAGATCCGGCCAGGCGGTGATGGCAAAGGGCATCTCCAGATAATAAGACATGGCAGGAATCTGACCATACAGGATTACCTCTCTGCCCTTTAAATCATTGTCATTGACATACGCCACGATCGTGGAAATCGCCTCTGCTCTGTCAGGGGAGGTTAACATCCCTTTCAGTATATCACTATTTTCGATATTTGTGTGAAGATTTTCGCCACCATCCCCCTCTGAAAACACATAATACCATCCGAAAAGGGTGGATTGCAGGAAAATCATGGCGATGATACAGACAAGCATCGCCTTTACAGGGTAAAGCCGCAGGCAAAATGCTGCTATTTTTTCACCAAACGACTTGGGCTTCTTCTTTTTATCGCTCTTTCTCACTCCAGAAAGCATTCCGAGAGATGATTTCACAGAAATCTTATCAGAGACACTCTTTACAAATTTTACCAGAAAACCACCCGCAGGGATTTCCCACGGCATCCATCTTAAAAACCGCCAGATCATCCACAGAGTAAAGGGAGCCACAAAAAACAGGTTATTTATAGAAGCGTACAAATGATTATTGCTTCCCAGCGGCGTAATCACGATCGTGATAATATTCATGCCGCAGAGCAGCTTTTCCCGTTCCGCGAATTTCTTACTGAAAATCACAATCAATCCAATAATCCAGGTTGCCGTAAGCAGGATGACCGCCCACTGAAAGGCACTCAACTTGGTGCTGAACTTCATGTTGAACATGTTCTGGTTGCGCATATAATAGAGAAATAACAGCATACCACCTATGTAGCCGACCCTTGCCATCCTCTTTATCCATCTGGAAAGCCTGCCTGAACCACATTGGCAGCCCTGCGCCTCCGGTGCGGCTTTCAGCCTGCGGGCAACAAAAAGGAAGCTTCCATAAACCACTACTCCCACCAGCACGAATACCACAAAATAACTTAACCAGATCAGATTCTGCAGATAATTGCGAAGCTGATAGATAACCATGGAAGCAATTGTATAATCGGAAGCCTCAGCAGGCATACTGAGCAGGCGGATGATCGCATCCACATAAGTGCCTGCCCCATATCTCACAGCGATCCATCCAAACACACTGCCGACACCCAGCACATAACCCAGAATACACCATAGGGTCTGATTTACTACTTTGGAAAATTTTTCCCGGCGGATGATTCCCATAGCCCATACCGCCACGACCAGAGCCATCTGTGCCAGATTGGAGAATCTGGTATACACATTTACACCGAGCACCACCCCTGCCAGCACAAAGTAAATCCGACTCTTTTTCTCCTCTTTCATAAGAGCCTGGTACAAGAACACATACCCTGCCCCCATCAACAGATAGGTCAGGTAATTATACAGCAAGGCGGTCGGACACCAGCAAAGACTGATAGCTAGAAATTCTCCCAGAAACGCAATCCACGCCGGAAGCTTAATGCTCTTTACAAAAAAAATATAGCCAGCAAGTGCAAGAGCACTGACAAGCAATCCGGTATAGAGATTCATTCCCACCATAGTATCCCCGAAAGGAAGCTTCTGCAGCAGATTCCCTACAGCATTGCCCAGATAGGTGCCAAACAGCCACATCTCATCCATCCGATCCATGTACATGAAATTGGCATAGTTATAGCCGGTATCCCACCATTCTGCGCCCACCCGAATATGTCTAAGGGGGTAAATCAACAGAATCAGCGGATATATATATTGGAGGAACGCTGTAATTTTTTGCTCTTTTTGTAATATTGGTGTCACTCGCAAACTCCTGTTTTCTTAATTTCATTTATAGATTCATTTGAGTTTTTGTTACGGAATATCTTTACAAACATCAACCCACTTTTCATAATTTGTTATTTTTTCTAATTGCTCTAATGTTAGTTTTATTGCACTATTTGAGCTGCCACAAGCAGGATAGATGGTTCCGAATCTCTTTAAGGAATTATCTAAATATATTGCCACATCATCATTTACTCCAAAAGGACACACTCCACCAACGGCATGTCCTACCATTTTCTCAACATGATCAAATGGAATCATCTTTGCTTTCGTATGAAATTCAGCTTTATATTTACTGTTATCAACTTTTGAATCTCCAGAAGCTACAATTAAAATTGGTTTATCATCCACTATAAATGATAAAGTCTTTGCAATTTCCTGCTCTTTACAATTAATCGCTTTTGCTGCTTCTTCGACAGTTGCAGAAGAAACTTCAAACTCCATAACTTTATGATCTAAACCATACTCCTTTAAGTACGCTCTTACTTTTTCTAACGACATACATTTTCACCCTCTCTATTAATCAAATATGTTTCCATGGTCGGCAATGTCTGACTCCCTGAAACAACCGTGCCCTGCCTGCATCCACCAGGGTTCCCAGAACATAAACCAGCACTACTGTACCAATACATCGGAGCACGAACGTAAGCACATTTCCTTCCGCTGATGCACCCAGCCACTGAGGCCAGAGAGTACGTATCTGCAACTGTTCATGAAACAGATACACACCCAAAGAATAGGGCGCCGCCTTTAGGATAAGCTTTGCCACAATTCCCTCCTGCGACAGCTTCATGTTCAGGAATGTATAAAACAACCCTACTGCTGCCAGCAGATTCAATACATGATTATAGTCAAACCCAATCTTTATAAAATGATCCAGACTGCCGGTTTTCAAATAAATCGCCCGAACCGCAAAGGTCAGACCAAAAATGCCTGCGCATCCTGCCAGATAGCAAAGGATGCCCTTCCGGAATGCCATATTCGCAGAAATGGAAGATTCCACACCCGGCACATCTCCCTTCCCTGCAAAAAACGGAATTCCATACAAGCGAATATACGCCGCCACCAAAAACACACAGAGGAACCAAACACAGTCATTCCCCCGATTATCAATCGCCAGCTCTACCGGCAGAACCGTTTTGCTGACAGAGAAAAACAGCAACAACACAATAACTGTATTCCTCAACTGCTCCTGCTTCATGGCTTTCGCCGCCGTGCTCAGAATCGGGCTGAACAAATACATTATAATATAAGCAGTGATGAACCAATACTGATTCATTTGTACTGGCAGAATATTGAGCAGCAGATTATAAATGGTCAACCCTTCTCCGCTGACGATACCCAAACTTATCAGCACCACCGGTACCAAAATCGTATAAAACAACACCTGACAGATTAACTCCACCAGCCTTGCCGGCTTAAATCCGGACTCCACCAGAAAATACCCACTGATCAACATATAGACATTTACAGCTACGATGGACAGACTTTCCAGCCCCCATGCTACATAGCCATTCTGGGACATTGGTCCCGTGACTTCTGGCAAAAGACCACCTTTTCCCAGATAATGCAGCATGACCACCATCATCATAGCCAGCATACGAAGCAATTCTATACTGACGACTCTTTTCTTCATGCAATCAAGTCCTTCCCACTATTTTGAAAGATTTAGTACTGCTACGTTTTTCACGGAGCCAGACCGTGTCCGAATGGAATGATTTGAATTCAAACATCCAACAAATGGCTTATTGACCACCCTTCTCACTTCTTCCAGGTGCCCACTGCTTCTCCCATCACATTATCTGTCACATCACTGATAATGTATTTGGGTCTGCCCTTCACTTCTTCATAAATCCGGGCAATATAATGTCCGATGATTCCCAGACTCAGCATGATGAAACCGCCGATAATGAGAATCAACAGGATTACCGTGGTAAAGCCCTCCACCGAATTACCCAGCAGATAACGCACCAATGTCTGAACCGCCAGTATTACACTGAATAATATAGACACCACGCCCATGATGGTAACCAGCTGCAGGGGCAGGGTACTGAAGGAGGTTGCATTGGTAATGGCATATTTCATCAGACTGATAAGGGACCACTTACTGGTACCATAAAGTCTTTCCTGCACCTCGTACTCCACAGTCGTAGTCTTAAATCCTGCCCAGAAAGTCAACGCCCGGAAAAACGTATTCTTCTCCGGCAGCTGCAGCAGCACATCCACTACCTTTCTGTCCAGCAATTTATAATCAGAAGAAGCATTCATATCCATTTTAATAAACCAGCTCATAATCTTATAGAAAAGGCCGGCTGACATTTTGTAGGCAAGGCTTTCCTTGCCGCGGCTGGATTTCACACCTTCCACTACCTCATAGCCCTCCTGCCACAGCTTCCACATCTGCGGTATTACCTGAGGCGGATGCTGCAGATCACAGTCCATGACGATCACTGCATCACCGGTGGTCAGCTTCAAGCCTGCAAAAATACAGGCTTCCTTTCCGAAATTGCGGCTGAATCTGGCGCCTTTCACTCTGGGATTCTTTTCTGCTGCTTTTAAAATCTCCTCGTAGGTTCTGTCCCTGGAGCCATCGCTGACAAACACCAGCTCATAATCAATCTTTTCCTGTTCCAGCAGCTCAGCCAGCACATTGGCAGTATTTGCAATATTTTGTTCTTCGTTGTACGATGGAAGTACAATTGACAACAAAGCCATACCCATCCTCTCTTTCTTATCTTACTTTACTCTTTATTCTCTGTCTTTATATACATGATGCCGTCGATGATCCGAATGGAATCCGCAGCCGGAAAACTTTCCATTTCCCGATATTCCTTGCTGTAGTACATTTCCTCCATGCTTTCTGCAGGCAGAATATTCAGACTGGCCCCCAGATAATGCTTCATGAACAGTTCATAATTATCTCCCCTGTAAAGCAGCACGTCCCCATTCATGCCAATTAGCCCGGAAGTCGCCTTACCGGTAATATCCGTCACCGGGTAGGATTCATCCCCTACTACCCCAACCATAGCAATGGGAATTCCCTGATAATATCCTTGCGTCTGCTCGATGCGATCCAGAAGTCTCACACAATAAGCATAGGTCTTTTCATATCTCTTCTGCAAATTGGAATAGGCAATGTTATCCGTCACCGCAAAATTCCAGACCAGCACACCGGCTGTCAATAAAATACCCCATTCCTTCCATGGGTCTTTTTTACCACGGGAAGTACCACCGTTAATAATACCGTATCTATCTATAAAGCCAATCATCAGGACGGGGTACAACACCCACTGATACCGCATGAGCACATGATACGTTACATCCGGCGAAATCAACAGGATCACATTCGTAGAAACAGGCAGTCCCACAAGCAAAAGCACTAAAAGTATGTATAGCCAGATGGACTTCCACCACTTTTTTACAATCACAAGACGCAGCAGTGCAACACCGGTCAACAACACCAGCCCGCACACCGCAGCCAGAGAAAATATATTATTGAACAGCACCTTGCCTCTGAAGGTAAATGCTGCAAAATCCGTATACATATTCTGCAGAATATCCAGCAGTCCGGCTCTCTCCACATTACCCATGCTGTTGATTCCCTGATAGGAAGCCAATTCTTTTCCCTGAAGCTTCAAAAGAATCTGCAAAATTACATAATATCCTGCAACACCTGCAATTCCCATATATAAATAACGCAGACTGCGACTGATTTTTCCCTTCAGGCAAGTATTAAACTCTTTTTTCCAACCGGTCTTCCCTTTGGAATCAATTGGCGCTTCCGTAACGGACTGTTCCTTCTGATCGCCCTCATCCATAGCGTTCATCAGAATACCATAGATACACAGCAGCACCGCAAAAGGCAAATATGCCTGATAGATTCCCATGCTGCATGCCAGACACACTGCACCTGCCAGAAAACCAAGCTTATACTTTTTCGTCAGGAGCACAGACAACACCGCAAGAAATAGCGCCATCATATAGCCGTCCATAGTAAACACATACGCAAAGGTGGAAGCGATCGCCGGGAAGGATACCAGCAGTCCACTGATCAAGATAATGACAGTGGTCTTCTTCGCTTCCAGAAACTCTACCAGTGCCACACTGGCCAGCGCCAGATACAGGATTGAAAGCAATCCGATCAGCCATGGCAGGGTAAAGTAGGATGAAAAACCGCAGGCCACAGTCAGAAACCACCTGCCGGAGGTAATCATATTTTGGTCAAAATGCATGCTGTCCAGACCATCATGGTTGGGTATATCCCTTAACATCATGGGCATATGAATCAACAGTCCCAGAATGAATGCCGCTAAAAAGGCCGTTTTCCATTCCCGCTTGATCTTAGTCTTTATGTAATTCCATGTTTCTGAAGGTCCCGTCATGTTTTCCTCTTTTCCTTTCTCATATCCTGCTTGCAGAAATCACCATTTTTCAATGACCTTTGCAAAGATATCCAACATCGTTTATCTTCATGCTCCATCTTTAAAAATCTTCTTTTCAACGAAGCCCTGACAGCACCTCTGCAATCCTGGCTGCACCTTGTCCATCCACCAATTCCTGTTCTGCCCTGCTATAACGCTGCCGCAGTTCAAAATCCCGTGCCAAATCATTTATCTGTGCTCTGATAGCCGCCAATGTATGCTCCGGCTCCTTGTGAAAAGCCCCACCATAACCGGCAATCCTATTTTCACCGATATATTCTGTCAGTTTTTCCTGATTCTCCGCATAGGCGAAGCAGACAAACGGTACACCAATGGCACTGAGTTCATAAATGGTTGTGCCTCCTGCCGTAACAGCAAGATCACACTGCTCCATCAAATGCGCCATATCTTTTACATCATGATAAATATGAATATTAGAATGCTTGGTTGTTAATCCCAGCAGCGTATCATAATGCGGGTTGAACCTGCCTGTTACCACATGGTAATGGCAACTCTCCGACCGGATACACTCCAGTATCTGTCCGGCAATATTATCACAGTCCCCGCCGCCAGTGGTAATCAGGATATTCTCCACGTTTTCTCTTACAGAATAATTCCTGCCGCAGAATTCCTTCCGAACGGGAATGTAGCTGCCGCCGGTATAATACTGCGTCATATAAGGGCTTTGCAGAGCCCGGTACATCTCCTGATTGGCAAAAGCATTATAATTTATCACGATATCTGCATTCCAGGGAATTTTTGCCATATCATCCAGAATAACCACTTTTCCGAACTTTTTCAGTTTGGTCAGATAGGCATTTGTCACATAGTAGCTGTCCACTAAGATAACCCAATCTATTGAGTCCGGCTTATCGCCTTTCACTATTTCTGTAGTTTTCCTATTTTCCTGTTCTTGTATATTTCGAGAGAATAAACTCTTCCAGGCAGACCACTCCGACTCCATATCAGTATAATCCGAGTGAAGCACCCACGCTGTGTACCCCTTATCCCTAATAAGCACTGCAGAATCTTCATCTGCACAAAGAAACCCCACACTGTCTTTCTCCTCAAAAGCATCTGCAATCGTCAGGCATCTCATTAAATGTCCGGCACCGATGCGCGCATTGCCGTCGGCTCTGATTATAATTTTTTTATTCTTCATTCCGGACATTCACCTCAAAATCCACCAGTTCCCAGCTCATAGGCGTACCCAGTTTAGCATCCCTGGTAATCCTTTTGCCCAGCAATTCCTCATAATACATGGTATGAAGCCCATTCGCCGGGCGCACAGAACGCAGATTCTCCGGTGTAAATACTTCTCCGGCTTTCATATCCTGTGCCACAAAAAGTGATCTGGAATATTTTCTGCTCTTTTCCTGTTTTGCAGTCAGGTCATAAGTTACCCTGCCCATGGCTTTTTCGATAATTCGGATATTGTCCACCATTTCCCTGAACTCTTCCGGCTCCATGGAAAATGCGGAATCCACACCACCGTCGCTTCTGCGAAGGGTCAGATGCTTTTCAATGACCTTTGCTCCTACAGCCACCGCTGCGCCTGCTACTGCAGATCCCATAGTATGATCCGACAATCCGGTGATACAGTCGAAAGTCTCTCGCATATTCGGAATCATTTTCAAATTAATCTCTTCGTAAGGCGCCGGATATGCCGTAGAGCATTTCAGCAGGATTACATTTTCATTGCCTGCCTCTTTACAGGTCTTTAGAGCTCTTTCAATATCCTCCATACAGGCGATACCGGTTGAAATAATAATCGGCTTTCCGGTTTTTGCAATCTTTTTTAAGAATGGAATGTCATTGATTTCGGAAGAAGCAACCTTATATGCAGGAACATCCATTTCTTCCAGAAAATCAATACTGGTCAGATCAAAAGGAGAGGAGAAAAGGATGATTCCCAGCTCATCTGCAATTTTCTTAAGCTCCGGCTGCCATTCCCATGGTGTATATGCTTCCTGATATAATTTGTGCAGGATCATTCCATCCCAAAGAGCCTCCTGCTCCAGTCGGAAGCATGGATCATCACAGTCCAATGTGATGGTATCTGCTGTATACGTCTGCAGCTTGATGGCATCCGCTCCCGCCTCTTTGGCAGCCTTTACAATGGCTACCGCCCGTTCAAAGTCCATATTGTGATTACCGGACATCTCGGCGATGATAAAAGTAGGGGAGTTCTCACTGATGATATGATTCCCGATTCGAATTTCCTTGTTCATGGATTTCTCCTTTTCTGCTACGGTTGTTCTGTGATTTCTGTTTTTCCTGGTCTTCGGTTCACCAGGAATTCGGAGCCTTATATATCACATAATGCAACGTACAACGGTCAAAAGATGTCCTTTGTCCGGTGTGTGAGTGATATATAAGGATTCGAATTCCGGCTATTCAACATCCTCAGGAAAATACAATCTTCTCATACTTCTTCGTATGCCTGATTTCTTTCCATCTATCTCTTGTCATGCGCATAAAGGTTACGTCATAATACTCCCCTTCCTTGCACACATGATTCTTTTTCTCTTCTACAATTTCACTTCCGCACAGCAGATGGAGCTTGATAACCCCTTGATTCAGGGTAAAAATATCTCCGTAAAGTGCATTCTTGTGAAGCTCATCAAAAATATAGTCATAAAGACTCATTTCCAGAGAAAGGGCAGTCTTAATGCTGCGCAGCTTTTTCTCGCCCACATAATATGCCCAGCCCAGGTTACCGTCAGAATTGTTAAGACCTGTCAGGTTGATGACACCAGCTTCCTGACCATCCACCAGAATCATCCAATACCTCACATCTGTTTTGACACGGATGGAAGCCAGCCATTTCTTCTGCCCTTCCAAGGTCAGCTTGGGGTTGGTATTCATATACCTGGTAATATCCGGATCCATGCGCCAGTTCATGATGCGTTCCAGATCCCCCTCTTCTATATTTCTAAGTGTTACGCCCATAGTGGTCTCCTCTACAATCCTGCTGCCTTCAGTATATCTGCTACGCCGGTCAGTTCTACCGCTTCATCCAGCGGAATGGAGATGCAAAGCTTTTCCTCCAGCTCACCGATGAGCATAACGTGTGCCAGAGAATCCCACTCTTCCAGGTCTGCCATCAATGTGGTCTCGGTTACAGTCCCTTCCGGAACCATCAATATTTCCGTAATCAATGTGATAATTTTTTCTTTCATCTTAATTCCTCTATACATTTCATTTCTTTGCAATCGCAGAATCAATACTCTTGCCAAAAACAACAAATCGGTCATATAAGTATTCTGTTACAAAATTAATCAGCATTGTTCCCGCCAAGACCAAATACTCGTTCCATCCCACACTTTCGCCGGTAAGAACCGCAGTCCACCATGTTGATAGAGGCGTAAAAATCAAATAGAACACAGCTACTTTCATCATTGCAACAGGTATGTTATTAGCTGAGTAAAAAGTAAACTTACGATTGAGTGTGAAATTCCATAATACTGACAATATCAATGCTACCAAATAAGAAATCCAATGGGCTAAATGCAGCCATTCTTCCATAAGCGCAAAACTTACCACTTGTATAATACCTGCACTTGCGGAAAATAATACGAATTTCACTGTTCTGATTATTTCTTTTTTTGTATTTGCCATATAGCCTCCATCTTGCTGCTATACTTGAACGCAGAACGCAGCCACTATTTTTTGTGTAAGATTCCTGATACAGTCATTTTTACACTTTTCAACCGCTACTCAAAGCTCACATAATATTCTCGCTCCGGACACTCCGCCAGCGCAATCTCATATTTCTTCTCCCCGACATCCGTCTCTTTAAGCAGCCGGTATCCCAGCTTCTCATACAGATTTGCCACCGGCTTATTCTTGGCAGTGGGAATATAGCATCCCCTCAGCTGTTCAAAGCCGATGCCATGCAGATCCGCTTCCACGTCCTCCATCAGAGCAAACTCCACATTTTTTCCCATAATGCGGCAGCTCATGGCAAACTCCTCCACTTCCGGCACATCCCCTGTCATATCTACAATGATCGCCGCCACGATACCATAATCGCCAAAACAATCCCTTACCTTATAAAGATACACTATTTTTGCAGAATCTTCCACTATATCCTGCATTTGTGCCATTTCATAGCGCCTGGTAGTCAGGTTGAACTGATTGGTCTTATTCACCAGCTGATGGAGCCGATTGATATTTGGTCCAGGCTCCAGCCTTTTCACCACAATCTGCAGCTGCTTCAGATACTCCGCAAAGCTGCCTGCTGTTTTTTCCAGATTGGTTCTGCGGGCATTCTCCTCATACTGCCTGGTCTTGTCTTTATCCTCTGCGGTAACCACCGATTTTTCAAAATACTGCTGATAAATCCTGCACATGAAAGCCGCCAGTTCTTCGCATTTCTCCGGGAAATCCGGCACGGCAACCTCAGGCAACATCTGACGCACCAGTTCCCTCTCCTGAGGATTATCATCCCAGAATACGAAAGAATCGGTTCCCAGATTCAGCTCTTTTGCAAGCTCCAGTATATTCTCATGCTTGGGATTCCAGTTAATCCGCTTTGCCGCAAAATCCTTTTCTCCCAGCACCATATGAGGGTGACTGCGGATAATTTCCATGGCATCCTCTTCGTTATTTTTTGAAACAATGGCAAGCAGCGCACCACTCTCCTGTATAAGACGGATGGCTCTCTGATGATTTTTATAAGCCAGACCTTCATGGTCATCAGACAGTTGTATGGGCGTATGGTCGTTTTCTCCTGCCAGGCCACCCCACAGCGTATTGTCCAGATCCAGTACCAGCACCTTTTTCGACACGCGGTACTCCAGCTCCACACGTCTACGGATTTCCTCTCCAATCTGCTTTTGGGCTTCTGCTGTATGCAGAATCTTACCCAGATACCAGGTCTTCAGGGAAAAGCTGGTATTCACACCCAATCCTTCAATAATCTGCCTGTACGGAAAAATCCGCACATTGGAATGCCGCTCCTGAAGCTTCGCAAGCTGCTCCAACCAGTAACTTTCTGCTCTCTGCTTTGCCAGCGGACCAGGCAAGGCTGCCGTTTCCGCCCCCCATAAAAAGCCATCTGAAATATAATAAATCTGATTCTTCTCCAGAGAATTTTCCAGCTGGAGAATCCAATTGTCCATTTTTACATAACCGGAATCACTGTCCGCAGATATTTCATGCCCCACAAGCTCCAACAAATCCATAACAAAGAACGTCATCTCCGGCTGAAACTCATAGTAAGAAGACTGACGATTCAGCAGGACTGCCAGCTCATTTCCGTAGCCTTCTACCTCATACAGATCAAACTCCCGCTTCAGCATCCGCACCACAAAATTCATATTCACATTTGATAAAACTGCTATTCTGCGCTTCGTCATCTTCCTTAAATCTCCGCTACTCACACTTCGTCACAAAACATAAAATCCAAACTCTTCTACACCTGCCCCCGTAATATGCGGTACTTCATCTCCGCAATCTCCCAGTCTGTGGAAGTATCGATATCCTGCACTTCCAGCTCTGATATTTCATAGGGCAAAATATTTCCCAGCCAAAACTTCTTGTTCTGCTGAAACGCTTCAATCCGGAACATAATAAACTGCGCCGCGTCATGGTAATGCTTCTGCAGATCCTGAGAACGGCTGTCCATATACTCCGGATACTTGAATACCAGTCTGTCGTCCTCTATCACCAAAGCCCTCTGGGGCGGATAGCCAAATGCAACCACCGGGAACAAGGTATCTGCATCCGAAGCTTCCAGCTTCTCCATAGCCTCCTTTAATTTTTCTCCGGTAATAAAGGGCGCTGTGGGGAAAACACAGCATCCCAGCTCAAATTTTTCGCCCCGCTTCTCATACTCTTCAAACACTTCCAGAAATACTTCCGGCATGGTTGCATAATCATTGGAAGTCTGCTCGCTGCGGTAAAAAGGCACTTCTGCACCATACTGTCTTGCAATTTCCGCGATTTTTTCATCATCGGTAGACACCATGACTTTATCAAAGATGCCGGACTGCAGCGCAGCCTCTATGGAATAAGCCAGAATAGGCTTTCCGCAAAATTCCTTGATATTTTTTCTGGGTATTCTTTTACTGCCGCCTCTTGCGGGTATAATAGCGATTTTCTTCATCTGATACCTCCATGTAAATGTCCAATGTATCAGGAAGACGGAGACTTATATATCGCGTAATGCAACGTACAACGAACAAACTTCGGAAAATGTCCTTTGTCCGGTGTGTGAGCGATATATAAGGCTTCGGCTTCCGAACACATTATCTAAATCTTAAGCTTCTTGCGCACCTTCCGCACCTTTACCTTCAAGCCGTAATAATGAAAGAACTTTTTATCCGACTGCATCTGCATGGCAATCATCCGCTTCTCCTCTTCCCCGGTAAATTGCTGGTAATAAGGATTCCTCTGAAAGTCCGGAAATGCATTTACCATGCCCTCCTTCAATTCCTTCACAAACGCAAGGCGTTTCTTCTTTGCGCCCAGCATGTAGGAAAAGAGTGTTATCGCATAATAAAGCTCCGTAAAACGGTACTCAATCTCCAGAGGATACTTCTTTAAGAATCCTCTGTCCTTACATTCCTGAAGCATCATTGCCGCCGCAATCATACGATCCCGGCACTTGGCCTCCGTTATGTAATGCACGGTAGAGGTATCATGCTGATAATAATAATACAGGGGCTCCTCCACCTTTTCAAAATGGTTAAAATACAGTGACCACACCGGTCCTGCACAATTGTCCTCGTAAAAAATCCCTTCCGGAAACTCCAGTTGGTGCTCCTTGATCACTTCATGCCTGTAAATCTTGATGACCATGCTGCCGGAGCGCATGATCAGTTTTTTGTGCTTCTCATCATCCAGCACACCGGTCTGCTCCAGACTATTATTCTGCACCACCTGGCCCACATGGAAGGTATGCTCATGCACCAGGCTGTAATCACAGCCCACCATGTCTGCTCCTGTCTGGGCCGCCTTATTAAGCAGCTTCTCATAATAATCCGGTGTTACCCAGTCATCACTGTCCACGAAGCCAACCCACTCGCCTTTCGCACATTTCAGCCCCGTATTTTTGGCACCGCCCTGACGCTTATTCATTTCATGGGCGATAACCCTTATCAGGCTGGGATACCTTTTCTCATACTCTCGCAAAATTTCCAGAGAATTATCGGTTGAGGCATCATCCACCGCAATAATCTCATAATCGGAAATGGTCTGATTAATCAGAGCATCCAGACAAAACTGTAATTTTCCATCCCCTGCCATATTATATACAGGAACTATGACGCTCAACTTCATATCCCCCACCTCGCAATTCCTAAATATTGTATTCTTGTAATTATTCAGCACCTTCATAATTACAATGCAAAATCCATTTAAAATTGGTTAGGATTTTTGCACTCCTGAATCATGTTCTTCTCACATTTTTGTCACGGTGTGTGAGTAATCTATAAGGCGGAGAACCCGGCCGTTTGCCGATGTATTTACATTTTACTGCGCTCGATGACCGCCTTGCCATTCTCTACCCGATACACCATATCACACTTCTCGATGGTCTGTAATCTATGTGCAATAATAATCAGCGTCTTTTTACCCTGCAGCCTGTTGATGGATTCCATGATCGCAGCCTCCGTATCATTATCCAGTGCAGAAGTGGCTTCATCCAGAATCAGCACCTCCGGATTGTTATACAAGGCTCTGGCAATACCGATTCGCTGTCTCTGTCCTCCGGAAAGCCGGATTCCCCGCTCACCAATACTTGTTTCCAGCCCATCAGGTAAGGTTTTTACGAACTCGTCCAGCTGTGCCTCTTTTAGTGCTCCCCAGAGACGATCCTCATCAATTTTGTCTTCCGGCACACCGAAAGCCACATTCTTACGGATCGTATCGTCCAGCATAAAAATCATCTGGGGAATGTAACCGATATTCTTCAGCCATGCACGATATTTGGTCTTCACATCCACACCATCGGCCAATATCTTGCCTTCCTGCATTTCCAAAAGCCCCAGCAGAATATCCACTATTGTACTCTTTCCGACGCCGGACGTTCCCACAATACCCACACTGGCGCCAACCGGTATAGTCAGATTCGCATGGTCAAAAATCAATTTGTCCGTATTGGGATATGCATAAACAATATCCTTCATTTCAATCTTCTGCCCAACCGGAAGCTTTTCATCATGATCCGTAGCAAAAGTCATATCCGTTTTTTCACCGCTGATCTCATCCTGAAGATTGTCGCTTACCCCCAGAAAGAAAGGTTCAAAATAGGAAATATTGTTAATCTGGTTATTTACGCGGTTCACACAGGGAAGCAGCACCAGTGCCGCTGCTGCGAAGGCTGTCAGGGTGGTAATCATATCATCCGTATCCACACCTGCAGCCGTCATAAAGATCATATAGCCCATCATGCAGGCAACACAAACGGCCTCAATCAACAGCTTGGGTACATTGTTGTACAAACTATACTTCTGCACTGCATCCACATAGCCCTTACCGCATTTTACATACTCAGATACAAAATACTGCTCCTTGCAGGTAATCTTCACTTCCTTGATACCCTGGACAGTCTGGGAAATCCACTTAAACAGTCCGCTGTAGTAATTCTGATTGTCCTCACCAGCCTTGCGCAGAATGGGTTTCAATACATTTTTAATCAACACCAGCAATACCAGAAGTACACTTGCAATCAGTATGGTCATTACCGGATCCTGCATAAAGCAGAAGGTTACCAGAAACACAAATACAATGCCGTCAGAAGCCAGCTGCAGAAGCGCCAGAATCAGGGCATACATATTGTTAACATCCGACGTGATATTTCTCTGCACCACCGCTGTGTCCGCATTCAGATAAAACTCATACCCTCTGCGCAGGTAGTTCTTCATCATCCGCTCTGAGGTACGGAACTGATTGGTATATACAAAGGCAAAGGTTACTTTCTGCTGATAATATAAAAACAGGTTCTTCACGATAAAGACCGCGATCAGCGCCGCCATGATGATTACCGTAAAGCGCAACTCGGATCCTCCGCCAATCAGCAGGAACATATGATTCAAAAGCCCCGGCTCATGCAGTGCTTCCTTATCCATAACTACGCTGACTACTGGCATGATCATACTGACACCTGCCGTCTGCAGCGCCGCACCAATGATCATCAGCAGTACCAGTCCTGCCATGGTATTCTTTTGTTTCTTGTCTAATAAAACGTTTAATTTTTTTAAAATCTG
Source organism: Acetatifactor sp. (assembly GCA_045593865.1). Lineage (GTDB taxonomy): Bacteria > Bacillota > Clostridia > Lachnospirales > Lachnospiraceae > Acetatifactor. The sequence goes on along the minus strand of JAZNXM010000150.1, from coordinate 1,117 downwards.
CAGCATATATGCTCCTTTTACTTCCTGTCCAAACGCACCATAGCTTCTTTGGTACCCTTCCTGGAGGTTTTTGTTACTCCCTTTAAATCTGCTCATTCTGCCTGTGGATCAGGGGATCTTCATACTTATCCATGAAATCCTCTCCCAATCTCACAATCTCATCTGCAAATTGTATTGCCTTGATCTCAGTCAACACCGCAACCACTTTTTTGAACCGTAACCCTGGGAAGAAATTCAGCATCTCCATGGGTACGGTGGCATCAAACTGGGGATAATCGGCAAATACTTTGCAATAATCCAATTCATCCCTGGGATGAGGCTTTAGGAACACCGCGCCTTCCTTCTCGTACTCCTTAATAATATCCCTGAAAATTCTCTCCCGGATCTCCAGCGTACACAAAGGATCCGTCAAAATCAATATTTTATCTCCCGCCAGATTGCTTTCCTCTATCTGGGCTTTCAGCCTGGGCATATCTCTTACAAATGCCTGCAGGATCAGATTCTTATCCTCCTGTGAAAGCCTGTCCACCAGTCCCTGTCTAGGAACTTCCACATATTTTTTGTGTGGATACTTAATCACGGAAATATCGTTGACTTCCATATCCATACAATATCTGCCGTAACCGTTCTGAATAAAAATCAAATTCAATTTTTCCGACATAAATGCCTTTAATCCAAAATGTCCCCGATTATCGTATCTTGCCGCATCATAATTTTTCAGACAATTCAACCCATCCTCCAGGGCATGATACTTAATCCGGTTCATATTCAGATAATATCCGATGGGGTCCGAGTCACAATATACAAAGACCTCCCCATATTCCTTTAGATTTACCGGAATATAGGGTGCCAGAAGTTTTGCAAATTTACGGGTAAATACCACTCGATTCCAAAGATTCTTTACCAGATTGCCGGTGTCATTACGATATTTTGCCAGCTCAGGGAAACAAGTATCCCTCTTTTCATCAAATTCATATACTGCCTCAAAAAGACCGGTGCTTTCCACCCGTTCTTTCAGGTTTTCAAAATCTATGGATAAGCTACTGAGCACAAGTGTAGCTTGCCCTCTTTTCTCCCTTGGCAAATTTAATTCCTTTAAAAATGTCACATATACATG
>JAZNXM010000149.1:0-8189 GCA_045593865.1 Acetatifactor sp. | reverse complement strand
TATCATCAGCGGGCCGCCCATGCCTGCACAGATCATACAGTCTGCCTCACCTTTTTCCAGCTTCTGCAAACCATCCGATAATCTGGTCTTTATTGACTCTTCCAGTCCATACTCTGCTATATGTGCCTGCGCCCTGGAAAGGGGACCACTTCTTACATCCATGGCAAAAACCTTATCTGCAATGCCTTTCTGCACCAGATAAATGGATACAAATCCGTGATCGCATCCGATATCGCACACAACTCTGCCCGGTGTGACCAGATTGGTCAAAGCTTTCATTCTTGCCGATATTTCAACTTCTTTCCTTTTCATTCGTCCAAATAGTCCTTTAATTTACGGCTGCGGCTCGGATGGCGAAGCTTTCGCAAAGCCTTGGCTTCAATCTGACGAATTCGCTCACGGGTCACTTTAAATTCCTTTCCCACTTCTTCCAGGGTCCGGGCGCGACCGTCATCCAATCCAAAACGAAGACGTAAAACCTTCTGTTCTCTTTCCGTTAAGGTTTCCAACACCTCCATCAGCTGCTCTCTTAATAGAGTAAATGCTGCTGCATCCGCCGGAATAGGTGCATTATCATCCTGCAAAAAATCACCCAGATGACTGTCCTCTTCCTCACCGATCGGTGTCTCCAGAGATACCGGCTCCTGACTCAGCTTCATAATTTCGCGAACCTTTTCCACCGGCATGTCCATTTCCTTAGCAATTTCTTCCGGGGTTGGCTCTGTACCCAGCTCCTGCACAAGCTGACGACTTACCCGCACCAGCTTATTTATAGTTTCCGTCATGTGTACCGGAATCCGGATCGTTCTCGCCTGATCGGCAATGGCCCGGGTAATCGCCTGACGAATCCACCAGGTCGCATAAGTGGAAAATTTATATCCTTTGCGGTAATCAAACTTTTCTACCGCTTTGATCAGTCCCAGATTACCCTCCTGAATCAAATCAAGAAACTGCATGCCGCGTCCTACATAACGCTTTGCAATACTGACTACCAGACGTAAATTAGCCTCCGTCAGACGCTTTTTGGCATCCTCATCCCCCTGCTCAATCCTCTTAGACAGCTCAATCTCTTCCTCGGCACTTAACAGAGGCACCTTACCGATTTCCTTCAAATACATTCTGACAGGATCTTCCAGGCTTACCCCATCCGGTACAGACAGATCGATGCTGGCAAGATCCACCTCGTCCTCTTGTGTCAGAACAATATCACTGTCATCAATGTCCACCTCTTCCAGCGTCCGCATAACGATAACACTATTCTTCTCCAGAATCTCCAGAATCCTGTCAAACTGATCCTCCTCCAAAGGCAGCTCCGTGAAGAATTCCACTACTTCCTTATACTCTAAAATATTTTTCTTCTTTGCTGCATTCAAGAGTTCTTTCATCTTCTCTTCAAATCGAGCCTGTATGCTTTCATCCATTATTCGGGTTCCATCCTTCCTATACTTGCACTTTTTGATGTATCCGTCCCGATCAACGACCAGGAATCCGTAGCCTTAGATGCTCCTTTTGCATTTTTGTCACAGTGTGTGCACGATATATCATGCTATGGCTTGCGGACATGCATAGATACTTTAATCTAAGGAAATACGAATCTTAGATAACTCCTCCAATGCCTTTTTCCCGGCAATCACTTTATTCAACGCACTCACATCTGTGCCCAATCTTGCCGCATAATATTCATAACTGTTCTTTTTTACCGCATACAAGATGTCGCGGAAGGCTTTTTCACGCTCCTGCTTCGTATTCAGCTCCGGCAGCGTGGTATGGAATAATTCTGCCGTCAGACGCTGATCCTCCTCCTCGGAGAACATGCTGATAATAGCCGCCGGGTTATAAGTACCCTGACCCAAATCCCGAAACAGCCTCTCAGCTACCTGACCATACAATTCATCTGTAAAATCCTCCGGCGAAATATATCTTGCAATCTTCTGATACACTCCCGGCTCGTCTGTAATCCAGGTAATCAAAAGCCTCTGGGATTTCCTGCCCTTCTCCTCCGGCTTTTCCTTGGGCTGAATGCCGGATTTCGGACGTTCCACAGGCTTTGCCAGACCGTTCTGATTGGCATATGAATTTACCAGTTTTCGCAGATTATCAAAGCCTATATTATATTTTTCTGCAATTGCTTCCAGATAATTCTCTCTTTCCACATCATCGGAAAAATTACAAAGTTTTTTGGCAATTTCTCTGTAAAATTTTGTCTTGGACTCAGGATCCTTCAGATCATAATCCCTCTGTAAGATACGCACCTCGAAAAAGAAGCTGTTCTCCGCATTGTCCAGACACTTCTGGAATGCCTCCGTTCCCTTTGCTTTAATAAATTCATCCGGATCCTTATGGGGCTGCATATTGATGACTTTGGCAGTCAATCCTGCATCCTTCAAAAGTGCGATGGCACGCAATGCCGCCTTGGTGCCGGGGCCATCACTGTCGTAAGCCAAAAGTACGTTCTCTGTGTATCGTTTCAACAGATTGGCCTGTTCTGCAGTAAATGCTGTACCCAGAGAAGCGACTGCCTGGGTAAAGCCGGCCTGATGCAAGGCAATCACATCCATATAGCCTTCGCAGATAATCATATTTCCTGTACGGGAGGTTCTTGCAAAATTCAATCCGTACAGATTGCGCCGCTTATCAAATACCGGTGTTTCCGGGGAGTTTAAATACTTAGGTTCTCCATCTCCCATGACTCTTCCCCCGAAACCAATGACCCTGTTATGGATATCCATGATCGGAAACATGACTCTGTTGCAGAACTGGCTGCTTAAGCCGTTTCGTTCCGAAAAGGTTGCCAGTCCCGCCTCAATGATCAAACTGTCCTCAAAACCTTTTTGCTTCAGATACTTTACCAGTTCCTGTCCGCTCTTTCCGGAATAACCAAGTGCAAATTTTTTCATGGTCTCATCGGAAAGCTCTCTCTTTTTTAAATAATTATTACCAATTTCCCCACTCGGCATCTGCCGCTGGTAATAAAAGAACTTGCCAGCCTCTTTATTGACTTCTAAAAGGCGGGTTCTTTTATTCTCCTTTGCCTTCATTTCCTCAGTATATTCCAACTCCGGCAAAGGTACTCCCACCCTGTCCGCCAGCATCTTGATGGCCTCCTGGAAGGTATAATTCTCGTAATTCATCACAAAGGTAAACACATTGCCCCCCGCACCACAGCCGAAGCAATGGTACATCTGCTTCGCGCCGTTTACCGCAAAGGAAGGCGTCTTTTCATTATGAAAAGGACAGCATCCCCAATGATTGGCTCCTTTCTTCTGCATTCTCACATATCCGGAGACCACATCCACTATATCATTTTTCATTCTAATTTCTTCTACCAGTTCTTCCGGATAGTACATTGCTTACCTTACTCCTTTTTAATGCTCTCCATACGACAAGCATATACCATGCAAGCTCGATTCCGCTGCAAGCAGCTTCTTCTCGCTTCTGGCGGGTCGCCAGATGTCAATAAATACAAGAAAGTTTCCCTGAAAGCAAGCTTTCCGTCAACTTTCTTGTATTCATTGACGCATGGCTCGTCCGTATCAAATGTGCCAGGTTTTGGGTATGTAAATCTCTTCATACTTTGCAATGGCGAAACGATCACTCATAGCACCCACATAATCACATACGACTCGTTCTTTGGGATGTCCCTCTGAAATATAATTCAAAAATTCTATGGGCAAATCATCCACATTCTTCATATAATAACTGTACAGAGTTTCCATCAGTATCTCCGCTTTGCCTTCCTCACTCTTGGCCTCCGGATTCTCATATACACGCTCAAACATAAAGGAACGTATCTTCTGCATAGCCTCCGCCACCGGCTCCGACATGCAGATATCATTTTTACCATAGCTGGTGGTTACAATATCGTGAATAAAGCTGTTCAGACGTGCTCCCGCATTTGAACCGATGACTTCCTTTATTTCCTTGGGTACATCGCTTTCCTTCAGGATGCCGCCTCTCACTGCATCATCCATATCGTGATGAATGTAGGCAATCTTATCTGACAGTCTGACAATCTTTCCTTCCAATGTATGAGGATTGCCCTTGGTCTGATGATTCAGGATACCATCCCTTACCTCAATGGTCAGATTCAGCCCTTTGCCCTTCTTCTCCAGATAATCCACGGTTCTCACACTCTGCTCATCATGGGCAAATCCCAGCGGGCAGACTCTGTTCAAAGCCCGTTCCCCCGCATGCCCGAAAGGTGTATGCCCCAGGTCATGCCCAAGAGCAATCGCCTCTGCCAGCTCCTCATTCATACGCAGGGCCTTAGCAATGGTCCTGGCCGTCTGGGAAACCTCAAGCGTATGAGTCAGGCGAGTCCTGTAATGATCCCCTTCCGGTGTCAGGAAGACCTGCGTCTTATCCTTCAGCCTTCTGAATGCCTTACAGTGAATGATCCTGTCCCTGTCACGCTGAAATACCGGTCTGATATCGCACTGTTCCTCCGGTTTCAAGCGTCCCTTGGAATCCACGCTGTGGGTGGCATAGGGACTTAAATTTTCTTTTTCCAACTGCTCCAGATGCTCACGTATTGTCATTGTATCCATCCCTTTCTCGCTGGTCTATAACTTTATATTCGCTTTTCTTTTCCAAATTCCTTTTTTTATTCGAAATAAGTGGAAATTTTTCATGTAGATATATCATTTATCGACAAATATCAAAGATAAATTCTGCGCTCTTCTCCACGGCACCATATGCTTTCCTAAAAGGAGACATCTGAAACACATGCCACATACCTTCAAAATGATCCAGCTTCACATTTACCCTGGCTGCAGTCATCCTTCTGCTGAGGCGGGTCGCATCACTGTAAAGAATCTCGTTGCTGCCCACCTGAATGTAGGTAGGAGGGAAGCCGTGAAAATCTCCGAACAACGGCGAAATCAGCGGATCCATCATATCCTTCTTCCCGGCATAAGCAAAACGTGCCCGATTGATGTATTCTGCATTTAAGACAGGATCCATATCTGCTTTGGTTTCATGGGATTTGCCGGAACATGTCAAATCTGTCCACGGAGACATGAGCACCAGACCTCTCGGCATCAATCTGCCCTCTTTTTTCAGAGTGTGAACCAAAGCCAACGCCAGATTTCCCCCTGCCGAGTCTCCTGCCACAATAATATCCCTGGCACCATATCCTAACAGCATCAGGTAATTCCAGACCTTTACGGCATCCTCCACCGCTGCAGGGTATGGGTTCTCCGGTGCCAGCCGATAGTCAAAGCACAGCACATCCATAGAAGTGGACATGGCCAGCTTGGATGTCAGCGGCCTGGCATAAACACAGCTTCCTGCTGAATACCCTCCGCCATGACAGTAAAGAATAATATATTTCCTCATATGAACGCGATTTACGCAGCCCCACTCTGCCTTCATGTCTTCTATCTGAAATTCCGTATAAGTGATATCCTTGGTATTTCCCAAAATTGCGCCGATATAGTCCTGAGACTGTCTGTGTTTTTCCAAATCCGCATTTTCCACCAAACCATGTGCCCGCCGTATCAGCTGCATTAAGTTCTGATTTCCATTTATCATGCGCTTCCTGCCTTTCCATAATCTGTAAATAAATCTGAAAACGATGTATTGCTACATCCTTCTTACTAATCCGTAAATCTCAAAATGGCATAGTCTTCCTTAGAAATGCAGCCTCCTTCTGACCTCATTGCGCAGTCGTCTTCTGCTCAACAACGTAACAATCATCACATCAATGATGATACAGACCACACCTACCACCGCAGACCAGGTGGCAAATACCATTCCGTGGAGATAATGGTCTATCAAAAGCTCCAATCCGGTACAACCGATCCCCAAAGCCGTGATCGCGCACAACCCCCTCCACAAAATGGAAGCAGGCAGGATATGACAGCAGAACGCAACCGCTTCCGCCAAAGCAGTTATCAATATCACAATCGGAATTCCCAGTCCATAGAACCAGTGATTTTCCTGCGTCAGCCAGGTAAGCATATATAGATACAGTATAACTGCCGCCCCATCCAATAACAGGGATAAAAACACCGGTGCTTTCCGATAAATGCAGAATGGTATCATCATGACCCAGAAGACAACACAGACACCGATAACCGGTACCGACCACAAAGTCTTCGAGAACGCCAGCCAATTCAGCAAACCACATCCGATTGCAGTCGCAACCAGTACAATGGTCACAAAAATCGCAAAATCCTTTCGATTCGCCTCCTCCACTGTTCCTCTGGTTTTCGGAAAGGGCGAAGCTTCTGCATTATTTTTCACTTCCCTAGGGTTTATCACAGGTGTATTACATAAGGGACAGTTTTTCAATGACTGCTCCAGCTCCACACCACAATTCACACAATATGACATAAACCTCTCCTATTCTGCTCCTTCCAGGAAATCTCTGTTACTTTCAATTTTTACAGGAATACCATCCTGTACCAGTTTCCGAAAAAAGAATCGCTCTACATCCGCTTCAATGATACTGCTGGCAAAATTGATAGTCAACGTACCGTTGTAGCTGATAATCGCACAATTGGTTCTGGATGAAAAGGGCTGTCCCATATAAATATCCATTCTCTCAACATGGGGAACCATATTCTCCGGCAGCTTGAGCAAACCCATATTGGTCAGACCCGCAGACGAATTCCGATCCTGCACTTTCGTATAAAACTGCCTTACTACGTAATCCTTTATGAACAACGGAACCACTCGGATAAACGGATTCTTCTGGGTCATGGCATTGGTTGTAATATCACCTCGCAGAAACTTTTCATTGATATGATACTGCATATAATTGTGCACATGCTGTACAATCTCTTCAAAGGTATAATCTCCCAGTCTCGGATCCACCCCGGGATAAATCATCGTAATAAAATTCCGCAGTGTTATGGAGGGGAAAAATCTCCTCAGATTTACCGGCATGGCTATCCGTACCGGTCGGAGCCCCATACGGCGCTCCCCCATCTGTTTCTGTAACAGTGCATAAATCAGCACCCCATTCAGATACTCTGTCAGAGTTGCTCCATAGCTCTTTGCCACCTTAATCGCCTGGGATACCGGCATAATACCGTCAATAATATTTAAGGTATAGTATGGCTCCTTCGTTCCCCTGACACGATACGTTTTTTCTCCCGGTCTGGGAGGACACACCTTGGCATTGGCATATTTCATATATGCATCTTCCAGTTCTTCGGGCTTTGGCTTTTCGTTAATATCCAGCACCAGACCTTCACTGGAGATTTCATGTCCCAGCAGTCTCAGGTAGGTTGCCACCAGGGTCAGGAACACACACATACCACCATTCCCGTCACCCAGACTGTGATGAGCCTCAAGTGAGATTCTGTTCTTATAATAGTACACCCTGATCAAATACCTGTTATTGGTTTTATAATGCAGTGGCTGCATCGGATTTCTCACATCCGGCTGCACAAACGGCCCCGGTCTGTTATTTGGCTCCAGATATCGCCAGAATACACCCTTCCTCATGGCCGTTTTATAGGTAGGAAATCTGGGAAGTGTCATATCCAATGCCTGCTGCAGCATCTGAGGCTTCACGTCCTCCTTTATTAAGCAGGAGATCCTGTAGATGGGGGAAAAATCTCTTCGCTGTAAAGTGGGATATACAATGGCGGACAAGTCCAGCTTATACCATTCCCTACGGGCAGATTTCTCTTTTATGTTTAATTTTCTGATATCTGCTTTGGTCTGCGCTTTCGCTCTCTTCATTACATTTCCTCTAAATATCACACAGGATCCACACGCTTTTGGATTGGATTATTTTATATTTTATCTATAATCTGCTTCTTAACCTTTATCAGGAAGAACACATTCAATGTCAGTGATACCACTTCAGCAATCAAAAATGAGAACCATACATAATTTACATTCCCCAGCTGTGCCAGCAGATATGCAGTCGGAAGCAGTACTACCAGCTGACGACAGATAGAAGTGATCATACTGTATACTGCATTGCCCAGAGACTGGAACACGGAACCTGTTACGATACAGAACGCCGCTACCGGGAAGGAAAGACATATGATCCGAAGTGCCGGAATCCCCATATTCAGCATATGCTCTGATGCATCAAACAATAAGAATAATTTATCAGGAATCACTTCAAAGACGATTGTTCCCAAAAGCATGATTGCCATAGCAAAAACCAAACTCAGCTTATAAGCCTTCATCATACGTTCCTTCTTCTTTGCACCGTAATTATATGC
>JAZNXM010000148.1:0-6848 GCA_045593865.1 Acetatifactor sp. | reverse complement strand
GTCTAATAAGAGTTACAATACTCTTTCCGTTAATATCGAGGGTATTTCCAATCTGCAGACAGGTTTAGGCGTTACGTATTCCAGAGTAAAACAGGTTAGAGACATATTTTTAGATACAACATATCGTAAAGAGGCGGGACGCTGTTCTTTTTATCAGACTACTGCAGATACCATGGAGGAAGTAGAGAGTCTGTTGGGAGAGCTGAATGGAGAAGCATTTCAGGCTAATATGCATGATTTGTGGACCTCTGTTCAGGAATTGGCAAAGGACCCGTCCAGTTCTATTGTACAGGGACTTTTGGTGCAGAGAGCCGGCGAGTTTATCGAAAGAGCCGTAAATATTTACGAGGGTTTGACCTTTTACCAGGATAATCTGAATCTCCAGATTAAGCAGAAGGTGGAGCAGATTAATGAATATGGTAATCGGATTATAAAATTGAATGAACAGATTCGGTGCGTGGAAGCCGCTGGCATAGAACGCGCCAATGACTATAGAGATGCCAGAAACCAGCTTTTGGATGAATTGGGTCAGATGGTGAATATTACCGTGCAGGAAGGAAATTACGGTGAGGTAACCGTACGTATTGAAAACGTGGACTTCCTAAAGGGTGATACCTGTTACGAAATTGGATTGGATCAGGATGAAACTACCGGATTCTATACCCCTTATTGGCCACAGAATGCCAACTACGTGGTGAAGGATGACGGGAAGCGGTATTACAATATTCAGGGTGCAGAGGTTTTCAATCTTAGTAAGGAAATTTCCTCTGACAAGAATACGGATATCGGTGGCTTGAAAGCTATGTTGCTTGCAAGAGGTGACCACCATGCGGATTATACGGATATTGAGAAGGATTACAGTGCCGTATCTGAATCCGTAATTATGAATGTTCAGGCAGAATTTGACCAGTTGGTACATAATATTTCCACCAAGGTAAACAGTATCCTGGCAGAGGCAGCAGGTGTGGTACAGGGAGATTTGACATTGGCAGATGGCAGTGTGCTAACCAATGTGAAGTATTGTGAGAGCGATACGGAAGGGTATATGCGTAAGGAAAACGGCAGTCCTATCCAGATGTTTGCTAAGATTACCACAGATGCTTATCGCAAAGTGACCGGCGCAGACGGAAAGGAATACTGGGTATACAATGAAGAGGATTTTGCACAGCAGGATTCCCTGTATACGCTGAAGAATATCCGTGTGGATGAAGAATTGCAGCAGAAACCGGCGTCTTTGAGCTTTTTGATGAGGGATGGTTCCGTGGATGTGGAAACTGCCGAAAAGCTAAAGGATGCTTTTACGGAAGAGATATACACCTTGAATCCGGAAGTGAAGAAAAAAACTACCTTTTTAGATTATTATAATGATTTGGTATCTCAGGTGGCTAATTCCGGTTCCGTATATCGCAGTATCTATACGAACCAGGAGGATACGGTGGAGGCTACGGAGAATGCCCGTCAGCAGATCATCGGAGTATCTTCGGATGAAGAGCTTTCCAATATGATTCGTTTTCAGAATGCATTTAATGCATCCAGCAGATATATCAATGCCATCAGTGATATGCTGGCACATTTGATTAACACCTTAGGAGTATAGTAAAGGAGTGAGATAATGGCTTCACAATTTTTTGGACTTAATATTGCATATACGGGACTTTTGGCCAACAATGCTTCTTTGAATACCACCTCCAACAATATTGCCAATGTGCATACGGAAGGGTTCAGCAGACAGCAGGTAATCAGACAGGCCAGCGAAGCCATTCGTATTTTCCAGACCTATGGTTCCGCAGGTGCCGGTGTAGAGACTCTGGCTATCGAAAGAGTGCGTGATGAGTTTTACGACACCAAGTTTTGGAATAACAACCAAAAAGTAGGCGAGTATGGTGTGAAAGAATACTATATGAAACAGATTGAAACCTACTTTACCGATGATGGACTGGCTACCGGTTTCAAGACCATCTTTGATAAAATGATGGTAACGGGCTTGCAGGAGTTGATGAAGAACCCCAGCAGTGATGCTGCGAAAGCTCAGTTCATAGGTAGTGCCAGTGCATTGACCGAGTATTTCCGTAATCTGGCAGGTAATATGCAGGAGCTGCAAAGGGATGTTAACAAGGAAATCAAGCTGAAGGTGGATGAAATCAATTCCCTGGCCGGAGAAATTGCCACATTAAATACCCAGATTAACGTAGTAGAGTTGTCCGGAAGTAAGGCCAATGAATTGCGTGACAGGCGAAATGTATTATTGGATCAGCTGTCAGAAATCGTGGATATTCATGTGTCAGAAACTCCTATTGCGGATGCCAATGACCCCGACAGAGTCACCGGTGCTAACCGCTTTACGGTGAAAATCGGCGGTGAACAGCTGCTGGTAGATACAGGAGAATTCTTCGGACTGGAATGTGTGGCCAGAGCCGGATATGAGAAGGTACATCAGACAGATATTGATGGTTTGTATGATGTGTACTGGGAAAACGGACAGGAATTTAATCTTTATAATGCAGCCATGGGCGGTACCTTACAGGGACTGATTCAGATGCGTGACGGTACCAATGGCGAATACTTCCATGGTGAAGTGACAGAAGTGGGCACCACTGCCGATGGACGTCAGGATACGGTGACCGTAGCAGTAAATGCAGGCTATCTGCAGGATTTGAATAAGTGCAATCTTTCTGAGCAGGGCGGCATTATTAGCTTGGGTAACAGAGAATTTTACTATGATTCCTGGACCTTTAACAAGACCTTTGACGAACAGGGGGAGGAAGTTTATACCTATACCTTTACCCTTTCTGACAATAAATTAAATGAGCAGAGACTAACCAATGACCGTGTGGGAAAGGTGGCAAATATCAGTAAGGGACTGGATTACCAGGGTATCCCTTATTATATGAGCCAGATGAATGAGTGGATTCGTCAGTTCTCCCAGCATGTAAATGATATTTTCAGCAGCGGTTACAATACCGCAGGGGAACCCGGTTCCAATTTCTTCACCGGTAATCATGAATATGAGAATGCACAGTATGAATTGCCCAAGGAGTATCGTTATGATACCTATGATTATGAGACATATCAGAAACAGGTGACAGAGCTGGTGGCAAGTGGTATGACGGAGGAAGAAGCCAAGAAGGCAGCCGGTATCAAAGTGGATGTAAGCAGCGACAGTTATTATAAGCTGCAGGCTAAAAACTTTGATGTATTGTATACTTTGGAAGCGGATGCATCTCTGTTGGCAACCAGAAAAGAATTTTCCGATGGTGTGGAACAGACAGACCTGCTGGAGGAATTAAGGAGCATGTGTTATGACGAGAAGCAGATGAGCTTCCGCGGAAGTAATGCTTCCGAATTCCTGCAATGTGTACTTAGTGATATTGCACTGAATGCCAGCAGAGCCAATATTTTCAGCAAGAACTTTACCGATATTAAGGGTGTAATTGATAATCAGCGTATCTCCATCTCCGGTGTAGATGAGGACGAGGAAGCCATCAATCTGATTAAGTTCCAGAATGGTTATAATCTGGCATCCAAGATGATACAGACACTGACAGAGATTTATGACAGACTGATTTTAGAGACCGGCGTATAAGATAAAAGTAATTCTAAGGCGCTAAAGGACACCGCCTAAGAATTACCAAGTTTTATCTGGAAGAACTGCGAAGCAGTTCTTCGGGAGGAAGTATATGAGAGTTACAAATAAAATTATCCAGAACAACAATCTGGCCAATATTAATACCAACAAAGTATATCAGGATATCTTAAGTACCCAGATGTCTACACAGAAGAAGATTAGTCGGCCTTCCGACGATCCGGTAGTAGCCATCCGTGCACTTCGTTTACGTAGTAATGTAACGGAGCTGACCCAGTACTACAGCAAGAATATCCCTGATGCGGAAAGCTGGTTGGAGGTAACCGAGGATTCTCTGAATAACCTGACAGAAGTTATCACCAAGATGATTGAGCAGTGTACCAAGGGCTCCAATGGTGAGTTGACCGCTTCTGACAGAGAGATTATCCTGGAACAGCTGAATGCTCTGGCAGATGAAGTGTACGCCACCGGTGATGCGGACTATGCGGGACGCTATGTATTTACCGGTTATCGTACGGATGTATCCTTAAGCTTTGATAAGGAACAGGAGCTTACCTATTCCATCACGGAGCAGCTGGGTAAGGACGCTATAGACACTTTTACAGTAGTGGATACAGAAACCACAGGTGGAGTGGATTTGAAGGATATGACCGCTTCCAATTACAAGGATATGGATGTAAATGCTGTTGATATAACCACTGCGGATGTGCATCGGATCCGTCTGGCTTATAATAACTGTGCTGATACGGCACCGGTATTGTCTTACCCTATCGCACAGAGAGCTGCAGATGGTACTGTAACCATGAATTGGCAAACAATCCCTACTTCTGTAGTGCATGATTATGATAACCCCAGTCCCGCCGAGATGATTCAGAGAGCCAGTGAAAATGGAGAAGAGACCGGTATTTTCATACCGGAAACCGGTGAACTTTTACTTTCGGATGCGGCCTATGAGAGGCTGATGGGCCTGAAGGATGATTCTACTACAGCAGCTTATGATGAAAGTGAAATTCGTGTAACCTATGAAAAGACGGATTGGGTGAAGGGTGATTTACGACCGGAGCATTATTTTGCATGTACCTCTTATCCTCAGGGAGAAGAGCCTATTGAATATAATATGAAGTACTTGGAGGGCATCGTAGAGCATCAGGATATTGAGTATGATGTAGGATTTAACCAGACCATCCGTGTGAACTCTACAGCGGATGAATGCTTCAACCATGGTATCGGCAGATCCGTGGATGACCTGACCCGGGCTATGCAGGATGTAATCGATATGCAGAAGCTTAAAGCGGATTTGGAAGCAATGTTGGAGAAGGTAAGCGAGGCGGACAAGCCTGCATTGGAGAGCAAGCTGGAAACCGTAACCAAGGCTTACGATATGATGAAGGATAAGTCCCAGAGAATGTTTGAGGCGGCTATTACCGGTATGCAGGGCTACCTGGGAGAAGCGAACCTGTGTATTACGGAATGTGCTACCAGAAGCAGTAAACTGGATTTGATTAATGCCCGTACCCAGACCCAGAAGACCACCTTCGAAACATTAAAGAGCGAAAACGAGGATGTGGATATTACGGAAATAGCCATCCAGTTAAGCAGCGCCAAATTGACATACGAAGCGGCACTGATGGCTACCGGTAAGGTGACACAGACCAGCTTGTTGAATTATATCTAAGTCCTGTATAGGCAGAAAGAGGGAGAATATGAGAGTGAATACCAGATTATTTGGGGAAATTGAAATTGCAGATGAAAAGATTGTTACTTTTCCAAATGGTATTATTGGTTTTCCGGATATGAAGAAGTTTACCATGATTTATGATGAAGAACAGGGCACATCCGCCGGTATCCGCTGGCTTCAGTCCATGGATGAACCTGCATTTGCTATGCCGGTAATGGATCCATTGGTAGTAAAGACGGATTATAATCCGGAAGTGGATGATGAAATACTTAAGAATATCGGTGCCCTGACACCGGATAATACTTTGGTGTTGGTAACCGTAACCGTTCCCGGTGATTTGACCAAGATGAGTGTAAACTTACAGGGGCCTATCATCATCAATGTGGATGAAAGAAAGGCTTGTCAGGTTATCGTGGATACTCCTGAATATCCTGTGAAGTATCCCATCTATGATATCCTGCAGGCAAGAAAGGCGGGTGAATAGGATGTTAGCATTATCCAGAAAGAAAAACGAAGCAATCATTATCAACAATAACATCGAGATCACCATCTTGGAAATCAAGGGCGACCAGGTGAAAATCGGCGTATCCGCACCTAAGGAAGTGCCTGTATACCGCAAAGAAGTATATGCGCAAATTCAAGAGGCTAACAAAGAAGCGATTAACGCGGAAGGTATGGCAGCGCTGAAGAATTTGTTAGGATAGTGAAGTTAAACTCTTCGGAGTGGCATATGTGTCCTATAAAGAACTCTCGGAAGACGTCGGCCCTTGGCGAGGTTTTTTCGAGCCTAGTGCCGCTACGTTTTTAAAGTCGCATGAATTTGTGCGAGCACTGTAGTGTTCGCCAGAAGAATTGCGAAGCAATTCTTTAGAGGACGACGCAGGGCGTCCTCTTTTTTCGCGAAGCGAGAGCGGGTTCGTATAGGATATATATGCTACTCCGGAGAGGTTTTTTCGTTTACCCTCTTAATTTTGCTGGTTGGGTATCCGATAAAAAATATAAGAAAAGCGTTAATGGATGACGCGAGGAACTATTAATTGGTGATTGTCAGGCATACGGAGGTGGAAGACAATGGCATTAGGAAGTATCATGAGCATACAGGCTCAAACAGCTGTACAAACGAAGCCGGTAGTACAGGTGGAACGCAACACCGGCGAAAACAATCCTTCTGTAACCGTACAGGAGGCGCAGAAAATTGATAAAAGCTTAAATGTAGTACAGGATTCCCAGCAGAAGAATAACTACTCAGATCAGAACATGAAGGAGCAACAGCAGCAACAGCCTACAAATGAGCAGATCAAGAAGGCTGTGGAGCAGATGAACAAAAATATGTTCAATTCGGAAGCAGTATTCGGCATACATGAGGGAACCAATCGAGTAACTATCAAAATCGTAGATAAGGATACCAAGGAAGTAATCAAGGAATTACCTCCGGAGAAGACCTTGGATATGATTGCTAAGGTATGGGAGATGGCCGGTATCCTGGTGGATGAGAGACGATAGGAGGAAGCTAAGATGGCAATGAGATTGACCGGTTTGATGTCCGGTATGGACACAGACAGCTTAATACAGGAATTAGTGGCAGTC
>JAZNXM010000147.1:0-7066 GCA_045593865.1 Acetatifactor sp. | reverse complement strand
CGTATAGAACCGACGGATGTCGGAGCGGATATGGTGGTAGGATCCCTGATCAAAAATCCCGGTGGTGGTCTGGCGCCCATCGGCGGGTATATTGCCGGTAAGAAAAAATGTGTGGAGAATGCAGCGTATAGATTAACTTCTCCCGGACTTGGTAAGGAAGTAGGTGCTTCTCTGGGCGTTTTAGGCGCTTTTTATCAGGGATTGTTCCTTTCGCCAACGGTTACCGCAGGTGCGTTGAAGGGCGCAATTTTTGCGGCAAATATATATGAGAATCTGAACTTCGCGGTAGTGCCCAATAGCACAGAATCCCGCCACGATATTATTCAGGCGGTAACCTTTGGTAAGCCGGAAGGTGTGATTGCGTTTTGTGAAGGTATTCAGGCGGCGGCACCCATTGATTCGTACCTGACTCCGGAGCCATGGGATATGCCCGGATACGATGCAAAGGTTATTATGGCTGCAGGTGCCTTTGTATCCGGTTCCTCCATTGAATTATCTGCGGATGGCCCTATCAAGCCGCCTTATGCCGTGTATTTTCAGGGGGGGCTTACCTGGCAGCATGCCAAGTTCGGTATCCTGAAATCTTTGCAGTCCTGTCTGGATAAAGGGATTGTTTCTCTTGAGGATATTGAAAAAGCACACGAAAAAGTGAAAATTTCATCGAATTAAAACTAGGAATTTTGGTGTACACTGTAAGAAAAATATGATAATATATTAACATCCCTGTTGTATGGTCGTCTATATCTTATATTATATGCGGTGTATGCTGGGGTGTTGACAAATGAAAAGAGAAAGCTGAGGACGCATTTTGAAAAAAATTAATTGGGTTTTTATTATTCTGGTTTTAATCGGTTTTATGATCGGTGGTTTTATAGGAAACTATTTTGATGGTACTTTTTTGAATTATGGACGAACCTTTGGACTGACCGCACCGATTGAATTGGATCTGGGCTTTATCATTTTTACATTTGGACTGAAGATTCATATTACCATTGCCAGTGTGATCGGAGTGATCCTTTCCATGTTGGTATATCGTTTTGTCAAATAAAAGTGCGAGAATGATTCTGTTTCGATGTTATGGATAACGTCCGGAAGCCTCAGCCTTCCCGGTCTTTGAAAGGATGCAAAAGTCAGAAATCATTCTGGCACTAATGAGTATAACTCCAGCGTCGGAGAAGGCGGAACAGGAGTCGTATGAATAACAAAAAACAGAATAACGAGCATCAGAGTAAGAATCAGAATCTGCCTTACGAGAAGTTTTTAAGGTTTGGCCCTCAAGCATTGACAGAAAGCGAGCTGCTGGCGATCATATTGCGGACAGGCACGAAGAACAAGAGTGCTTTGCAGCTTGCAGAAGAAATCTTGAGTATGTCCGATCCTAAGAAGGAAGGTTTGTTGGGGCTTTATGACATTCCATTGGAAAAGCTCATGGCAATCAAAGGAATGGGTGAAGTGAAGGCGGTAAAGGTAAAGTGCCTGACAGAGCTTTCCGCCCGCATCAGTGCCGCCAAAGCCAAAGTGGGGATGATCCTGAACAAGCCGGAGACGGTTGCCCGCTATTACATGGAGAGCCTGCGGCATAAGAAGACCGAATGCGTGATCATGGCGTGCCTGGATTCCAAGGGAGAGATCCTGCATGATTCCATGATCTCTTCGGGAAGTGTGAAAATGTCTGTGGTTTCGCCGAGAGAGATTTTCATGGAGGCATTAAAGTATGAAGCGGTAAATATACTTCTGGTGCACAATCATCCAAGCGGAGACCCCGTACCAAGTCAGGCGGATATCACGCTGACAGAAAATGTTGCGCAGATGGGGAAAACCTTGGATATACCTTTACTGGATCATATTATTATCGGAGATAATCGGTATGTGAGCTTTAAAGAAGCAGGTTTACTATAGAAAGGAGTTGTCAAATTGGCAAGCAGCAATGTATTCGGTATCGATTTAGGTACCAGTAATATAAAGATTTATTCAAGAAACGACGACAATATTCTGGTTGAGAAGAACATGATAGCAATTGAGAACAAGAACAGACTCTTTGCTTACGGTGATTCTGCTTTCGATATGTATGAGAAAGCCCCCAGCAATATTCAGATATCCTATCCTCTCTCTTATGGGGTAATTGCGGACATCCAAAACATGGAGACGCTGGTAAGGTATTTTATCGGTGATATCCAGAGAGGCAGCAATAAACCGTGCGATTTTTATGTGGCCGTTCCAACAGACATAACAGAGGTGGAAAAGAGAGCCTTTTATGACTTGATCAAGGATGCCAATGTTAAGGCAAAGAAGATCATGGTTGTGGAAAAAGCAGTTGCTGACGGTCTGGGCATGGATATTGATGTGAAGAATTCGCAGGGTGTTATCGTGGTAAATGTCGGCTTTGATACCACTGAGATATCCATTCTTTCTCTGGGCGGTATCGTGCTCAGTCGCCTGATCAAGGTGGGAGGAGCTAAGCTGGATGAGGCCATACGCGCTGCTGTCAGAAGAGAATTCAGTCTGATCATTGGCGGCAAGACTGCGGAAAGTATCAAGATTTCTTTAAGGGAACTGGATGAACAGGGAAGGGGTGCCATTGTTTACGGTCGCGATATCGTAACCGGTCTGCCTGTAGAGAGAGAAATTCCGACCCAATTGGTGCATGAATGTATGGAAGAGCATTTTAATACGATTGTGGATAACATAAAAGTGATCCTGGAGAGAACGCCGCCTGAACTGGCTGCGGATATTTATCGCAATGGTATTTATCTGACCGGTGGTGCCTCACAGGTGGAATTCCTTGCAGAGCGCATCCAGAAGGGTACCGGTCTGCGGGTGAATGTTTCCGAGAATCCGCTTACCAGTGTGGCACTTGGTCTGGCCAAGATCATCAATGAAGACAATTATAAATCAGTCGCTTATGCTATCGAAGGAATGAGTAAATGAGCCCAGTTGTAAAAAGAAAAGGGGAGAGATTTACGATACCAAGTAAATATCTCCTTTTTGCATTAACATGTGTATGTGTCGTTGTAATGGCTTTGTCATTAGGCACAAATATTTTTAATAAGCCACTGAATACAGTGGTTGGTTACATAGTGGTTCCCTTTCAGCAGGGCATCAGCAAGCTCGGCGGATGGATGTATGACAGAACGAAAGAGCTGGAGCAGGTAAGGGTACTTTTGGATGAGAATGCCAGTCTGAAGGAGCAGGTAGATGAACTGTTGGTAGAAAATACTCTGCTTCAGCAGGATAAGGCGGAATTAAACAGATTGAGAGAACTCTATAAGCTGGATAGTCAGTATGATGCATATACAAAGGTAGGGGCAAGGATCATTGCCAGAGATACCGGCAACTGGTATTCTTCCTTTACCATTGACAAAGGCCAAGAGGATGGTCTTGCCATTGACATGAATGTGATCGCAGACGGCGGCCTGGTAGGGCGTATCACTGCAATTGGACCGAACTGGTCAACGGTCACTTCTATTATTGCCAATAATTCCAATGTATCCTCCAAGACACTGTCTACATCGGATCTGATGATCGTGACCGGTGATCTGGAGTCGATGAAGGATGGTCTGATCCGTTTCAGTCAGCTGGTAGACAGCCGGGATGCGGTAAAGCAGGGGGATAAGGTGGTTACCTCCCATATTAGCGACAAGTATCTGTCCGGAATTCAGGTAGGATATATTTATTCCATACAGGAGGATTCCAATAATCTGACCAAATCCGGTTATATTTCTCCGGCAGTGGATTTTGAACATCTGGAGGAAGTACTGGTTATTCTGGAGACTAAGGAACAGATGGAAGAAGGATAAGGAGTAATTACATTGATAAGAAAGATTTCCGTGGCGGTCTTAATTATTATATGCTTTCTGTTGCAGAGCACTGTATTCAGAAGTCTGGCGTTTGCCGGGATCGTACCCAATCTGCTGATCATTCTGACTGCTTCCTTTGGATTTATGAGAGGCGAGAATGAGGGACTTGTGATTGGTTTCTTTTCCGGTATTCTCTGTGATATTTTTTTCGGAGAAGTTCTGGGGTTTTATGCGCTTATCATGATGTACATCGGATTCCTGAACGGCAAATTTAACCGTATCTTTTATCCGGAGGATATTAAGCTGCCACTTGCGCTTATCGTGGTCAGTGATATATCCTATAGTATGATCTGTTATGTATTGTTATTCCTGCTTCAGGGTAAGTTTAATTTTGTTTTTTATTTTGCTAATGTGATCCTCCCGGAAGCGGTGTACACCATATTGGTAACCTGTATCCTTTATCCAATCATTCTGAAGTTCAATGACAGGCTGGAAAGGTTGGAATAAAAGTGGATAGGCAATTGTTTTAATAGAAATGACAAGGAGTATAAATTGCTAGACAGAATTGTAGAAAGGTTTTTGAACTTTATAACCAGCCGTCTGACTCTGCTCACAATGATTTTTCTGATTTTGGGCGGTATTCTGGCATATCGCTGCTTTGATCTGCAGATTGTGCATGGGCAGGAATATTTGGATGAATTTATTCTTCAGACAGAGAAGATCAGGGATATTTCCAGTTCCAGAGGATCCATTTATGACTGCAATGGTGTGGAACTGGCGTATGATGAATTGGCGTATTCTGTAAAGATTGAGGACGTGATCGATTCAGGAAACGGAAAAAATAAAAGATTAAATGATACCATATATAAGCTGATAAAGATGATCGAAAAGAACGGAGACGATGTAATCTCGGATTTTCATGTTATTCTGAATGAGAACAATGAATTTGTTTTTGATGTGGAAGGGACCCAGCTACTTCGTTTCCTGGCGGATGTGTATGGTAAAACATACACATCAAATCTGTCAGAGGAACAGAAGAATTCCACGCCCTGGGATGTTTTGGAATTTCTTGCGGGAAATAAGGGAAGTACCAGCTTTGCTATCGGTGATTATAAGGTGGAAGACGACCGGAAGTCCGGCTTTGTTGTGGGAAAAGGCTATACCAATGAGGAGCTTCTCAAAATGGTAAATATTCGTTATGCCATGAGGCTCACATCCTTCCGTAAGTATATGGGTACTGTAGTTGCCAAGGACGTCAGTGACGAAACCGTTGCAGTTGTACTGGAGAATATCGCAGAGCTCGAAGGCGTCACTATCGTGGAGGATACGGTCAGAAGATATAATGACAGTGAGTATTTTGCGCATATTCTGGGCTATACCGGCAAAATTTCTTCAGAGGCACTGGAAACCCTGAATGCAAAAGACCTGGAAGAGGGCGGAACCGGTGAAAGATATGATATCAATGATGTGGTTGGGAAATCCGGTATTGAGGAATACATGGAGACCACGCTTCAGGGGCAAAAAGGTTATGAAAAGGTCAGCGTGGACAATACCGGCCGTGTGACCAGTATTATCGAGAGGAAAGAGGCGGCATCGGGTAATGATGTGTATCTTACCATAGACAGTGAACTTCAGAAAACAGTGTATCATATTTTAGAGCAACGTATCGCCGGTATCGTGGCAAGCAAGATTGTGAATACAAAGGAGTTTAACCTAGGTGAAAATCAGGATAACTCCGATATAAAGATACCCATTTACAGTGTGTATTATGCTATCATTAATAATGGTGTGATTGATATTACAAAGTTTTCTAAGCAGGATGCCGGGGAGGCACAGAAAGCAGTTTATGAAAAGTTCCTGACTTATAAGGAGCGGGTTTATGAGAAGCTGCATCAGGAATTGTATGAAACCCAGACGATTTACGATAAACTGACATTGGAATACAAGAATTATCAGACTATTATCGTGGATTATTTAAAGAGCTGCGGAGTTTTAAATAAAAGTCTGATAGACAGCGAGGATGCCACCCAGATTGCCTGGGCAACCGAAGAAGTCATCAGTTTAACAGAATACCTGAATTATTGTATCGCCATGAACTGGATTGATGTTACCAGACTGGAACTGGGAGATCGGTATTCCGCTTCTGATGAGATTTTTAATACGCTTTATGATTTCATCATTGTGCATATGGATACGAATGTAGAATTCCAGAAGATGATGTATCGCTTTATGATCCTGAATGATGTGATCAGCGGTACGGAGATTTGTAAGATTCTCTGCGAACAGGATGCCATTGCAGTACCTGCGGTGGATGAGGATAAGCTGTATGAGGGCAAGATCACTGCCTACCGGTTTATGATGAACCGTATCGAAAATCTGGATATTACGCCGGCTCAGCTGGCACTGGATCCATGCAACGGTTCTGTCGTAATTACCGATTTACAGGGAAATGTAAAAGCTTTGGTTACTTACCCCGGGTATGATAACAATAAGATGGCAAACTCTGTGGATCCGGAGTATTACGCAAAGCTATTGTCTGACAAGGCAAAGCCGCTGATAAATTATGCTACCAGATATTCTGCAGCACCCGGTTCCACCTTCAAAGTGGTATCTGCGACAGCAGCTTTGTGTGAAGGTTTGATTACGCTTCATGACCATACCAATTGCGTCGGTCAGTTCGATTATGTTAATCCGGCTCCCTATTGCTGGAAACGTTGGGGACATGGTTCCCTTGACGTGACTGGTGCGATTGCCAATTCCTGCAACTATTTCTTCTATGATGTAGGGTACAAATTTGCAATGCAGAGCGGCAGTTATGTGGCGGAAGACGGACTGAGCGTACTTGCCAAATATGCACAAATGTATGGTCTGACTGTGAAGACCGGTATTGAAATCGGCGAGGAACAGCCTTATGCTTCCGATGAATTACCGATTCCTTCTGCAATCGGTCAGGGTACCAACTCTTATACTGCAGTTGGTCTGACGAGATACGCAGCCACTATCGCAAGCAATGGCAATTGCTATAACCTGACCCTGATGGATTCTGTAAAAGACAATAAAGGCAATCTGTTGAAAGCATATGACGCTGAGCTTTGTAGCAAAGTGGATATCCCCATGGAATACTGGGATGCGATTCATGCAGGAATGCGTGATGTTGTGATGAAAAAGGTATATTTTAAAGATTTTGGTGTTTACGTAGCCGGCAAGACCGGTACTGCGGAAGAAAACAAGAAGCGCCCCAATCATGCATTATTTATCGGCTATGCCGG
>JAZNXM010000146.1:0-20025 GCA_045593865.1 Acetatifactor sp. | reverse complement strand
TTGCTGGTTAAGACCGGATATATATTGTGCTATGACGTAGAAAAAGTAAATGAGAAGAATTTAGAAAAACGTATCAAAGCATATTGTTGCAGATTAGCTGCATAAGGATTTTGGACGGATAAATTAAGCACGGTTGTGTATAAATCTTTATGATTGGCAGTTTGTTAAATAATCCAGATTTATTATTAAAATAGAGCATTAGAAGCCGTGTATTATTAATTCTCTTATTTGATCCGGTGAAGTCGAATTCTTTTTGTCAAACAGCACATACTAGTGACAAAAAAGAATCGGGGGGTGTATTTTTGGAATCATTGTGGAGAAAGCAAACAAAGCATATTATACCGAAGGCAGGAAGTGGACAGGCAGGAAGGGAATATTCAGCAGCAGAGAATTCAATAGTCGAACATACAGAAGGCAACTACGGGGCAATAAAAAAGTCAAACCGTGATATTATCGTAATCGGAGCCGGTATGGCGGGGCTTTTAATTGCCTGGTATTTGAAGGAACAGGGGAAGGATGTTCTGGTCCTTGAAGCCAACGAAATCGCATCAGGGCAGACAGAGCGGACAACAGCCAAGATTTCCAGTCAGCATGATCTGAAATACAGTAAGCTCATTAAAAAAGTAGGCATCAAAAAAGCAAGATTGTATGCGCAGGCAAACGAGACCGCAATCCGGGAGTATGAGCGGTTAATCCAGAGGAGTGGGATAGAGTGTCAGTTCGAGAAGACTTCTGCTTATTTGTATTCCGTGCAAAATGAGACGATGCTTCAGGATGAAGAGAAGGCCGCGGCCATGCTTGGAATTGATGCATTTTTTACGAAGGAAACGGAATTGCCTTTTTCGGTAGCAGGTGCTGTGGGGTTTCGAAATCAGGCACAGTTCTCGCCCCTGGAATTTGTCCGGTATATTGCTGCGGATTTGGAAATATGGGAGCATACGCAGGTGACTGCCATCAAGGGGAACCAAGTTATGGCAAGGACTTGGGTGTCGCAAACGGCAGAAGGGTTGACAGAGTCAGGGCTGTGGACGGAGAATGTAGTGCTGAAAGCAGATAAAATAGTGGTTGCAACCCATTATCCTATCCGCAATGTGCCGGGATTTTATTTTTTGAGACAGCACCAGGAGAGAAGCTATGTACTGGCACTTGCCGGGTGTGGGACAATCGAAGGTATGTATCTGGGGATTGATGAAGGCGGGCTGTCTTTTCGACAGGCAGGGGATTATCTGCTGTTGGGTGGAAGTTCACGGCGGACAGGGGAAAACACCTGCGGTGGAGCATATGATTATCTTATGCAGGCAGCCAGAAAATATTATCCGAACGGTAAGGAGGTTGCTCGCTGGGCGGCTCAGGATTGTATGCCCCATGATGAAATTCCATTTATCGGAAAGTATTCGATTTTTACACCACATCTTTACGTGGCCACAGGGTTTCAGAAGTGGGGGATGACTACTTCCATGGTTGCGGCCATGCTGCTGCGGGATGAATTGTGCGGCATAGAGAATCCTTATGCGGAGCTGTTTTCGCCCCAGAGGATAAATCTGCGTGCAGGATATGGCAATTTTCTTAAGGATGTGGGGGAGAGTGTCAAGGGGCTTACCATGGGGCTGGTTTGCAGACCACGGTGTCCCCATATGGGCTGCCGGCTCGTATGGAATCCTGAGGAGAGAAGCTGGGACTGCCCTTGTCACGGATCCAGATTTGATGAGGATGGAAAGCTGTTGGACAATCCGGCAAAGAAAGAGGTCAAAAAAATATAAAACCCTCTTGACAAATTCCTGATAAGGGATTAAATTATTTATAATCATAAAAACCTTTGATTGGGAAGAGTAACTTTTCGGAAGATTTACAGAGAGTCGCAGATGGTGGGATTGCGATAATGGGAAGAATAGTGAATGGACCCATGAGGGCAAGCTGAAACCCTTGTCGGGAGTAGGGGAGACGTGCCTGCACGTTATAGCAGAGCGTGTATGTTAGTACACGGCAGAGAGCATTCTTATGGAATGAAGTTAGGTGGCACCGCAGAGGTAGATTATACTCCTGTCCTATCAGTTATTGGTAGGACAGTTTTTTTGTTTTCGGTTATCAGCCGAGCCACACGGCTGCATGTGTGCAGCTGATGTTGCGTTCCAAGGTGTAATGAAAGTCATTACACACCCAACCATTTGTTATGCAAATACAGTATGAAAGAGAGGAAAACATTATGAAAGAAAAAATCCCTTACAAAATTTATCTGGAAGAACAGGAAATGCCAAAACAGTGGTACAATGTACGTGCAGATATGAAGAAGAAGCCGGCACCGCTTTTAAATCCGGCGACTTTACAGCCCATGACAGAGGATGAACTTGCAGAGGTATTCTGCAGGGAATTGGCAAAGCAGGAACTGGATGATACCACAGCATACATTCATATTCCCGAGGAAATCAGGGATTTCTACAAGATGTATCGTCCTTCGCCGTTGGTAAGAGCGTACTGTCTGGAAGAAAAGCTGGGTACACCGGCTCATATTTATTACAAATTTGAGGGCAACAATACCTCAGGAAGTCATAAACTGAATTCTGCAATTGCGCAGGCTTATTATGCAAAGAAGCAGGGCTTAAAGGGGGTTACCACAGAGACCGGTGCAGGTCAGTGGGGAACCGCTCTGTCCATGGCATGCTCTTATTTCGATATGGATTGCCAGGTTTATATGGTAAAATGCTCTTATGAGCAGAAGCCTCATAGAAGAGAAGTAATGCGTACTTATGGTGCTAAGGTTACTCCTTCCCCGTCTATGACCACCGATGTAGGCAGAAAGATCAATGAGGAATTCCCGGGAACCAGCGGCAGCTTAGGATGTGCGATCTCCGAAGCAGTGGAGGCTGCTACCAGTCAGGAAGGGTATCGTTATGTGTTAGGATCTGTGCTTACACAGGTGCTTTTACATCAGTCCATCATCGGGCTCGAGACCAAGGCTGCACTGGATAAATATGGTATCAAAGCAGATATGATCATTGGCTGTGCAGGGGGCGGTTCCAATCTGGGCGGTCTGATTTCTCCTTTTGCGGGCGAGATGTTGCGAGGGGAAGCAGATTATCAGTTGATTGCGGTAGAACCCGCATCCTGCCCGAGTCTGACACGTGGTAAATATGTGTATGATTACTGTGATACCGGTAAGGTTTGTCCATTGACTAAGATGTACACGCTGGGCAGCGGATTTATTCCTTCTGCAAGTCACTCCGGTGGTTTACGTTATCATGGTATGAGTTCTGTGGTTTCCGAACTGTATGATCAGGGACTTCTGGAAGCAAGAAGCGTGGAACAGACAGAAGTATTCAAGGCTGCGCAGACTTTCGCAAAGGTAGAAGGTATCCTTCCTGCTCCGGAAAGCAGTCATGCCATCAAGGTTGCGATTGACGAAGCACTCAAGTGCAAAGAGACCGGAGAACAGAAAACAATTGTATTCGGACTAACCGGTACCGGGTATTTTGATATGGCTGCTTACCAGAAGTTTAATGACGGCATGATGCAGGACTATATTCCTACGGATGAGGAGCTGTCGGTAGCCTTTGAGAAGCTGCCGAAGGTGGAATTGTAGAAATCATAAATGCCGGAACAGTCGCAACGGCAGACAGAAGATATATCGGAGTTATCTGCAGTACTCG
The DNA here is from genome assembly GCA_045593865.1 of Acetatifactor sp. Classification (GTDB taxonomy): domain Bacteria; phylum Bacillota; class Clostridia; order Lachnospirales; family Lachnospiraceae; genus Acetatifactor. Next base: position 16,381 of record JAZNXM010000146.1, on the reverse strand, counting down.
TTAACAACGAAGAGAGGAAGCAACAGATCATGAATCAGGAACAAAACAAGGGAAGAGCAATTGCATTACTTCCCATAGGTGTATTTTTAGTAATCTTTTTAGGGGCGGGAATTATTACCGGAGACTTTTATGCAATGCCTGCCATTGTGGCTTTTCTGATTGCTCTTTGTGTGGCATTTTTACAAAACAGGAAGCTTTCATTTGAAGAAAAGATAAAGATTATTGCCAAAGGTGTGGGAGATGAGAATATTGTCACTATGAGCCTCATTTTCCTGTGCGCAGGCGGTTTCTCCGGAGCGGTCACGGCAGCAGGAGGCGTGGAAAGTACGGTAAACTTGGGCCTGTCTATTCTGCCTTCCAATATTGCAGTGGCAGGGCTCTTTGTAATCGGGTGCTTTATCTCTATTTCCATGGGTACCTCCATGGGAACCATTGCGGCATTGGCACCAATTGCTGTAGGTATCAGTGAAAAGACCGGATTTGATCCGGCAATCTGCGTCGGCGCAGTGGTGTGTGGTGCCATGTTCGGGGACAACCTTTCCATGATTTCCGATACAACGATTGCAGCGGTAAAGACTCAGGGCTGCGAAATGCGGGATAAGTTTAAAGAGAACTTTCTGATCGTATTGCCCGCAGCAGTTGTGAGCATCATTATTTTCCTGATTGCTACAGGGAATGTTCATTACGCGGTAACAGAGCAACTGCCGTATGATCTGCTGAAGGTAGTTCCTTATTTGTTGGTGCTTGTAGGGGCACTGATTGGCATTAATGTGTTTGTGGTGCTGATTGGCGGTACAGTCGTGTCTTTGATTGTAGGTGTGATTACCGGAAGCATTGCACCGGCACAGATTTTCCTTGCAGTGGGAGGCGGTGTGATGAATGGTGAAGCTATCGGTGGAGTGACAGGTATGTACGATATTACAGTGATTTCCATCGTGGTGGCATGTATCGTGTCGTTGGTAAAGGAGTATGGCGGTATCCAGTTTGTACTGGACTTGATTAAGAGTAAGATTAATAGTACCAAAGGTGCAGAACTGGGGATTGCGGGACTTTCCCTGCTGGTGGATGCCTGCACGGCAAATAATACGGTAGCAATTGTTATGGCAGGACCAATTGCAAAGGAAATCAGTGATGAATTCGGTGTTTCCTCCAAGAGATCTGCATCACTGCTGGATATTTTCAGTTCGGTAGGACAGGGGCTGATTCCTTACGGTGCACAGCTGCTTTCCGCGGCCAGCCTGACCGGTCTGACACCGTTTGCAATCATGCCGTACTTATTTTATCCCATATTGATGGCTGTCAGTGCGGTGTGCTTCATCCTTTTGCGCAAGAGGAAATAGGGAGGCAACCGGCTCTGGATTTGAGTGATGCAGCCGGAATGATTTTGTTTGTTTTAAAGATACACATTGGATGGAGACAAAAAGAGATGAAAAACAGGCAAAAAGTTTTATTCTTCGATATAGACGGAACATTATTGGATTATGATGGAAGGATGCCGGATTCTGCCCGTGAGGCATTGGAACGGGTAAAAGAAAAAGGTCATAAGCTGATTGTCTGTTCCGGCAGAAGCAAGTGTGGGGTAGAACAGTTGGTAGAGAAATTTGGATTTGATGGCGTAGTCTGTTCGGCAGGAGCCTATGTGGAGTACAGAGGGCAGCTTATCAATCTGGAAACCCTGACGGAACAACAACAGCGTAAGCTGATAGATTTCTTTGAACGGACGCAAGCGATATATGGTCTGCAAAACCGTGAAAATATTGTGTGTCCTTCGCAGATGAGGGAGGCATATGAAACTATTTATGAGAAGAAGGAGGATGAAGCGTCTGCGGAGAATGAAAAGCTTGACGATATCAGTAAGACATTTATTTTCGTGGATAATATCAGGGCAGTAGTGGATGTGGAGAAGGCTTTTTACTATGGTGCCGATATCGGTATTCGTGAAGCGGAAAGAAGATTGGCTCCGGAATTTGAGGTGCGGACGGCCAGTTTTCATATGCCGGATCCAAATAATGGAGAAATTTCGTTAAGTGGTGTCACAAAATCCTATGGTATGCAGAAACTGCTGGATTATCTGCAAATTGAGAGGGCGGATACCATTGCTTTTGGCGATGGTCCCAACGATTTTGAGATGCTGGAATTTGCTGGAGTCGGTGTAGCCATGGGGAACGCGGTGGATTCGCTCAAAGACATAGCCGACTATGTCACAAGTCCTGTTAATGAACATGGTATCCTGAAAGCTATGAAGCAATTGAACTTGTTATAAATATACGGGCAAATTCCCAAGGTTTCGAGGGGATTTGCCCGTATTTTGGGTGCCTCTGATTCGTCAATCATCTGCATGAAATCAGCATTGATTCAGCCATGGATCCAGTATTAATTCAGCACCAGCACCCAGCGGTCCATCCATCTTAAAAAATTGTCCACATACTCGGTAGAGACCGGTGTTCCCGCAAGGACCGGGTAGAACATGAGAAACAGCGCAAAGGCGGCTGTGGCATAACCGATACAGCAAATACAAAAACGACGATCGGACATACATTTTTTTAGCTGTAGGAAGCAGTAGCCCAGCATCAGTACCACGAAAGGAACGCAGGGGAAGTAGTGGTAGATAAAGGTGCATCGGTCTACCAGCATCCAGGGCAGATACTGTGCCAGATAACTGATCACCAGGAACAGGGCGGTCTTTTTTCTGCGAAACAGAGCCAGGCAACCGGTAACCAGGAATGCTGGTATGCCTGCCCACCATACCAGCGGATTGCCAAAGGAACTGATGCCCAGGCGTAAATTGCCTTCCAGTTCTTTTGAATAGTAGAAAATCGGGCGAACCATGGCAGGCCACTCCTTCCAGGTGGAAGAATATGGGTGCGTTGCGGTCAAGTAACCATGATAATTGAACATGGTTACCTGATTGGCAGCCATTCTTTCAAGCAATCCCGAATGGGATGCATCCACAAAAGGTATGTAAGACAGCAGATAAATGAAAAATGGTATCGTTACAAAGAAAATCAGGCAAAAGCCAATGGTTTTTGCAGTGTATTCCTTATAATGTGCGATAATATAGGTATGTTTTATCTTGCCCCATGAACCGGTGGGATTGCACAATGCATAACGGTATTCCTTATAACGTTTTCTTATTTGCAGGAAGAAGATTATTGCCAGTCCCACACCTGCATAGGCACCTGTCCATTTAGTAGCCACACCGAATCCGAAAGCAATGCCGCATGCACCCAGAGGCAGTAAGGTTTTTTTCAATGGCGTGTCGTAAAAACTTATGCTTGTGTATTGCTCCATAAAGTAGTACATCACAATGATGAAGAAGGTAATGAACACATCTATGGTGGCCAGTCTGGTTTGGGCAAAATGCATAAAGTCGAAGGCAAATAAAAATGCCACGAATCCACCCAGAAAGCGGCTTTTTGTTATGTTTCTGCCGAGCAGATACAGAAATGGCAGCATCAGGATGCCAAACAGTGTTCCCATAAAGCGGAAGCCGAAGGGGGAGGTTCCCAGCAGGGCTGCACCCAGTGTGATCAGAATCTTACCAAAAGGCGGATGAGTGTTTTCATAAGTGGGCAGCCCATGCATGAATTCGTAGACGGTTCTGGTGTAATAAATTTCATCGAAGTAGCAACCGGTCTGTGCATTCACTGTTTCAGGGAAGGTATCCAATTCATCAAAAAGTGGATAGTATTTGGAAGCCTGCTTTATGCTCAACGGATTATTATTGCTGTCGGTAAATACCAGCTCACCGATGTTGGTGTCCTCCGTCAGGTTGGTAATACGGACTGCTGACACGGCCTCGGGCAAGTTCACACCATCCCAGGTAAAGACTTTTTTCAGCGTAATATCCTGTAGATATTCCCACTGCGCATCTGAGGACTTTTGGATTTCCAGCTTGCATGTGATATCCTGTTCGTTTAACAGATACCAGTAGAGGGAGCATATGCGTTGACCTTCCTCTGCCTCCAGCTCCAGATAGGTATAGTATGGGAAGGCGCATTCTGTAACCGGGGTTTTGGTAATTCCCAGATTCACAAAGGCGAGGATGCCGTAGAACAGACAAATGCCTGCCATAATGAGCATGTCCACCTTAGTCAAAGGCATTTTAGGACGGGAGGGCTCAGGGGTGCCGGATAACCGGTTTTGAGAGTTTTCTGTGGTCTTGGAGGTGCCGGTAATTCCTCTGGCATAGCGCACCAATGAGCAGTAGAACAGTGCACCGCCCAGTACTGTCAGGAAGGAGATGGACAGCAGCGGAAAGCTGCGTCTGTCGTAATTACGGGGATCATAATAATACAGCACATAAAATACATTTCCAAAATGACAGAGTGACAGCAGCCAGTAGTGATAGTAAAATACTTTTTCGCGGTTATGGATAAATGCAAATAAAAGTAACAGCATAGCCGGGAACAGGTATCGTTCATGCATTCTGACCGAGAACAGGAACATGCAGATGACCAGAAAGGCACCGGTCAAATAATATCTGTCAGCGCGTTGGCGCAGTGCATAAAAAATCAGGAAGGAACAGAGTGTTATGGCAATAATGCACAAGGTTCCGATCTGTGCATAGGTCAAAAAGCCTAATTTTGTATCCTGGGAAATCCAGTTTTGGCCAAACAGTCCCCAAAGATTGCAGGCATTGACTGCCGCATATGGATAGGAGGACAGGGTATCGGTATATTGTGAGATGACATTTTGAAATCCGAAAGGCAGGCTGAACATTACAATCGTCAAAATTGCCCCAAGACCGCTGCCCAGATTGGCCAGTATCTGTTTGGGGGATTTATGGGTAGTTATGTATTCTGCCAGGGCGCAGAGAATCAATGGGGCAAATATCAATACCTGAGGTTTGATCAGGATGCCCAGCGCATACAAAAAGTAGGCTGGTACGGATTTTCTCTGGGATAGGAGGATGCAGACAAGCGCAATCACTAAAGTAAAAATAGCATCCACCTGTCCCCAAAGAGAGGAATTGGTGATTACTGCCGGATGAAACAGATAACACGCGGAAAGAATCCATGCAGTTCTCTCCTGAAAATGTTTCCGTGCAAAGGCATAAATCAGGTATCCGGCTGCCATATCACAGAGAATAGCGGGCACTTTTAAGATGAGCAGAGCGCCGCCGCTTAAAGTGTCCATGCCAAAGAGATTCATCAGACCGCCTAACAGCCAGAGTACATAGAGATATCCCGGTGGGTAATCACAGAAATAGTCCGGGGAATAAAAGCTGGCAAAACCATTTTCCCAGAGCTTGTTTGCCCAGCTGTAGAAACAGGCAGTATCTGACTCAAAGCCTCGGTAAGTGCAGGCAAATACCATGCGCAGAAGCAGCGCACCCGTAAATAGAATCATTAAGCCTGTTTGCGGCTTTTGCATTTTTATTGTACTTATATGCTTGATTTTCGAATTGGCAATCGTCATAGCTACTACCTTCCTCATTGATTTCTTCTGATTATACATTATATCAGAGAACAGTGAATTTATAAATGAGGTATTTGCAAATATTGGTTATATTTTGGACTCATCATAAACAGGAAGACAAAGACTTCGGATTACAAGTATGGAGACAAATTGGTAAATATTAAGAAAGCTTTACTTGTGATATGTGGAAAAGCAGTGTATAATATTATTAATTGTAAAAGGTAACGTACATAAAGAATACGATATATAAATCAAAAATACTCTCAGAAAGGCTTTATATTATGAAGTATTGTGCAAAGATCTGTAAAAAACTGGATAGGGATCTGCTGGCAGCATTTGGAATTCCCACCCTGCTGATGCTGGTGTTATTTGTGCACAAAGGGATATATCCATTTGGTGAAAGAAGCTTCCTCTATATGGATATGTATCACCAGTATATGCCTTTTTTCAGTGAATTTATGGAGAAAATTTCAGCGGGTGAAGGTCTGGCTTATTCCTGGAATGCAGGTATCGGTTCCAATTTTCTGGCATTGTATATATATTATTTGGCAAGTCCTCTCCACTGGATTGCTTTCTTGTTCCCCAGGGAGCACCTGATGGAATTCATGAGTTATCTGGTAATATTTAAATTGGGCTTATGCGGATTAACCTCCTGTATTTATCTGCAGAAGCATTTTCAGACGAAATCTCCGGTCACGGTATTGATTTCCTGTTTTTATGCCATGTCGGGCTTTATGGCGGCCTATAACTGGAATATTATGTGGCTGGATTGTGTGGTTTTGCTGCCCCTGATCCTGCTGGGATTAGAAGCATTGGTAAAGGAAGGCAAGTGGGTGTTGTATTGTGTGACACTGGCGCTGTCTATTTATACGAACTTTTACATGTCCATCATGATATGTATTTTCCTGGTACTGTATTTTGTCGTGCAGTGGCTGATAGAGAAGCGAAGCTGGCGGGCCATTCGGGATTTTGCCCTGTTTTCCCTGCTGGCCGGAGGCATGGCGGCAATTCTGCTGGTGCCGGAAGTCTGTGCAATATTGGAAACAGACTTTGGTGATGTTAAGTTCCCGGACAAATGGGAGTCTTACTTTGACTTGCTGGATGTGTTGGCAAGACACTGCATGCTGGTGCCTGCCCACAGAGGACTGAATCACTGGCCCAATATTTTCTGCGGTTCTGCCGCGCTGTTCCTGATTCCATTCTATGCCACCAATCATGGGATCCCTGTAAAGAGAAGATTGGCTTACTTGGGACTTTCCGGAATCCTGCTGCTTAGTTTTTCGGTAAATATTCTGGACTTTATTTGGCATGGGCTCAATTATCCCGATTCTCTGCCGGGCAGACAGTCGTATATTTATATCTTCCTGGTGCTTATCATGTGTACGGATGCCCTTCTGCATAGGAAGGATGTGGGAAAGGAAAAAATTCTGCACAGCTATCTGATTGGTGTGGCATTCCTGCTGTTTTGTGAGAAGTTTGCACCGGAAGATGCGTTTACACCTCAGATCATGTTGATGACGCTGCTGTTTTTGACACTTTATGCTATGGCTGCATATTGCTGTCATATCCATGAAGAGAGGAAGTGGCACAAGGGAATCCTGTTTTTACTGGTTGTACTGGTCGTCTTGGAAAATGGAATCAATACCGTCAATACAAGTCTGGGAACGGTCAGCCGCAAAGGATATCTGGGCGAGATAGAGGATTATCAGGTGTTGTATGAGCAGATAAAGGAAGATACGGATGGATTCTTCCGGGTAGAAAAGTTTGAACGTACCACCAAGAATGACGGTACATTGGCAGGGTATCCCACTGCGTCAATTTTTTCCTCCACCCTGAATTCTTCCGTTTCCGATTTGTATAAGGCTCTGGGTATGCGTTACAGTAAGGTGTATTATTGCTATGATGGGGCTACACCGTTAACCTCTGCCATGTTAAACGTGCGGTATCTTTTCGGCAAGTCTGCGAATGATGCCATGTATGATGCCAATATGGGTACGGACAGACTGTACGTTGAAGTGGGGTCAGAGGGGAAGATTAGTTTATATGAGAGCGGATACCAGCTTCCTTTCGGATATGTTGTACCCGAAGATTTTGAATTGCCTACAGATTCTAAGAATCCGATGGATGTGCAGAACAAGCTGGTGGCATCGTTGGGGGTTGATGGTTCCCTGTTTGTAAAGAAGACCTGCGAACAGGATGCGGATGATGTAAAATTGACGGTGGGAGAAACCGGTTATTATTATATGGTAGTGAATTCTTCCGGCACGAAGAAAGTCAATGCTGTGGCTGACTACGGCACGAAGAAGTTTAGCGACTTGAAAACGAATGAAATTATTTATGCCGGATATTTTAAAGCGGGTGAAACCGTCCGCTTTACCAACGGAGATGCGGATGATTCTTCGCCCAAGATCAAGCTTAGTGCATACCGTATGAATCTGGACGTACTGCGGGAAGCCATTGCTATTTTGGGAGAAACCCACATGGAGAACGTGGAATATGACAGCACTCATATCAGAGGCACCATCAATATGCAGGAATCAGGCAAGGTGTTATTGTCTGTTCCTTATGAGCATGGCTGGACTGTATGTGTGAACGGCGAAGAAGTGGAGACAGGTCTTTTTGGAGATTGCCTGATGACAATTTCTCTGGAAGCAGGGGAGTATGAGATTACTATGGAATATGTGCCTTATGGCAAATATGCGGGTATTATCTTAAGTGTGATCAGTATTGCATGTTTTCTGGGATGTCTCCTCAATCGTAAGAGGTGGAAGGTTTAATAACATTTTTATTGGATTTTTGGAGGATTCATGTTATAATGTAAGTGCTTTCATTAAAATGATAAGCCTGCAGAGGGAAGCTACTCAGATGCAGGAGAAAGAGAGGCGTTAGGTGGAACTTAGAACAGCAGTATCCCCAAGAGATGTGAAGCATTATACTACAGAGCGTCTGAGAGAAGAGTTTTTGATTCAGGAGCTTTTTGTACCCGGACAGATTAAATTAGTATACAGCCACATAGACAGAATCATAACCGGAGCCGCAGTACCTGTTACCCCCATTACTTTAACAGCGGGAGACGAGCTTCGTGCAGAATATTTCTGCCAGAGAAGAGAATTAGGTGTTATCAACATTGGAGGAGCAGGAACCATTACCATTGATGGACGGGTATACAATGTAGGTTACAAAGAAGCAATGTATATCGGTATGGGCTCCAAAGATATCGTATTTGCAAGTGAGGATCCGGAGGCACCGGCTAAGTTTTATTTAAACTCCGCACCTGCACACAGAACCTGTCCTACCGTTCTGATCAAACCGGAAGGAACCCCGCAAGAGGGTGTTGTGATCGTAAAGGATGAGAATAAGGTTGAGCTTGGTTCTTTGGAAGATGCAAACCACAGAGTCATCTGCAAGTACATATTGCCGGGGCAGGTAGAAAGCTGCCAGCTGGAAATGGGCATGACCAGACTGGAGCCGGGCAGTGTATGGAACACCATGCCGTGTCATACACATGACAGACGTATGGAAGTGTATCTGTATTTTGAAATGCCGGAGGATGCATTCGTTATGCACTTCATGGGGGAACCTCAGGAAACCCGCCACATTGTTATGAGAAATGAAGAAGCTGTTATTTCTCCAAGCTGGTCCATCCATTCAGGATGTGGTTCCAGAGCATACACCTTTATCTGGGGTATGGTGGGAGAAAATCAGGATTTTGATGATATGGACGGCATAGCAAATCAGGATTTGAAATAATGACAAACGATATATAATATAAAAGGAGAATGTTTTATGAGTACATGTTTTTCACTTGAAGGAAAAGTTGCTTTAGTAACCGGTGCATCCTATGGTATCGGATTCGCTATCGCAACCGCATACGCAGAGGCAGGCGCTACAATCTGCTTTAATGACATTAATCAGGAATTAGTAGACAGAGGTCTCGCATCATATGCAGAAAAAGGCATCCAGGCTCACGGTTATGTATGTGATGTTACCAATGAGAAAACGATTAATACTATAATAACTCAAATTGAAAAGGAAGTTGGCGTGATTGATATCCTTGTTAACAATGCCGGTATCATCAAGCGTATTCCTATGCATGAAATGACCGCTGCTCAGTTCAGACAGGTTATTGACATCGACTTAAATGGTCCGTTCATCGTATCTAAGGCAGTTATTCCGGCTATGATCAAAAAGGGTCATGGTAAGATCATCAACATCTGCTCTATGATGTCTGAGCTTGGTCGAGAAACCGTATCTGCATACGCAGCTGCAAAGGGCGGCTTAAAAATGCTTACCAGAAATATCTGTTCAGAGTATGGTCAGTACAACATTCAGTGTAACGGCCTTGGACCTGGTTATATCGAGACTCCTCAAACAGCTCCTCTTCGTGAGGTCCAGCCTGACGGAAGCAGACATCCGTTCGACCAGTTCATCTGTGCGAAGACTCCTGCAAACAGATGGTTAAAGCCGGAAGAACTTGCCGGTCCTGCGGTATTCCTTGCTTCTGAAGCATCCAACGCAGTGAACGGACATATCCTGTACGTAGACGGCGGTATCCTTGCTTACATCGGCAAACAGCCAAGCTAACGGAGTGAGGTTCTTCCGGATGCACATTCCGGATAAAATGCAGCAGAAGGATGCCCCTAAGGCGAACGATTGCAAAAGTTGCTTTACCGGCGCAGGAATAATGTTCGAAAGAATATTGTTCCTATATAAAAATAGAAAAAATAGTCAGCTGCAAAATAAAAATTTTGCGGCTGACTATTGTGGAATAAAGAAATAGAGGTTAAAATAATCATGAGAATTGCTTTAATTAACGAAAACAGTCAGGCTGCTAAAAATGAATTAATCTGCTCAACATTAAAAAAAGTGGTTGAGCCCATGGGACATGTAGTAGATAATTATGGTATGTACGGCGCAGAAGATCCGAATTCTTTGACTTATGTGCAGAATGGTATTCTTGCAGCAGTACTGCTCAATTCAGGGGCAGCGGATTACGTTATTACCGGATGTGGCACCGGTGAAGGTGCAATGCTTGCAGCAAACTCCTTCCCCAAGGTGCTTTGCGGACATATTTGTTCCCCATTGGACGCTTACCTTTTCTCACAGGTAAATGATGGTAACTGTGTAGCTCTTCCTTTTGCTGAGAACTTTGGATGGGGCGGAGAATTGAATCTGGAATATACTTTTGAAAAATTATTCTGTGCACCGGGCGGCGGTGGATATCCTAAGGAAAGAGTCGTTCCCGAGCAAAGAAACAAGAAGATTCTGGATCAGGTAAAAGAAGTAACCCATGTGGATATGGTTACTATTTTAAAGAACCTTGACAGAGAGCTTGTAAAAGGTGCTTTATCAGGTGCTAAGTTTGAAGAGCTTTTCTTTGCCAACTGCAAGTGTGACAAGATTGCAGAGGCTGTAAAGGAAATTCTTGCATAACATAATGTTAAGAAAATCTAAGCCCAAAGACTTCCGCTAAGATTTTCTAAGTTTTGTGGGGAAAATCGGTTGCGATTCTTCTGCTAATTGATAAATTCAGCATTCATAATGTATAAGCGGCTTACATGAAGAGAGGCCGGGATGGAGGAAAAATGAACGCAGTTTTAGAACAACTTAATAAAATTGGTATCGTACCTGTTGTTAAGATCGACAGAGTAGAGGATGCGGTGCCTTTGGCAAGAGCACTTTGTGCAGGAGGACTTCCTTGTGCAGAGGTTACTTTCCGTACGGATGCAGCAGCAGGTGCTATCAAGGCTATGACAGAGAACTTCCCTGGCATGTGTGTAGGTGCAGGTACTGTTTTAAATGCAGCTCAGGTTGATGCAGCTATCGAAGCAGGCTCTAAATTTATTGTAAGCCCGGGCTTAAATCCCAAGACCGTTAAATACTGTCTGGACAAAGGTGTGCCGATTACTCCCGGTACTTCAAGCCCTTCTGATATCGAGCAGGCTATCGAACTTGGTCTTGATGTAGTGAAATTCTTCCCTGCAGAACAGTCCGGAGGCTTGGCTAAGATCAAAGCAATGGCAGCTCCTTATGTAAATATGAAGTTTATGCCTACTGGCGGTATCAATGCTAAAAACTTGACAACGTATCTTGATTTCCCCAAGATCATTGCATGCGGCGGTTCTTGGATGGTTCCTGCAGATCTGATCAATGCAGGTGAGTGGGACAAGATTGAGCAGCTGACCAGAGAAGCAGTTCAGACCATGTTAGGTTTCGAGCTTGCCCATGTTGGTGTGAACGCTGAAAATGAGGAAGAAGCATTAAAGGCTGCAAACAGGTTTGCATTCCTGTTCGGCATGCCTGCAAAAGTTGGCGCAAGCTCAATCTTTGCAGGAACAGCTCTTGAAGTGATGAAGGAGCCTTACCTGGGCAAAAATGGTCATATCGCTATCAGAACCAACTATATTGAAAGAGCGGTCAACTATATGGAAACCGTTCTTGGTGTGGAATTCAATGCAGAATCGGCTAAGAGAGGTCCTAAGGGCGAATTAAAGGCTATCTACTTAAAGGAAGAAATCGGCGGATTTGCAGTACACCTGGTACAGAAGTAAGATAGGCAAATAAGCAAACTCATACACATGTGTGGTTCGCTTAACATAAACAAGCTTAATGCAAGAAAGGAATTTATGAAAATGGCAAAAGTTATTACAATGGGCGAGATTATGCTCAGACTTTCTACTCCTAACAACGAAAAATTCATCCAGGCTGACGAATTTGATGTTTGCTACGGTGGCGGTGAAGCTAACGTTGCTGTTTCTTTAGCTAACTATGGACATGATGCAGAATTTGTTACTGCAGTACCGGATAATGAAATCGGCGAGTGTGCAGTTGCGGCTTTAAGAAAATACAATGTAAAGACCAATCATATTGCGAAATGTGGTGAAAGACTTGGTATCTATTTCTTAGAGACGGGTACTTCCATGAGACCCTCCAAGGTTGTTTACGACAGAGCACATTCCGCTATCTCTACTGCTACAGAAGCGGATTTTGATTTCGATGATATCTTCGAAGGTGCTGACTGGTTCCACTTTACCGGTATTACACCGGCTGTATCCGATGCAGCAGCAGAATTGACCGAGAAGGCTCTGATCGCTGCTAAGAAGCATGGAGTTAAGGTTTCCGTAGACTTAAACTTCCGTAAGAAATTATGGTCTTCTGCAAAAGCACAGAAGGTTATGACCAACCTGATGAAATATGTTGATGTATGTATCGGTAATGAAGAAGATGCAGAACTGGTTCTTGGCTTCAAGCCCGGTGAAACAGATGTTACCAGTGGTGAATTAGAGCTTGCAGGCTACAAATCCATTTTTGAACAGATGGTAGAGAAATTCAACTTTGAATATTGTGTATCCTCACTGCGCGTAAGCCGTTCCGCATCTGACAATGGCTGGTCTGCTTGCATGTACTGCAGAGATACCAAGGAATTCTATCACTCCAAAGAATACTCCATCCATCCAATTGTTGACCGTGTTGGTGGCGGTGACTCTTTCGCAGCAGGTGTTATCTGTGGTTTATTGGATGGAAAAGATTTCAAGGCGGCTCTTGAATATGGTGTAGCGGCATCAGCGCTGAAGCACACCATCCCCGGCGACTTTAACCTGGTTTCCAGAAAAGAAGTAGAAACCCTTGCAGGCGGTGATGCTTCCGGTCGTGTACAGAGATAGTAATGGGAAGTGTTAATTTTGTGTAGCATTAATAAGATAATAAAAGCGTAGGTAAAGTTCACGCAGATGGAATGTCACAGCAACATTTTGTTGTGAAATATAAAAGGTCCTCAAATTGAGGACCTTTTTGCATGTATCTTAATTGCTTCAAAACTCTCCGGGCTGATCACATGTTCAATCTTGCAGGCATCTTCAGATGCAATTTCCGGATCCACTCCTAGGCTGACCAGCCATTTTGTCAGTAATTCGTGGCGTTCATAGATCATTTCGGCAATCTTAGTACCGCTTTCCGTCAGATAAATGAACCCTTCTTTCGTAACGGTAATATGATGATTTTCCCGCAGATTCTTCATGGCAACACTGACGCTGGATTTTTTGAATCCGAGCTCTTCAGCAATATCCACAGAGCGGACTACCGGTCGGGTCTTGCTTAATATATATATCGTTTCTAAATAGTTTTCAGCGGATTCATTTTTGTGCATATAATTCCTCATCATTCATGTGTGCCAGACACACTATATTGAAACATCAGTTATGATCATAGTATAACATAAGATGGAGACGTGGGCAATCAAAAAAGTTTTGCTTACCTTATTCCAAGTTATATACTGCAATCTCAAATGGCCTGTATTTGCCATTGATACCTTCGCGCTCATGATGATTGGAGAGTAATAATTTACCGGTTTCAAAACCAGTCTGAATATCTACGGTTTCCTCAAAGTTGCAGATGACAATTATCTTCTGACCATTGTACTCACGAAGCGTGATAAGGAAATTGTCCTCTTCTTTGGACAGGAACGTTACATCTCCCAGCGTAAGCGCATCTTCAGAAGCGCGAAGCTTCAAAAGCTTCTGGTAAAACCGGAATACAGATTTTTCGGAAGCCAGGTCCGTCTTCAGATTAAGCTCCTTCACCATGCTGTGAGGTTTCATCCATGGAGCAGTATCCGAGAAGCCGCCGTATTCGCTGTCGTCCCAGCACATAGGGTGGCGGGTATTGTCACGGCTTCCGAAATTAATCTTGGCAATAGCCTCCTGTGGAGACATAGTCTCACAGAATTCAGCATAGAAATTCTTGCTTTCAATATCGTCAAAATCATCAATAGTGTCATAATACGGAGAGATCATTCCAAATTCCTGACCCTGATAAATGAAAGGTACACCCTTTAATGTATAGAACATGGCTGCAACACAGGTAGCGATCTCATAACGCTGCGTGGGTTTGTGCTCCATACGGGAGATAAACTGAGGCTGGTCATGGTTGTCCGTAAAAAGAGAGTACAGCAGGTCATTTTCCTGTGCACGATTTTCCCACTTAATGAGAACCTCTCTGACTTCGCGCAATTTAGCCGGAGCCGGTGTGAATTTATTGCTTCTTCCCAGGTCGGTATGTTCAAACTGGAACAGGGTAGAAAGCTCATCACGGTCACCGTGAGAGTGAAGCAGCACTTCTTCCAAAGTATCGCACCAGCATTCCCCTACTGTGAAGAGATGTTTTGTTTTTTCTCTGCCGAACAGGGCATGAATAAATTCATGGAGTCTGGGGCCAAAAGCATTCTGGTTGCCTTCCCAGTCCTTGTCAATCTGGTCAATAACGTCACATCGAAAGCCGTCAACACCAAGATCCACCCAGAAGTCTACAATATCCTGCATCTCCTTAACCACTGCCGGATTGTTCCAGTTTAGGTCAGCCTGTGAAACAGCATAGGAGTGGAGATAATATTGACCGCGCATTTCATCATATGCCCACGCAGAACCGCCAAACAGGGAACCCCAGTCATTGACCGGTTCATCGAACCAGTAGTAGTAATCGCTGTACGGGTTGTCCTTGGATTTGCGGGATTCCTGGAACCATTTGTGAGCAGTGGAAGTGTGGTTGGGCACCAGATCCATGATGATCTTCATATCACGGGCATGCATTTCCTGAAACAGACATTTGATATCCTCAAACGTACCGAATTCGTCCATAATGTCCCGATAATCGGAGATATCATAACCATTGTCATCGTTAGGGCTTTTATAGCACGGACATATCCAGATCGCATTGATCCCAAGCTCCTTCAGGTAATCAAGCTTCTCGATAATACCATTAATATCTCCGATGCCATCATGATTGGAATCCTTAAAGCTTCTGGGGTAAATCTGATAAACAACCAATTTTAGAAAATCCTGATATTTTTGGGATAACATAAAATTCTCCTTTGGATAAACATTTCTATAGATTATTCTTCACACAATATTATAGTAACTGCTTGCCGGAAAAAATTCAAGTAAAAGAAAATGAAGAAACTGCGCACTAAGTAATTAGTGCACAGCCTCCAAATAGGTTAGCAACCGAAGTTAAATAAATTGCAAAGAGTATTAAATAACTCGGAACAGCTATTAAAAATAAAAAACATAGTTTCGTCCTCCTTATTTTTTTATTTGTCTTAGCTAAGTACAAAATTATTGTAACAATTTTGTAACAATTAGACAATAGGAGATTATTGGAAAGGGATGAAAGGAATACCTTCTGTTGTTGAATCAAGCGGTCAGTAAAAAACGGTAGTAAAAAGAATTCCTTCCATGATTTTCAGCAACAGGAGTATGATTTTCGGTTTAAATAAGATATAACAAGAAATAACACAGTGACTTATTTGGGAAATAGCTGTTCTTCTCTTATAACGTCATTTGGTTCATCTTACTTGCACAGCAAACACTTGGATTTCATCGGTTTTCAGTCGCAAATCCGTATTCTTATTTTGGCCTATTATGAGGTACAAATTTTCTATCAATTTAGAATATTCTGCCGCGGCTTTATATATAGCTTTTAATAAAGCCTCATTTGAAAGTTTTGAAGTAATAATCATCTGTGCCCCTACGTAAAAGGGTCCTGCTTATGCAAGACCCTCACATTTGCATATTACACTGGTTTATTTAGGTGCGTGCCACCCAATTGAAAGCCTTCCACTTTCATGCGAAATCAACTATTTCGTAAAGTGTGTGCATAGTTTTAACGTTTCCAGTCTAACGGCGATACGCTCCTTGTATCGCTTGACCGTATGAATATGGAGAAGATTCCTCAACTTGAACAAAAGCCCCGCTTCAAAAACCCCCATAGAAAGGAGCTTTCCGGGCACTGACTTGAGGTGTGTGTAAACAAAGTGTAAAAAATTATATATTCAATTCATTATACCAACCCGGTCGAGTATCAGGCACATCAAAAAGCTTGCCCTCTTGATAGATTGCAAAACGATTAAAGATCTCCGTATTATCGTATAGAACAGCCAAGTCACATAAACCGATAATTTCCTTTA
>JAZNXM010000145.1:0-9651 GCA_045593865.1 Acetatifactor sp. | reverse complement strand
ATCATCATGGAGAAAGCGGTTGCTTGTGGGATAGGTTATGCCTCCCCGGAGAGAATTGATGAAATCAATATTTTGCAGGCGACCTATGAGGCCATGCGCCAGGCAATCGCCAATCTCCCTGTGCAGCCAGATCTTCTTTTAAATGATGCAGTCAATATTCCTGGGGTAGCCATTAAGCAGGTGCCGATCATCAAGGGAGATGCCAAGAGTATTTCTATCGGTGCAGCAAGTATTCTTGCCAAGGTAACTAGGGACAGACTGATGGTTGATTACAGTAAAATTTTTCCGGAATATGATTTTGCGGGAAATAAAGGCTACGGAAGTGCGGTGCATATTGAGGCTTTAAAGAAATACGGTCCGACCCCTATTCATAGAAAAAGTTTTATTAAAAATTTCTTATAATTTCGGAAAGAGTATTTTCTTACGTCCTGATTTCGTGTTTAATAAAAGTAGCTGGGTGGTTTGACTTTGTTCGTTGGAGAAGGCGAAAAGGAGCCAGCATGAACAAAAGAGAGATCGGAACGAAAACGGAGGAGCTTGCAGCTGCATATCTGGAGGGCAGGGGCGTGCGTATTATTGCCAGAAATTTTCGGATCAGGCAGGGCGAAATTGACCTGATCGGTTATCAGGAGGGATATCTGGTCTTTTTCGAGGTCAAGTATCGCACTTCCCGGGTGAAAGGACTTCCGGAGGAAGCGGTTGGTCTGCAAAAGCAGAAGCAGATCTGTAGGGTGGCAGATTATTACCGGAGCACTCGGCGGATTCCTTTAAGTACCCCGATACGTTATGATGTGATCGCAATGGAACAGGATACCGTTCGCTGGTATCAGAACGCATTTGAACATATTTATTAGGAGGGCTTATGTATCCTGTGATCAGAGCTAAAAACAGAAAATGTGTCCTGTTACAGAGGGAATACACCATGGAGACACGGTCCCTTGATATACGGGAAAATGCTATGGGTACAAAAGGCTATGATACGTTGGAATACCTGTATTTCCCGAAATTGGAGGAAATAAAGCAGATAAAGCATATGTTTACCACCAGAATGGGTGGTGTCAGCAAAGGCCATCTGGCATCTTTGAATTTAAGCTATACCAGAGGGGACCTGTCGGAGAATGTATTGGAGAATTACAGACGTGTGGGACGAGCACTGGGCTGCAGCGAAAAACGTTTCGTGGCATCCCACCAGACACATACCACCAATATCCGCGTTGTGAGCGCCGCGGATGCGGGAAAGGGTGTAGTCAGGGACCGGGATTATGATAATATTGACGGGCTTGTTACCGATGTACCCGGACTGGCTCTTGCCTGTTTCTTCGCAGATTGTGTTCCGTTGTATTTTGTGGATCCGCTAAAGCAGGTTATCGGTCTGGCGCATTCCGGCTGGAGAGGCACTGCAGCCGGAATGGGAGCATGCATGGTGGAAAAGATGCAGCAGACTTACGGATGTAATCCTGAAGACATTGTAGCGGCAATTGGACCTTCCATTTGCCGGGATTGCTATGAGATCAGTGAGGAAGTGGCAGAGGAGTTCAGGCAGGGCTTTTGGGCGGATGAAAAGATAAAGACAATTTGTGAGGAGATCAAAGAATCTGGTATTTATTGCGAAAAGGAGCTGTTGATCCCCGGAAAAGAACCCGGAAAATACCAGTTGGATTTATGGCTGGCAAACCTGATTGTTCTGAAAAGTGCAGGCATACGGACAAAAAACGTAGATATTGCAGACATCTGTACCTGCTGCAATCCGGATTACCTGTATTCCCATCGGGCAAGCAAGGGGATGAGGGGCAATCTGGCAGCGTTTTTGGTCTTACAGGATAATTGTCCCGGGGATTCATATAAATGATTATAAAATTACACATAGGGAGAATGGTAGCTATGGCAAATATTTTAGTATGTGACGATGATAAGGAAATTGTTGAGGCAATAGATATTTATCTGAAGAACGAAGGCTACAATGTGCTGAAGGCATATGACGGGGAGCAGGCGATTGAAATCCTGAATACGGAAGAAGTCCATCTTCTGGTAATTGACATCATGATGCCTAAGCTGGATGGTATCAGAGCGACTATGAAGATCAGGGAGAACAGCAGTGTGCCGATTATTATCCTTTCTGCAAAATCAGAGGATGCGGATAAGATCCTTGGATTGAATATCGGGGCAGATGATTACGTTACCAAGCCTTTTAACCCTTTGGAACTGGTAGCCCGTGTCAGGTCAAATCTGCGTCGTTATACCACTCTGGGAAGTCTTGAGCAGGTGGAAAACGCGCATATTTATCAGGTGGGCGGTCTTTGCATGAATGATGATACAAAGGAAGTGGAAGTGGACGGAGAGCCGGTAAAGCTGACACCGATTGAATATAATATCCTGCTTTTACTGGTAAAGAATCAGGGAAAGGTATTTTCCATTAACCAGATTTACGAAAATATCTGGAATGAGGATGCAATTGGTGCGGACAATACGGTGGCAGTACATATCCGCCATATCCGCGAAAAGATTGAGATCAATCCGAGAGATCCCAGATATTTGAAGGTTGTCTGGGGTGTAGGATACAAGGTAGACAAGCAGTAGGCGGCCTGCCTAAAACATACGCTGTCTGCAGGTGATAGCTGGTTCTGTAAGCATGCAGTTGTCTGTAACTTGTTTGAAATGAGTGAAGAAATGAGGAATGGCATGAAACAAAGCTTCAAAAAAACGAATATTAAGCGAAAGCTTCTGGGGGTGCTTCAGCATGTGTTGGCGCTGATCATTGCTATCCTGGTAGCTGTCATCGTGATGAACTCCTATATTATCGTTGACAATATGTACGGAGAAAGAATTAAATATAATATTGCCTTCCTTGAAAACTCAGAGGCCTTCGAGGAATCTGATATTTTTACGGAGATGTTCCGTAATTCGATCAGTGATATTACCCAGTATGCAGTGATTCAGGAACAATTGGAGACAGACGGCTATTTTGACGGCAGCAAGCACATAGATGTTACCCAATATGTAAATAGAAAATATTTGAAGAGCAACAGCCCTATTACGGCAGTTTACACCTTGGAGAATTTAATCAAATGGGGGCGGTATGGGGTAGAGTTACCGGAATTACGTTTGCCCAGTAAAATAGAATTTCTGACATTTTTTGAGTCCCGGGGTATTGGTTATCTTTGCAAAGTGTTAACCGAACTGGGGGAAGAGGTGGCGCTTCCCTACACAGAGGAAAAATTGGCTACCATGACGCCGAAGCAGATTGAAGAAGAGATGCAAGACAAGCTGATGGAGAAGCTGATACATCCGCAAATTGTAGACCGCATGTTTGAATATGTTGTTGAGCAGATGGGAGAAGTCGGAAAGATTGCAAAGGTTGAGGTTGCCAAGGATGGCACAGAGTCCGTGACAGTAAATATGCTGGACTGCCGTTATCAGACAGTGAATGGTTTGAATCTGGTGCATATAGCATCCAATTGGGAAGAGTATAGCATGCTGGAATCCAATATTTACGAGACCATCATTAATATGTCAGACAATTATTCAAAGTATATTAACCGCAATGAAGTATATGATCCGGGAAATACGAATGTACAGTTTCTGATCCGTACCAAGACAGCGGAGGGAATCCGGTATTTTTCCAATCTGTCTTCCGATCAGGAAAAGCAGGATGATGTGGCTCTGAATGAACATTTTGAGAATCTGGGTAAGTATGTTATTTATTCCCCGGATGATATGAAATTCAGAAGTAATGCGGAAATCAGTGAAAATGAAATGTTCAACAATGTGAGCGGTTATGAATATGCATTTCCGGAAGGCACACAAATATGGATAGGCATTGATACGAAATTTAAGGTGGAAAACGATCAGTATTCCTATGTGTACACTACATATAACAATGTGGTACCACATATCTGGAAGTTCTTAATAGGTATTTTGTTTTGCGGTCTGGGATGGATTGCTCTGTGGGTGTATTTTACCATGACTACCGGTAAGGTGTATGATGAGGAAGGTAAGTTTGTTTCCAGGCTGAGTGCATTCGACAGGGTTCCTACAGAAATTGTGGGAGCCATGATGTTTGCAGCGGTTATTGGAGTTGTAATGCTTTTTTATCAGCTGGAGGACAGGCTGGAAAACAATATTTATTTTCAGTATGACAGTTGGATTTCGGATACCTCCTATGTAAAGACATATTTTATCCTGCTGGTTGCTGCATATGGAGTTGCGGTCAGTGTTTTATTGCAGCTTTTCTGGTGTACCTTCGTGAGCCGAGTACGTTTTGGTGTACTCTGGAAGGGAAGCATCAGTCACAAAATACTGAGAACCATACAAAAAATGTTCCGTGGCATTTCCCGACACAGAATGGTAGTAGTAAGGACGCTGATTCCTTATAATGCATTTTTGATCTTTAACCTGATCTGTGTATTGGGACTTTACATTACCATGCGTATGGAACAGATATATTTTGTTTTATGTCTGACCGTTTTATTAAGTGTGGATATATCAGTGGGATTTTATCTGTTCCGCAGAGCATCAGAAGTCAATGACATTATTGATGGTATTGCAAGAATCCGTTCCGGTGATGTGGATTTTGTACTGGATAGCGAGAATCTGCACGGTGACAATAAAGAACTGGCTGAGGCGGTCAACAATATCGGCGAAGGTATTCGAAAGGCTGTTGAGACCAGTATGAAGGATGAGAGAATGAAGGCGGATTTGATTACCAATGTGTCTCATGATATTAAGACGCCGTTGACTTCCATTATCAATTACGTGGCACTGCTGAAACGCGAGAAGATTAAGACCGAGCCGGTCAAGGGCTATATTGATATTCTGGATGCCAAGAGCCAGAGGCTGAAGCACCTGACAGATGATCTGGTGGAAGCTTCCAAGATTTCTTCCGGAAATATTGTTCTGGAAAATGCACAAATGGATTTCAATGAGCTGATCAAGCAGGCTGTGGGAGAATTTTCGGAGAAATTTGAAGACTGCGGATTGCAGACGGTAATGAACGACTGTAAGGATTATACCACCATTTATGCGGATAACAGACGCATGTGGAGAGTTATCGAGAATCTGTTCAACAATGTCTGCAAGTATGCAATGCCTCAGACAAGAGTGTATGTGGATGTGCATAATGTGAACGGAAAGGTGGAGGCTTCCATCAAGAATATTTCACGGAATGCCTTGAATATTAAGTCGGAGGAGCTGACAGAGCGATTCATCCGTGGAGATATCTCCAGAACCACGGAGGGCAGTGGACTGGGACTGTCTATCGCAAGGAATCTGACCGAACTGCAGGGCGGAGAATTGATTCTGTTCCTGGATGGAGATTTGTTTAAGGCTACCGTTAGGTTTCCGGAGTACAGGGCAGAGTAAGGACAGCAGGGAAGCACATCTTAAGGGGCGAAGAAGTCCAAATGATAAGGTGTTTTCCACGCTGCTATCACACGGCTATCACACAAAATATCCCCGATATCTAACTGCGAAGGTGCAGTGAATATCGGGGATTTCTTTCCTTTGCTGACTGGGAAATAACCGGTCAAAATCAATTGCTGTTATATTCGTCCAATACCTCGTGAATCTTCTCGGTAGAAGTAAGTACATGGGAAAGAGATAGATCATGGTTCATGAAGTCGATGATCTGTGCCATAAATTTGCTCATATCCGCTTCCACAAAATAAGGCTTATCATAGATTTCGGGAGGAAGATAGTTCAGGTTGGTGGTAATAACCTTATCAAAATATCCCTTCTCATGAGCCTCGTCAAATCTGGCAAGACCATCCGTAAAAAGGCCGAAGGTTGTACAGATGATTACGCGTTTTGCACCCATTTCCTTCAGTTGCTTTGCAGTGTCCAGCATACTTCCGCCGGAGGAGATCATATCATCAATAATAATAATGTCTTTGCCCTCGACATTGTCCCCCAGAAATTCATGGGCAACGATGGGATTCTTGCCGTTCACGATCACAGAATAGTCCCTGCGTTTATAGAACATGCCGGTATCAACCTCCAGAACGCTGGCAAAATAAATCGCTCTGTCCAAAGCGCCTTCG
This sequence comes from Acetatifactor sp., assembly GCA_045593865.1. Classification (GTDB taxonomy): domain Bacteria; phylum Bacillota; class Clostridia; order Lachnospirales; family Lachnospiraceae; genus Acetatifactor. Next base: position 3,616 of record JAZNXM010000145.1, on the reverse strand, counting down.
TCAGGACTGATGACGATCAGGTGATCTTTGTCAACTTTTAAATCATTCACAGATGATAACAGCGCCCGAAGGAACTGATAATGTGGCATGAAATTATCAAAGCCGCTTAAGGGAATGGCATTCTGCACACGGGGATCATGGGCATCAAAGGTAATGAAATTATTGATACCCATAGCTTCCAGCTCGGTAAGGATGTAGGCACAGTCCAGCGATTCTCTGCCGGTTCTTCTGTGTTGTCTGCCTTCATAGAGGAAGGGCATGATCACATTGATACGTTTTGCTTTACCGTTGCAGGCAGCAATGATACGCTTCAGATCCTGATAGTGGTCATCAGGAGACATATGGTTTACGAATCCGTTTGCTTTATAGGTAATGCTGTGGTTGCATACATCTACCAGAATAAATAAATCCTTACCATGAATGGAATCGTGAAAAATACCTTTTGCTTCGCCGCTGCCGAAACGGGGACATTCTGCATCGACCAGGTAATTTTCCTCGATATAGCCATGAAAAGCAGGATCCTGTTTCACTTTCTCATTATGAATATTCTTACGAAATTTTACTAAATACTCATTCACTCTGTTGCCCATTTCAGTGGCAGAAGAGAGGGCTACAATTTTTAACGGCGCCACGGGCATTGCATTTTCTAATTCAGATAAATCAGGCATAATTTTCCTCCAAAGTATGTAAAAATACATAATTCAACAACTAATTTATAACATTATGCTAGTGACACGTCAAGTTTTTTCTTGTATTATATAAAGGGAAAACAAAAGGTGTTCTCCGGTTGGTGCATGTTTAACCCAGGATAACAGGAGTATAATAAGTGAAAAAGAAAACGCATATAATAAGCAAAATAATACCCGGCAGTATTGCGCAGGAGCTTGAAATCGAAGCGGGAGACAAGCTGCTGGCGATTGATGATACAGAGATTGAGGATGTGTTCGATTATCAGTTTTTGATACAGGATACGTATATTGAGGTGTTGATCGAGAAGCCCGATGGTGAGCAGTGGCTTTTGGAGGTGGACAAAGAATTCGATGAGGACCTTGGGATTGTGTTTGAAAATGGTTTGATGGATGAATACAGAAGTTGTCATAATAAATGTATTTTCTGCTTCATTGACCAGATGCCGCATGGCATGAGGGAGACGCTGTATTTTAAGGACGATGATTCCAGGCTTTCATTCCTGCAGGGCAATTACGTGACGTTAACAAATATGTCCGAGCATGATATGGACCGAATTGTAAGATATCATCTGTCGCCGATCAATATTTCCTTCCAGACTATGAATCCCCAGCTGCGCTGTAAGATGCTGAACAATCGTTTTGCAGGAGAGGCACTGAAGAAGGTGGATACCTTGTATGAAGCCGGTATTACCATGAATGGACAGATTGTGTTGTGTAAAGGCGTCAATGACGGGGAAGAATTGGAGTACAGTATCAGGGAATTGACAAAATATCTGCCTCATCTGGAAAGTGTATCCGTGGTACCGGTTGGTTTATCCAAGTATCGTGAGGGCCTGTACCCCTTGGAGCCGTTTACCGCGGAGGATGCAGAACAAGTCATTGATACCATCGAAAACTGGCAGAGGAAGCTTTATTCCAAGCATGGACTGCATTTTATCCATGCAAGTGATGAATGGTATATACTGGCTGGACGTAAGATGCCGGAAGAAGCACGTTATGACGGATATCTTCAGTTGGAAAATGGTGTAGGTATGATCCGACTGATGCTGGAGGAATTTCAGGAAGCAATGGAAGAATTAAAGAGTAGCCGTTCATTGCCGGATGCTTCGGTTGCAGAAGAAATCTCGCTGGCAACCGGACGATTGGCATACCCATACATGAGTAAACTTGCCCGCCGGTTGGAAGAGGCATTCCCCAATCTGAAGATTCATGTATATGAAATCGTCAATGATTTCTTTGGTGAACGGATAACTGTTTCCGGATTGCTTACGGGACAGGATATTCTGAAACAACTGACCGGTAAGAATCTGGGCGCAAGACTACTTTTGCCACAGAATGTGCTGCGCAGCGGAGAAGAAGTATTTCTGGATGATTATACCAAAACAGAGCTGGAAAAAGCTTTACAAGTGCCGATTAATATTGTAAAATCAAGCGGATGCGACTTGATTCGCTGCGTGCTCGGAGAAATTCCTATAGTAATGGTTTGATGCAAGAAACGGAGGAAAACATGGCAAAGAGAAAGACCAAGCCCATCGTTGCAGTGGTAGGCAGACCCAATGTGGGGAAGTCCACATTGTTCAACGTGCTGGCAGGTGAGAATATATCGATTGTAAAAGATACACCGGGTATTACCAGAGACCGTATCTATGCGGATATTACCTGGCTGAACCGGAACTTTACCCTGATTGATACCGGTGGTATCGAACCGGACAGCAATGACATTATCCTGTCCCAGATGAGACAGCAGGCTGAAATCGCTATGGATACAGCGGATGTTATCATTTTTCTGGTGGATGTAAAGCAGGGTTTACAGGATGCGGATGCAAAGGTTGCGGACATGCTGCGCCGTTCCCACAAGCCCGTTATTCTTGTGGTAAACAAGGTAGACAGCTTTGAAAAATACATGGCTGATGTGTATGAATTCTATAACCTGGGCATTGGCGATCCATATCCGATTTCCGCTGCAAACAGATTGGGTATTGGTGATATGCTGGAAGTAGTGGTTTCCTATTTCCCGGAGGATGATGGGGAAGAGGAAGAAGATGACAGAGTCCGTGTGGCTATCGTTGGCAAGCCCAATGTAGGTAAGTCATCTATCATTAACAAGCTGCTTGGCGAGAATCGACTGATTGTGTCCGATATTGCCGGTACGACCCGGGATGCGGTGGACACAGATGTATCTTACAACGGCAAAGATTATATATTTATTGATACAGCAGGTCTTCGCAGAAAGAATAAGATTAAGGAAGAATTGGAGCATTTCATGATCGTGCGTACCGTCGGTGCTGTAGAACGTGCAGACGTAGTGGTCATGGTAATCGATGCTTCCGAAGGTGTAACGGAGCAGGATGCCAAGATTGCAGGTATTGCTCATGACAGAGGGAAAGCGGTCATCATTGCAGTCAATAAGTGGGATGCTATTGAAAAGGATGATAAGACCATTTACCGTTTTACGGAAAAGGTTCGCAATACATTGTCATACATGCCTTATGCAGAGATGCTGTTCATCTCCGCCAAGACGGGTCAGAGACTTCCGAAATTATTTGAGACCATCGATATGGTCAGCGAAAACCATGCGATGAGAGTTGCCACAGGTGTTCTGAATGAAATCATGGCAGAGGCAGTTGCTATGCAGCAGCCACCTTCCGATAAAGGCAAGCGTTTGCGTCTCTATTATATTACGCAGGTGGCAGTGAAGCCTCCTACCTTTGTTATTTTTGTAAATGATAAGGAATTAATGCACTTCTCATATACCAGATATATTGAGAATCAGATTAGAGATACCTTTGGCTTTAAGGGAACGCCACTGAAGTTTATCATTAGGGAACGAAAGGAAAAAGAATAATTATGGAGCGCATTATTTGTTTAGTAATAGGCTATGTGTTTGGTTTGTTTCAAACAGCTTTTTTCTACGGAAAAGCACATGG
>JAZNXM010000144.1:0-8929 GCA_045593865.1 Acetatifactor sp. | reverse complement strand
CCTCGTTTCATTTGTATTTATAAATTTCTTTTGGCACCCATTTATTTTTGATAAGAAAGCAGCCATTTGCAAAACTAAAGACCAAAGGATCTGCTGTATCGTTCATCAGGCTTTCTTCTGTGAAGAGTAAGCCAAGATGATTTTTACAGAAGGTATCCGCTTCCTTTTCAATCAATATGCGCAGTTCCTCACAAAGTATTTCAAAGTTATCTATACTTTGCTCGGCAAATACTGCCCTGGAAAGCTTTGCCATCATTCCGGATTCATCAATAACGCGGTTGATACATTCAGAACCTTCCATAATATAATCTTTATGAAAGCGGATTCCGGATAACGTAAGCTGTTTGGCGTACTGGGATCCGGTTGTCTTTAGTTCCTGGCAAAGGGTTTCATATCCTTTTTTGTATTTCGTTTTTAAAACATGTAATGGTACCTTTTCTCTATTCACTTTTAATAAATTCAGTTGTTGTATAAACAGATTTCTAAGGGCTTCCCCTGTCTGCATTGTTTTGGCATTCATATTAACCCTTCCAATCCTTTATTTATGCGGTCATGGATTCCGGTACAGCAGTCTTTTTATAAGATATAGTATAGACTGCTTCCCTGGTTTCAAATCGAACATGACTTGGTGCGGCCTCCAATATGGCTTCCACAGCAGTAGTACGTACCAGATTTCCATGATACAGATAAACAGCCGGTAAGCCGGGTGCCAAGACATTGGTAAGTGTGCCGGTAACCGTGATTTTCTTCTTTTCAAGCGGTTTGGCATTATTTTGTACAATGGATAGCATGATGACCTCCTTAGGATACCTGGTAGGAAAGCTTATAACAGCCATCTCCGCAGGAAATATATTGGGTACGGTGCTCATAAATGGTGGCTCGGATACGTTCTTTAAAGTGCTGATTTTTTTGAGCTTTGGGATGATGCTCCAGTATGCTGTAAAGCTCCGTAAGAGTCATCCTTCCGCCGGCACTTTCCAAAGTCATTCGTATCAGATGATGCCAGGTGAGTACTGGTAAATCCGTATTCGCAACAGAAAATTGACCGTTACGTGAATAATGGAAAGGTACCATGATAGCATCTTTTTTCTGGAACAATAGCAGGTATTCGGTAACAATCGGTATAAAAGGTTTTTCATATCGTCTGTTGTCGGACACACAGTTAAACTGACCCTTTACCATAAAGGATTCAAAGTCACCCATTCGAATCATGTCATGCTGGATGGAGTAGAACTGGCCTTTGCTGCGGATATCGCCTACAAGAACAGCCAGCCTTCCGTCTTTTCTGAGCGCCATAAAGAATTTACGGATACACAGATTTAGTTTCTCCAGAAAATCATTATAATTTTCACACCTCGATAAATCATCCGGATGAGGTTTGCCCCACATGTTTCCGGAATAGCGGATAATATCATGGTATGGCGGATGAAAAAATATCAGGTCCGCTGACTCTGTGACATCATCTTTTAATGCATTCCAGTTACCGGTACCGGCTGCAGGAGTAGGATTTAGGTCATATAATATAGAACGTACTCCGATCTTATCTGCAGCAGCTTTGCTGGTGCCTGATCCGGACATGGGATCTAGCAGGGTGAACTGGGAAATATCTTTTCCATAATAACGTTTGGTATCCAGAACATATTTTAGAACTGCCGTAACCACTTCCGGAGAGCAGTTTCCTCTCCATTGATTACTGCCGCCGGTTCCACGTTCCGGAAACGCCATAAAGGAGGTTAATTCCTTACCTACTCGTTGTCTGAGATTTTCTGTTCCAAGCTGCTGGGCAATGGTGAGCCAGTTAGGACCAAATTCATGCTCCAGTATTTGAGCAGCTTTTTGAATTACCGTCTGGTTCATTATGCCACCTCCGCCAGTTCGTTTAACGCAAAGATACTAATGCGGTCTGTATAGTCTAGGATTAAACCATTAGAAAAATACAGATGCATTTTTTTGAGCGTCAGCGGTAGAGGTAGTTTTTTGCCGGCACGTAACGTTTCCGTATATACCTCTGTAACATAAGTGGAAGCGTGCTGTGAACGAAAATATTCATAGGTAAGGTTATTGGGAGATAGCCCAATGCTTTTATATTCCTGCAAAAAAGAGTATGGATTCAATTCCTTTAAGATGATATAAAATCGGCCTTCCGTTGCAGACACCATATCATATGCTGTTAGTGTTTCTTTGAAATCCAGTGGTAGTTCCTTCTCGGAAAGCAGAAGAGTAACCGTTCCAACAGAAAAGGTAATAGGTTCTGCTTGCTGGATCGGGATAAGGCTTTCAAATAATAAGGTAATACCAAGTAATTCATTCATAGTTAAGCCACCTCCTGTATTGCTTCAGATAGTAAATCTGCAAGAAATCTCGCATAACCAGTTTCTGATTCTGTCAGTTCCCTGTAACGAAGCAGGATCACTGCACCGGCAGGATCGCCCATATAGGTAACAGGATATACACTATCAACAGGATACTTGAAGTCTCTGAGCAGATTCAGTGGATTGTCCTTTTCAAAGCGGTATACACTGCCATTCCGGATATAAGAAAGAACATCTTCGGAAAGCCTTGCAGTAGTGGAGAGAGATACTCCACGTACTTCCAGGATGCTATCTGTATTACAGATGATACAGGGAGCATTGCAGTTTTTGGCAAAGGTACGAAGGTATTGTTTACATAAAGACTGAATGGTCTTTAATGGATGGTACTTGTGTATAATAAGCTGATTATCACAAAGCATAATTTCAAGCGGATCATTTTCACTTAAGTGCATGGCACGACGGTATTCCTTTGGAAGAACGATACGTCCAAGGTCATCCATGCGTCTGAGGATTCCAGTTACTTGATTGATATTCATATAAGACTCCTTTCAAAAAGGGAACACCTGTATTTGGCATTCCCTTCATAAACTGTATAGTATTTGTAAGCATCATTATGCAGCACGTTGTGTGGTCGTATTTGTTTTAGCACCGTTACTCTTCTGGCGATTGAAAAGGGCAGTTCTTCCCTGCTGGATAATAGCAGGTGCAACAGCCTTTTCCCAGGCATCTATAAAAGAAGAAACTCGGCTTAATAATTGGAACAATTCCAGGTCACTTAAATTTGCATTTACTATATTTGTACGCACGTAGGAGCCGCTTTTCATGTAGGTCCCACCATTCGCATTTTCCAAAGGAATTCCTTTTCCGTTTTCCACTTCCACATACCAGGGAAGATTTCTGATATTTCCCTTACTGTCTTTCGCGGTTCGGATAATCCTGACTTTGGTAACAGAAGAATAGCCATCGTTGTCTTTGGCACCAAAAATTTTCTCCTGCTGAAAGGTGTAGTTCTGGAATCCTGCCGTAATACGTGACAGGATGAATTTCGCCTGTTCCGGCGAGATGTTGGCATTGACCGTAATGGTATTGGAACCTGTCCCTTTGGAGTAGTCCATCATCTGGATACCGATAAGCGAGTGTACTTTTTGACCACTCGGTCCGATTTCGCCATCTGCATGAATGTGTGCATAGGAAGGAATGGAAGCAGCCTTCAGCTTGTCCTGAAATTCCAAAAGTACTTTGTTATTTTTGTAGACAGAGATCTGTCTGGAAATATATTCTTCACTCATTTGTTGATTCCCTTCTTTCATATTATATTAAGCGACAAGCTGTGTTTTAATCTGCTGGATAATCAGTTTTCCTAGGTTTACAGGAAGCTTCTCCAGGTTGGTGATGTCCAAAAATCCATTCTTATAAATTCGTTGGATGTTTGGCTTGTCACTACCAATAGCTGCAGCAAACAAATGTATTCCTTTTGCAGTGTATTCCTTTTTAATCCCACGTAAATCCGCTTCAGCTTCCGTTCCGTAGTAACCGGTTCCCGAAGGCTGTCCATCCGATATGATAATTAGCAGTTTGATGCTTTCCGGTCTGGTCATTAGCCGCTCTGCTACATAACGTAGCGCGGCTCCATCACGATTACATCCTCTGGCGCTCATATCCATGAGTCGGTACTGATCCTTGTTGTCTATGGAATCAAATTCAGCATAAGCATAGAGCTGAACGGTATCGTCGTAATCCTCGGTATGTCCATAGATCGCAATAGGAATGTTCAGTCCTTTGCAAAAATCATGTAAGATAATGGAAGCGGAACGTGCATGGGTGATTCGGTCACAGCTATGCATGGAACCACTTTCATCATTTAAAATTGCAACGGCTATGTCTATCCGGTCATTAGGAAGCTTCATTTTGTAGAAAATCTTTCCGTCATTACGGAAGGCATTCCGTGCATTCATACGTTTTCCCATAGGCAGGTTGTCCAGCTTACCCCCTTCTTTGTAATCCTTCAGAATTTGACTGATTTGTTTTTGCAGACGTTTGGAGATAAGCAGAAGAGGAGGCGCTACTTTCTGGTAAGCTTCCATATAGGAGGAATCCACATAAGACATTCGATTAATATTTACCGGAATACCTTTGTGTGCATTGCCGTATCGGATTTTGTCCGATTCTTCTTGGAGCTCTTCCGTCAGTTCCTCTTCATATTGTGCATAGGTTGCATCTTCAGCAAGCTGTGTCATAATGCGCTGCATGTCTTGTGCCGCCTGGGATTCATACCCGGCTCCGGCATAATCCGTTGACTTGCTGATGCCACCGTCGCCTTCATCACTGATTTCTTCTGTTTTTTCCAAAGCGATACGTCCGGTTTCATATTCCAGAGCTTTTTGAAGAAGCTCACGTTCTTCCTCATCATCAGAAGGGTTGTGACGTGTGCTTTTTCCTTTGACTCCGGAGGTGGCGGAATTATGTGGTATTGGAATCCCATTAGCTAATTGGTTTGCAAGGTCTGTAACTGCATTATTGGTTCCGTTTTTTTTATCTTCCCGTACCTTTTCAATAAAGCTTTTCATATAGGGCCAGAGAATAAGCAGCATTTTGTTGGCTGCATCAAAACGGACTCTGGCATCATCATCATATGCTGCGTCATCCACATAAGGAACACATTCATAAAGTGTGTTCAGATAGGGACCTTTGTAACCATTGAGATTGTTGATGTCTCCTGTTTTGGCATATTGGATCAGCATATTGATGAGGATAAAAATTTCATGATGCTGCTTATCGATCTGTTCTGTAACAGTATCCATTTCTTCCGCAAAACGCAGATTATTTAGTAAAATACCTGACTTAACAGTTCCTGGAAAAGCATCACACATACGGCCTTCAATATACACGTCTTCCATAATATTAACGAGAGAGTGTGTAATATGGCTGATAGCCGTAATGACGGCTTTATCATCATCTTCGAAAAAGCTCATGATTTCCTGAAGATTTTTCTCTTGTTTGGATGACAGTTCTTCCGGTGTCTGAGGATAGAAACGTCCGCATTCCAGGGTCTGTGCATAGGTTGCAAGCATGGTAAAATCGGAATACAATATATGTCCGCATTCATGTCCTACAATACCTATCAGACTGTCGGTTTTCAGACTCCTGGTTGGAAAGCTTTCTGTCAGATGATTTCCGGCATTCATCTTAATGAGGCGGTTATCCGTGTAAGCAATCTCAGCCGTTTCTGAGGTGTCCCAATAGGTAAGTACTTTGCAGGTTCGACGATAGCGTTTGGTAATTCCTTCCGCAATGTCTGTCAGGTATGCTGCAAATTGCGAAGATGAAAAAATCTGTTCATCGGTCATTTTGTTTTTTATGTCGTGTATCCGGCGCTTGATTGCCAGATGTGAGGTTCTCATTGTAAAGTTCACTTCCTTTCCATACAGGTAATTTGTCAGAGAGTAATTCTTCTGTGGTATATCCGAAATATGTGGCCATAGCTGCCAGCACATAGGAAGGAGGCAGACAATTAGCAGATTCATATCTTGAGATACTTCTAACAGTGACACCAAGAATTCGAGCAAGCATCTGTTGAGAGAGTTTTGGTGTTCTGCTTAGACGAAGATAACGGATATTTCTGGAAAAATTCCTTTTAATTTTTTCTTCATTTACCAAATTCAACATATGAACATCTCCTATGCAGCAAATTTTTGTTCCAGGCATGAAGTTAGGATATCTGCACGGTTTTCCGGATCTCCGGAAACAGAAGAGAGTACCGTTATCTTAGCTGCATCCAATACGTTGTTACATACCATATAGGACTGTACCCAGTTGATGAGTTCTCGTACGCCACAGCTTCCGTCGTTGATCATGGTTTCTTTGCATCGCTCACTGATTTCCTGCACGGCGGTTGCCATATCCGTAACCATAGTTTTATCGGTACATCCGGTAATCTTCATGACACGTTCCGCCATGGTATCCACATCCGGTGTTTCCATATCCAGGATAAGGTTCATTCTGGAAAGGACGGACTGATTGATGTCCCTGCAACCGGCATAGTTATTATTGGTAGTAATGACTACAACGGTATCCGGATGTCTTTGAATTACTTCGCCTGTTGTAAGCGTTACACTTGCACAACGGTCCAGTAATGCATTTAGACCGACCAAAACTCCTGGATTGGCAATAACCGTAGGCTCCTGAATTTCAATCAAATAGCCATTTCGGATTGCCTGGATCAAAGGTGTTTCTACATATTTAAATTTCTGACCGGTATTATTGTCAGCAATCAGTGCTTCCGCATCCTGACGCATGGTTTCCAGTAACTTGTTATATACCTCTTCATCGGTTATGGAGTCGTCGTATATACCGGTAAGCTTTTTATAAGCAGAAGGAGGATCCATCTGCACGTCTGTAAGGGATGGATATTCTTTTTGATAAAGAGCTTTTTCCGTGGTATCCGGTAACATTTGTCCCAGAAAGTCATAAATTTCCGTATTTGCAGAACAGGTGTAATACATGTACGGAAGGCCAAGCCCTGCAGCAATTGCTTTGGCACCTTCGGTTTTACCGGTTCCTGCCGGACCGCGCATCATAAAATTACGCATTGGCTGGTTTCCCTTGGTAGTCAAATGGGCATGCTGACAGATGGTTACAACTTCCGGAGGTATTACATACCAGTCTTCCAGTGTGGGAACCATAAGAGTTTCCTCCGTTGTCAGAGTTCTGGCAGAAAGAGGATACTTCCCTACAAAATCATTCTTATTGGGAATGACGAAACTGCCGGAAGCAGAAGAGCCTCCTTTTAGTATTTGGAAATTCCCAAACAGTACATTGCTTGGAGAATAGGTGCCTTTGTTCAGATTTAGAGGTGAAATCTGCTGGAGATTCCCTGTACTTTGAATGTTGATGGGGATGCCATCAGCGGCAAGGGAAGAAGCATTTGTGATTCGACGATACAGATTATCACAAAGAATAAATGCTGCTTTCTCTGCTTCATCCATATCGGAATAGCCCGCATTTTTACAGCGTCCCAACAAATCATAGTACTCCCGGAATTCATCATCCTCCAAAGCTATAGACATCAGCGCAAAGAATAATGCAGAACCTGTGTTTCCACGTTCATTTAAGGAATAAACACGCGGTGTAGAAGTTACATCATCAAATCTGCCGGCTATGAATTTCCCTGTTTTTCTAGTGAAAACTACTGCATGAATTTCTCCGGTCCGACTGCGATACTCTGCAATCGTTCGGTCCTTTTGCGTTCCGATGGCACACTGGGAAGTAGAACCAGGAGTTACAGAAGTGTCCATTTCGATATAAGAAAGGATTGCCTGTAATGCATAAGCATGCAGGGTTGCTTTCTTGGTAGCCACAGTACAGTATTTGGAATAAAAGGTTGTACTTACAGTATTAACGACCGTATCAAAAGGTTCCGGAAGTTTTGCTTTCCAGGTCCAGTTTGCAAATAAAGGTACATTAGCCATGATGAAACCCTCCTTAACCTACCCAGGAAACGATAAGGTTTTTATCGTTTGCCTTGGCACACAGTTCATTTTCTTCCAATATGGTTACAAGTTCATTCCAGTATTGTTTTGGCGGGAAAGAATCCAGAGTGGCAACCAGAACTTCCTTTTTCTGACGGTTGATTACAATATCTCCGTTTTCTTTAATGGTAAGTTTGCCATGTCCTTTCGTGTTCAGCTCCGTAATATGCTTTTCCAATATCTGTTGTCCTACAAGGTCATACCAGACACGAATGTCTACAGGTGCTGGCTCAGAAGACTTTTCCTCGGTGGAAGTGTTTTCTTCCTCCGGTGTAAAAGTACCGATTTTCATGGGTGTTACATGGATTCTTCCAAAACTGTCAAAAAAGACATCTGCATGATTATAGGAAGACATATTTTCTACGCAAATGCGGATGGTCTTGCCTTCCAGAATATCATGTAAAGATGGAGTCTCTGCCCATTGCCATATAGCATCCGGATAAGCGGATTTAAGCTTATCACTGATACGAAGGGCAATATGTACCAGCATGGTGTGACAGTCATGATCCGAAACGATAGTAGGGGATTCTTTTGAAAGTGGTTTGGGCTTTTCAGCAGGAAGTGGTTTTTCATTGGGGATTTGAGAGGTTAATTTAAAAAGTTGGAAGTGTTTTTCTTTTGGAGAATTTTGAATGGATTTCTTGCTTGTTGTTTTGTCCTTTTCCCTTAAGTGCCTAAAGATAAGGTAAATAATAGAATAGATAACCCATAGGGAGGCGATTATGACCATGCCTATCTGGGAGCTCTTTCTTGGTAAAAATACTGCCAGTAAAAGCAGTGAGATAATCAGGAATTGGATACTTTTAGTAAATACGGTTCTTTTCATAATTCTATTGTCCTTTCTCTTGAAATAAAAAAAGAGGAACTACAAACGGAGTTCATGATCTCCAAATGTAATTCCTCATATGCCGTAGCCGGTTAAGTCCAGCCATACGGTAAGCCATTGTTGCCACAGTCCTGAGCAGATGGATAGGTACCATCTGAAGCAGAAGAATCATCACTTGATTCAGCATTCTTTGGGCGGTTTGTAGGTGCATAATTCCAGTTATACAGGGTGACTTTTGGGATCCAACCTGTGGTGCCGTCTCT
>JAZNXM010000143.1:0-23002 GCA_045593865.1 Acetatifactor sp. | reverse complement strand
ACATGGCTACGATCCGACTTGGCAATGGAGGAGTCTTCGGATATTTTTTCCGTCAGCTCCATGATGCTGACCATGGAGGATTCTGCCACCATTGACGATGCCGGTGACAGGTACTGTGTGCTGGGCTGGGCCTATGCTCGTGGAAAGGGCAGACCGGCCGCGGATTATGAAAAGAAAACGGAGGTTTTTGCGGCATGCGGCGGAGCGTCCCTCTACCGGAAATCTGTCCTGGATGAAATCGGTATCTTTGATGAAAATCATTTTGCTTATCTGGAGGATTTGGATATGGGATACAGGGCGCGTATTTACGGTTACCGGAATATATATGAGCCAAGGGCCAAGGTTATCCATGCGGGAAGTGCCACCAGCGGTTCCAGATACAACGAATTCAAGACCCGTCTGTCTTCCGCCAATAATGCGTATTTGATCGGCAAAAATATGCCCCTTTTACAGTTGCTCATCAATCTGCCCTTTCTGGCCATTGGTTTTCTTGTAAAAGCTTTGTTTTTCAGCAGAAAGAAAATGGGAATGCTATATGTAAAAGGGTACCTTCAGGGCATCAGACGCCTGTTTACAAAAGAAGGCAGGATGCATAAAGTGCCTTTTCAGTGGAGACATCTGAAGAATTATTTCAGGATACAGCTTCTGCTGTATATCGACACCATTCGGGTATTCATAAAATCTTAAGTTGTTCTTTTTATAATATTATTGTAAAATACAGTCATACGTAAGGAACTTGGGTGAGTTTATGATAAAGAATAACCAAAAAGTTTTTAATAGAATGCATGTGGTCATGGATGCAGTCATTGTGGTCATTGCCTATGCACTTGCATATTTTGTTAAATTTTATATGCTGGATGCGGATACCATCGGGGTGGGTGTGCTTCCTCCGAAGGATTACTTTCGCGTTTTATTCTTTTTGGTACCCGGGTATCTGTTTTTATATTTTGTTTGTAATGTATACGGTCCTAAGAGAACAATTAAACAAAAAAATGAATTATTTTGTATCGTAAAAGCCAATACCTTTGGTATGGGATTCTATATCATCATTTTGTATCTCTTTGTCAGAGAGATTCACTATTCCCGTACGATGATGGCCCTTTTTTATGTGCTGAATATCTTTATCACGGCGCTGTCGAGGCTGGTTCTCAGAAAGGCCCTTCGCAGTCTCCGCAAAAGAGGCTTTAACCTGAAGCATGTGCTGGTGGTAGGGTATTCCCGTGCGGCAGAAGCTTATATCGACAGACTTCAGTGGAATACCCAGTGGGGGTATCATGTCTGCGGTATTCTGGACGATACCATTGAGTCGGGAACCCTTTACAAGGGGGTAAAAGTGCTGGGCGGCATCGACAATCTTCACACCATGCTGGCGGAGAATGGTCTGGATGAGATCGCGATTGCTCTGTCCCTGAGGGATTATGACCGGCTGGAGGAAATTGTCAGCATATGTGAAAAATCAGGTGTACACACGAAATTTGTTCCCGATTACAACAGCCTGATTCCCAGCAGACCTTATACAGAGGATATGATGGGACTTCCGGTAATCAATATCCGATATGTGCCTTTGTCCAATGCAGGGAATGCAATGATGAAGCGGGCTATGGATATCGTGGGATCTTTCGTTGGTATCGTTGTCTCTTTACCACTTTTGTTGATCATAACCATACTGATAAAACTAAGCAGTCCCGGGCCGGTAATCTTCAGACAGGAAAGGGTTGGACTGCACAACAGGAACTTCTATATGTACAAGTTCAGAAGCATGGAGTTGCAGCCTGAACAGGATGAGAAAAAGGCTTGGACGATCAAGGACGATCCACGGGTAACACCGATCGGAAAAATCTTGAGAAAAACCAGTTTGGACGAGCTGCCGCAGCTGTTCAATATTTTGAAAGGCGACATGAGTCTTGTGGGACCCCGGCCTGAACGGCCTCTGTTCGTAGAAAAGTTTAAGGAAGAAATTCCCAGATACATGATCAAACACCAGATTCGGCCCGGACTTACCGGTTGGGCACAGGTAAATGGATATCGTGGCAATACGTCTATTTTAAAAAGAATAGAGTATGATCTTTACTATATTGAGAACTGGACGGTGGGCCTTGATGTGAAGATTGTATTATTGACCTTTATTACAGGTTTTATCAATAAGAATGCATACTAAAAAGAACTTTCAAGCGACACATTAACGCAGTTTTGCAGGCAGGCTTGCAAACTGCAGGAAAGAGGTAGAAATGGCAACAAATGTGAATCATGGACATGGTGAAGGTACCAGGGGAAAAAAGAATGCGAGTGCAAAAAAGAGACGAGCGAAGCAGCATGCAAGGATTATTATTTTTGCGGTTGAATTACTGGTAATTGTAGTAATGCTTGTGGTTGTACTAAAAGTTTTCCAGACAACGGAAGCAGTAGAAGGACCTCAATATGCGGAAATTAAGGAAAGCCAGATTGTAGTAAATTCGGAAGTGGAAGAAAAGCATGAGGAACTGAAGGGTTATTGGAATATTGCATTGTTTGGTGTGGATGCTGTAAATGGTAATCTGACTAAAAACAGCCGAAGCGACACCATCATGGTGGCTTCTGTCAACCAGGATACCGGCGAAATCAAGCTGGTTTCTGTGTACCGTGATACCTATCTGAATCTGAGCAATGACTATTATACAAAATGTAATGCTGCCTATAAAAGCGGCGGTGCAGAACAGGCAATGAATATGCTGAATATGAATCTGGATCTGAATATTACCGATTTTGTCACGGTTGGATATGAGGCAGTAATTGATTGTGTAAATGGTCTGAACGGCGTATATATCGATGTTGACAACGAGGAATTAAAACATATTAATAATTATCAGAAGAGTATACTGAGAGATACCGATATCGATGAAAAACTGATCATGGTTGAAGATGCCGGATACCAGTTGCTGAATGGTCTGCAGGCAGCAGCGTACTGTCGTATTCGTTATACTGCCGGGGACGACTTTAAGAGAACGGAGCGTCAGAGAGAAGTGATCCAGGCTATGGCAGACAAGGCTAAGACAGCTAAACTAAGTGATCTGACACAAGTATTTACCAAGGTTGTAAAAAATGTGTATACCTCCATTGACCAGAAGGATATGCTGGAGATGTTGGGACAGGTAGCAGACTACACCATCGTTGGGGAAGGCGGTTTCCCGCAGAGAAGTATGTTGGCAACTGAAAATATCGGCCCCCACGGAAGCTGTGTGGTGCCCACTGATTTGAAAAAAAATGTTGTGTGGTTGCATGAGTTCCTGTTCGGAGTGGAAGATTATCAGGTTTCTAAACAGGTTCAGGAATGCAATGATCAGATTAAGACGAATACCGTTGCTTATCTGAACAGAGGAACCAATTAGTTTCGGATAAAATTACCAGACGTAAAAGCGAAAAGGGAGCAAATATTGTGCTCCCTTTTTTCTCGAGTTTGTGGTAAGATATACGCGTACATAATGAGCCAAGTGGCTGTGAAACAGCCATTTGGCGAATAAATATGACATTTAAGATGAGAGGCAACATGAAAGTAGATGTAATTATTCCGGTATATAAACCGAACAAAAGCTTTATGCAGTTGATTGAGAAGCTGGAAAAACAGACGATTCCGGTAAATCGTATTATTCTGATGAATACGGAAGAAAAATATTTCTCGCAATTATTTTACGGTACCCGTTTTCTGAAGGGATATCCCAATATTGATGTGTACCATCTTTCAAAAAAAGAATTTAATCATGGGAAGACAAGGCGCCAGGGGATTAAAAAATCCACAGCAGACATCTTTGTTATGATGACTCAGGATGCAATGCCGCAGGATGAGTATTTGCTGGAAAAGCTGCTGAAGGCACTGGAAGGTGACAAGATTGCTGCGGCTTATGCCAGACAGATACCAAATGATACCTGTAATCCCATCGAAACCTATATTCGAGAATTCAATTATCCGGCGGAAGCATCGGTGAAATCTGCGCGGGATATTGAGACGAGAGGTATCAAAGCTTTCTTTTGCTCCAATGTATGCTGTGCATATAAGCGCAGCATCTATGATGAGCTGGGCGGTTTTGTCAGACATACGATTTTTAATGAAGACATGATATATGCGGCAGAGGCCATAAAGGCGGGATATGAAATTGCTTATGCGGCGGAGGCAAAGGTAGTACATTCCCACAACTACACCTGTATGCAGCATCTGCGCAGAAGTTTTGACATGGGTGTTTCCCAAGCGGATCATCCGGAGATTTTTGCCGGGGTGCCGTCAGAGGGCGAAGGCATAAAGAGCGTGAAAGCCACCGTTACATATTTAAAGCAGAATAAATTGTGGAAATGGATGCCTTATCTGATTCTGCAGAGCTGCTTTAAGTATCTGGGCTATCTTCTGGGCAAAAAGTATCGCAGGCTTCCCCGGAAATATGTTTTAAAACTGACCATGAATAAGGAATATTGGGAGCAGGAAGCCAGAAGAAAAGCGGTTGAGAAAATTGACGCGTCCAAGGGATATGGGAAATCTAACGAGGAAAAGGCATAGTGAAAGACAGGATAGGTTATTATGATGTGGCCCGGGGATTGGGTATTATATTTGTTGTAATCGGACATATAGACACTTTCTATATGCCTTTCCGTCAGTATGTGATTTCTTTTCACATGGCTCTGTTTTTGATTATTTCCGGGATGCTTATGGCAGAGACAGGGGAAGCGGATAAAAATTACCGGAAAGTGGTGTGGAAAAAATGCAAAAGGATTATGGTTCCCTACTTTTTGTTCAGCTTCCTTTCCATCGGCATAGAGGCGGCCAGAATTCTCATCAATAATATGTTTTCCTGGCCACACCTGCGAAGTCTGTTTCTTACGACCCTGACTATGCAGGGGATTTCCGTCATGTGGTTCCTGCCTACCCTCTTTTTGAGTGAATTGTTGTTTCTGGCAATCCGGAAGTTGGCAGTTCTTTTGTGCAGTCCGGGAAAGAGAGCTATTGCGGCAGATGTTCTGACAGTAGTGTCAGTTGCAATATTGGTGGTCTGTATCATCTGGTGCAATTTTCTGGAGCAGGTATCTTATGCAGGGCGTACGGATCATGAAATATATGAGCGTCTGCATGAAGTATTATTGTGGCTTATCAGAAGCGCGTTCAGTACGGTTTTTGTATGTGTCGGTTATTTCGTGAGGAAATATATGATACCGTTGAAGATTCCTGCATATCTGTATTGCCTGACAGGGGTGCTGTTGCTTCTGGTAAGTGCAGGAATGTGCAGCATAAATCCGGGTGTAGACCTTCGATCTTTGGAATGGGGAGAGACCGGCATCTGGGTATGGAACTTCTATTTTACCATATTTGTAAAGGCGGCCGTGTATTTGTTTGGTGCAGTTACCGGAGCCATGGGCACGATCTTTGTGTGTAAAGCCTGGGATAAGTACAGTCAGCATTTCGTGCTACAAGTGCTGGCATTCCTCGGGGGAAATTCCCTGATCATCATGGCAACACATCTGGATTTCCATGTGCTGCACTTCAGTATGGAGCTGGCAGATATTTTGAACCGATATATGAAGAGTTCGGTATTATATCATGTATGTGTTTTAATATTTGTGTTTACAGCAGAATTCGTATTGTCCAGAGTAATTAACAGATTTATACCGGTTCTTGCTGGAAAATTAAAAAAGGGATGATTTTCATAAGTCTTTCATGATTTAATCACACTTTTATCACAATTACCTTTTATACTAAGACCATAAAGAACAGAGATATAACTTACAGACAAATCTGTAGGCATTGATACAGGAGGTATGGTCATGTACGAAAATAATGTTTATTATTCAGACAACGATAAAAATCAAAGGAGTAATTGCGCCGACACCGGCAGCAGCACCACAGGAGCCTACAGTGGTGCGCAGAGCATGAATAATGATTCTTACTACCAGAGTTACAATTATGACAGCTCTTACAATAATTCTTATAGCAATCATTACGGCAGCTCCTATAATGGTTCCTACGGTAAGAAGCCGGAAAAGAAAAAGAGCGGCTTTGCAGTGAAGGCAGTAACCTTTGCGGTATGCGGGGCTTTGTTCGGTGTGTGTGCGGGAGCCGGCTTTTATGGAATCGTTTTCTTAAATAAATATATGAATGGAAATCAGGAAGTTGTGGTGGAATCTTCCGCCCAAGAGCTTCCGGCGCAGTCTTCGGCTGCCCAACTGACTACTTCTACTGAGACGAAGGTCATTACCGCAGATGTTACTGAGGTGGTGGAAGATGTAATGCCGGCCATGGTTTCCATCATTAATAAATATTATGTGCAAACCAGTTCCTTTTGGGGGCAGACATTTACACAACCGGCCCAGTCCAGCGGCTCCGGTATTATCATTGCACAGGATGAAACAGAGCTTCTGATTGCGACCAATTATCATGTAATCGAGGATGCTGAGACCTTGGAGGTAACTTTTATTGATGGTTCCACCGCAGCGGCAAAAATAAAGGGTAAGGATTCCGGCATGGATCTTGCAGTGATTGCAATTCCTCTGAATACTATTGAACTGGAAACAAGGCAGGCCATTACCGTTGCACAAATGGGTGACAGCGAAGAACTTAAGTTAGGGGAACCGGTCATTGCCATCGGTAACGCTCTTGGTTATGGTCAGTCCGTAACCGGGGGATGGGTCAGTGCCCTGAACAGAGAGGTTGGTATGGAGGATGGCTCCAAGGGAATCTTCATTCAGACCGATGCTGCCATCAATGGCGGTAATTCGGGCGGTGCATTGCTGAATATGAATGGCGAAGTCATCGGTATCAATTCCAGCAAGATCAGCGGCTACGGTGTGGAGGGCATGGGTTATGCAATTCCCATTTCCGCAGCAGAGCCTATTATTTCAGATCTGATGACCAAGGAAACCAAGGAAAAGGTGGAAGATGGCAATGTTGGTTATCTGGGAATATCCCCGCAGACCGTTACCAGTGAGATGTCCTCTTACTTCAGATGTCCGGTAGGCATCATGGTATTGGAAGTGGAGAGTGGTTCGCCGGCAGAGGCAGCAGGAATTCTGAGCAGAGATATTATTACCAACTTTGATGGGGAAAAGATTACCGATTATGATGACCTGCAGGATGCACTGCAGTACTGTGGACCGGGCACTGTGGTGGATATTATTGTGGAGAGAGTGGTCAATGGTCAGTACGAGCCGGTTGAGGTGGAGATCACATTAGGTAAAAGACCGGAAAAATAATATGAAAATTTATTTTCACAGGTTCTTATTTGAGCAATAACACAAGCCCTGCTTGTGTTATGCCTGGGGATTCGTATGACTATAAAAAGCTGTTGAGAAGTAGAGGAATCGTCTATGGAACAACAGCTTTTTGCATGCCGGAATATTGGAAGCCTGTATGGAAGTAACAATGAAAGCTTTATAAAAAGTTAACTTGTGAAGTTCGCATATCTTGAGTATAATAAAGTAAGGTCGCGTAAAGTATATTTCCCGGTAAAACAAGGGGTAATGGTAAACGACAGGACGAATGTAAAATGCATAGAGAGGAAAAATCATGACAGACCATTTTGATCACAATGAGGATAGGAATATAGAGGAAAACAAGCAGCCTGAAAAACTGGATTTCCGTGAGGTAAATACGGACGAAATCGGATGGAAGGACAAGCAGGACACATTCAATAAGAAAACCGGAAACAGGGAGATGGACGAAGAGGAAGCGGACAATAGGGATGCTGCAGAACAGAAGGCAGATGTCACAACAGCTGAGTTAAAGTCTACTGAAATAAAGAGTACAGATAGTAATGATGACAAAAACAGCGAATATGAGGACGTGTGCTTCGTATGCCGCCGTCCGGAAAGCAAGGCCGGCAGAATGTTCAAGATGCCCAATAACATCTGCGTATGTGATGATTGCATGCACAAGACTATGGATGCAGTCAGCCAGTTTGATTATCAGGGCATGTTAAACGATCCCAATCTTCAAAGAGATATGGATCAGATGTTCGGCAAGGGCGGTATGCCCCAGATTCGTTTCCTGAATATTGCGGACCTGCAGGGGGAAGGCGGTATCCCCAATAAGCAGAAGATTAAGAAGAAAAAGAAGGTGGAAGATGTCCAGCCGGTTTTGAACATTAAGGATATTCCCGCGCCCCACAAGATCAAGGCCAGCCTTGACGAATATGTAGTAGGCCAGGAGCATGCGAAAAAGGTGATTTCCGTGGCGGTTTATAATCATTATAAACGTGTGGCAACGGGTACCATGGATGAGATTGAGATTGAGAAGTCCAATATGCTGATGATCGGTCCTACCGGTTCCGGTAAAACTTATCTGGTAAAGACGTTGGCAAAGCTTCTGGACGTGCCTCTGGCGATTGCAGATGCCACCTCCCTGACGGAAGCAGGCTATATTGGTGACGATATTGAGAGTGTTGTGTCCAAGCTTCTGGCAGCCGCGGACAATGATGTGGAGAAGGCTGAAAGAGGTATCATCTTTATTGATGAAATTGACAAGATTGCCAAGAAAAAGAACACCACCTCCCGTGATGTCAGCGGCGAAAGTGTACAGCAGGGTATGTTAAAGCTTCTGGAAGGTGCAGAGGTGGAAGTGCCCGTAGGTGCCAACAGTAAGAATGCCATGGTTCCGTTAGCAACGGTAAATACCCGAAATATCCTCTTTATCTGCGGCGGTGCTTTCCCTGATCTTGAGGAAATTATCAAGGAGCGTCTGACCAAGACGGCTTCCATCGGTTTCAATGCAACCTTAAAGGATGCTTTTGATAATGATAAGAATCTGTTGAAAAAGGTTACCACGGAAGACCTACGCAAATTCGGTATGATTCCGGAATTCCTGGGACGTCTGCCGGTGGTTTATACGCTGGAGGGTCTGACCAAGGATATGATGGTCAAGATTCTGAAGGAGCCTAAGAATGCTATCTTAAAGCAGTATCAGAAGCTGCTGGAGCTGGATGAAGTAAAGCTGGATTTCAATGAGGAGGCTTTGGAGGCCATTGCACAGAAGGCTATGGAGCGTGATACCGGTGCCAGGGCGCTGCGTTCTATTATTGAGGAGTTCATGCTGGATATTATGTATGAGATTCCTAAGGATGACAATATCGGACGGGTTACGATTACCAGAGAATATATTCAGGGAACCGGCGGACCGATTATTGATATCCGCAGCAATAAGCTGATCGGTGACAAGATGGATTCCCTTAATTTGGTGGAGAAGTAGATGCCGGACATTGCGATAATATTTGAATATTATGTGACTGCGCAGTGCTTGGAGTGAGTTTCGCAAGTGCTTAATGTGAGTACTTATAGGAGGAGTAGATGGAGCGGATGAATTTGCCTCACGATCATGGGCAGGAAGCCCTGCATATTATTGAGCATACCCCTACCAAGGAGGAGTTTCAGCTGGTTGCTGAGCAGTTTCAACAGCTCAGCGATGGCAGCCGCATGAAGATATTCTGGATTCTCTGCCATTGTGAGGAATGCGTGATCAATCTGTCCGCGATGATGGAGATGTCCAGCCCGGCGGTGGCCCATCACTTGAAGCTGTTAAAATCAGCCCGTCTGGTGACCAGCCGCAGAGCAGGCAAGGAAGTGTATTATAGAGCGGCCGATACGCCCCAGGCGTCTATGCTCCATAATATGATCGAAGGAATGATGGTCATTACCTGTCCCGCAGGGCGGTGAATGTAGCAGCGTGGTAAGTAAATAATTATGCAATTGAAACCTCGGCAGATATTGGAAGTTATCCAATATCTGCCGGGGTTTTTCATATATGCTCTGTCATGTAGAAAATGATACTTGACTTATGTACTCCTCTAGGAGTATAATTTCTGTGTGGAGGAGATGTCGATGAACAAATTTATCTATCATGGTTCGGCAAAGAGAATAGAGCAACCTCTATACGGCGCAGGGAAGCCTTACAATGATTACGGCCTTGGTTTTTACTGTACAGAGAGTGGGGAGATGGCAAAGGAATGGGCTGTCAGCTTAGATAGAGATGGGTATGCCAATAAATATGAAATAGAATATGATGGACTGCAGATACTTGATTTAAGTGATGAAAGATATTGCTTATTACATTGGCTGGCGATCCTGCTTGAAAACAGAGCCTTTGATGTGCCCTCTGTGTTAGCTTTAGAAGCAAAGGAATATATCCTGCAGCATTTTTTAGTGGATTATAAAAAGTACGATGTTATAATAGGATACAGGGCGGATGATAGTTATTTTTCTTTTGCACAGGATTTTATCAATGGAACCATTTCATACAGGCAGTTGACCAATGCGATGTATTTGGGGAAATTGGGTCAGCAGATTGTTTTAAAAAGTCAAAAGGCGTTTGAACAGATTCATTTTATTGATGCAGAGATTGCGAGAAACAAGGAGTGGTATGTGAAAAAAGCCGAGCGTGACAGAACTGCCCGGAAAGAATATTTTGACATAGAGCGGAACAGACGCAGGAAAGGTGACATCTATATTATGCAGATTATGGACGAGGAGATGAAGGAAGATGATTTGCGCTTACGACAAATTATATCTTGAAAAAGCAAGAATCGCATTGGGCAGAATGCTGGATTTTGCAGTACATGAATTGAAATATGATGTCACTGTTTTTTTCGATACCTTTATTGTGTCCGATGTTGCCGGAAGGTTTGAAAACGGAGATGCGGGTGTATTGGTGGGAAGATCCGGCGTAGAGCTTACCTATGAGGTGCTGGGGCGTGCAGATGGTATGGAAAGGCGTATGATGGCATATTATTGTGCACTGAAAAGCCCGGAATATTGGACCGGGTGGGCCCTGGCTTATTATCAGTGGCAAACGACTCTTTCCTTTGCAGAGATTGTGCGCTATGTCCCCATTGTGCGCATTATTGCACTGTATGAGCCCTATCACGAAATGGATATCCGACAGTTTGTTGATAAAATGAATGAATTATTTCACGAGGCGAAGGTTGATACCAATTTGAAAATTTTGCGCAGACGGGCAGGATATACTCAAAAAGAACTGGCCTTATCTACAGGGATTCCCATACGCACCATACAACAGTATGAACAGCGCCAAAAAGATATTAATAAAGCAGGCGCAGAGTATTTATATGCTATTTCAAAAGTTTTAAGGTGCGAGATAAGGGAACTGATGGAGGTGCAGATTTGATATAGAAGTCCGAAATGGTTCCTCTGATATGAATGTCCTGATGTTTCCCCTGTTGACAATTCGGCTGTTTCTGCATATAATATATTTAACGATTAAATGATTGTTTAATTGTTGCCGCGTTGTAGGCTGTTCTATATGATTTGGGCGGATGGAATTTGAATTTTGTTATTTTTAGATGCTCTATGCAGGAAAGGAAGCGTTATGAATAAGACTTATAAGATTGAAGTGGATTGTGCCAACTGTGCAAGAAAGATGGAGGAAGCGACCAAGAAGGTAGCTGGTGTTGCGAATGCGACTGTCAGCTTTATGACCCAGAAGATGAATGTGGAATTTGCGGAAGGGGCTGATGAGAAGCTGGTTATGAAGGCGGTTGTGAAGGCCTGCAAGAAGGTTGAGGATGACTGCGAGATCTATCTGTAAAGAAACCGGTAGAGAAAGACATGAGTGATTATTATGACGAGAAAGCAAAAAAAGGTATTGTACCGCATCATTCTTGCTGCGGTACTTATTGTTACCATTCAGTTTTTGCCCCTGCAGGGCTGGTTAAGGTTCGCGGCTTATATGGTGCCTTATATGGTGATCGGCTGCGATATTCTGCGCAAGGCAGTGCTGGGGATACTTCATGGAGAAGTGTTTGATGAGAATTTCCTGATGGCAGTGGCTACCGTGGGTGCTATCCTTCTGGGGGATTATGCGGAAGGTACGGCGGTTATGTTGTTCTATCAGATCGGGGAGCTGTTCCAGAGTTATGCAGTGGGAAAAAGCCGCAGGAATATTGCGGCACTCATGGATATTCGTCCGGATTATGCCAATATAGAAGGCGAGGATGGGAAGCTGTTGCAGGTTTCCCCTGAGGAAGTTGCTGTTGGAAGCGTCATTGTTGTCAAGCCGGGGGAAAAGATTCCTATTGATGGCTATGTAGTGGAGGGCAGTGCGGTGTTAAATACCAGTGCCCTGACCGGCGAAAGTCTGCCCCGTGAGGTGGCCGTGGGGGATGAAGTGATCAGCGGGTGTGTGAATATGACCGGGCTTCTGAGGATTCAGACCACAAAGGGGTTTGAAGAATCTACGGTTTCCAAGATTCTGGAGCTGGTGGAAAGCTCCAGCATGAAAAAGGCTCGTACGGAGAAGTTTATAACCAGATTTGCACATTATTATACACCGGCAGTCTGCTACAGTGCAGTTGTGCTGGCAATATTGCCGCCATTAGTCAACATAATATTTCTGAATGATCCTGCTAACTGGTCAGAGTGGATTACCAGAGCTTTGACCTTTCTGGTTATCAGCTGCCCATGCGCACTGGTAATATCCATTCCGTTGAGCTTCTTTGGCGGAATCGGCGGTGCATCTTCCTGTGGCATCCTGATCAAAGGCTCTAATTATCTGGAAGCGCTGGCTCAGACGGATATTGTGGTGTTTGACAAGACCGGGACCCTGACCAAGGGCGTGTTTGAGGTAACCGGCATCAATGGCGAAGAAGCGGTGCTGAAAAATTGGCAGATGGGGGAAAGTGATTGGTGGCAGGAAGCAGGAGTCGGGTTAGATGATGCCTCCCTTATCTTGCTCCACTATGCAGCTTATGCCGAAAGCTATTCTAACCATCCCATCAGCAAGAGCATTGTTGCGGCTTATAAAGAGAAAGCAGGCAGAGAAATTGACAAGAGCAAAATCGGTCAGGTCAAGGAAGTCAGCGGACACGGCATGCTGACAACTGTGGACAGTAAGGAAATTGCCGTGGGAAACCGAAAGCTGATGGAATCCCTTTCTTTACAGGTGCCCCCGGTACAGGAGGATGGAACTGTTATCCATATGGCTATTGATGGGCAGTATGCCGGCTACCTTACAATAGCAGATGTGGTAAAAGAGCAGTCTGCCCCGGCTATTGCGGCATTGAAGGCAGAGGGCGTAAAGGAAACAGTTATGTTAACCGGCGATGCAAAGCCGGTTGCAGAAAAAATAGCCGATTTTCTGAAGATTGACGTGGTAAAGAGTGAACTTTTACCGGAAGATAAAGTGATGCAGGTGGAAGCATTGCTTTTAGAGAAGAATGCAAAAAGCACTTTGGTGTTTGTAGGTGACGGCATCAATGATGCACCTGTGTTGTCCAGAGCGGACATCGGTATCGCCATGGGAGCCATGGGAAGCGATGCAGCCATCGAGGCGGCGGATATCGTACTGATGGACGATAATCCATATAAGATTGTACTGGCCATTCGATTGTCCAGAAAATGTATGGGCATTGTATTTGAAAACATTGTGTTCGCGCTGGGTGTGAAGGGAATCTGCCTGATATTGGGAGCCATTGGTATTGCCAATATGTGGCTGGCGATTTTTGCAGATGTGGGCGTGATGGTGCTTGCAGTGCTGAATGCCATTCGGTGCTTACAGGTACATCAGAAACGTTCCAAGGCCTCAAGGAATGTTGCCTAAAACCTTTGCGGAAATGGAGTTGCTTCGTACAAACGCTAAGAATAGCCTTGCGGCGTTTGAGAAATATTTTGTGGGAATAAGCACAAAGTCTCTGTCATGTGAATATCATGATAGAGACTTTTTATGATTTTTGCGAAGTAGGGAGAGTGAATGACCTGTAAGGAACGAATTTTATCCAATGATTATGCGGATGGCGTGGTGGATTTTCCGCTGGAAAGCCTGATAGATGAAACCAGTGATGCCTGCTATATTGAACTGGATGACAGATATTCTGTAGTGTACCAGAACAGAGCCTATGCCACGGATTTACTGGAGAGTGTGTATCAGTACAGGTACATACCCCATTTATATGGGTTGATGCAGATTAGAGAAGAGAAAATGGTAGAGCAGAAAGCTTTCCGAAGCACCCGGTCAGAATGGTTGCAAAAGGTAGATTTGAAAGCATGTCAGAATGGTGGAGCAGGTGTCCGGGCACCCTTTGATCCCACCTTTTTAGTGGAGAGTGGTATCCGGCAGTTACAGGGACCGCCGCTGCAGCTGAATGGCCGCGGTACCATCATAGCCATTATTGATACCGGTATTGACTATCGGAATCCGGCTTTTTTAGACGAGGCGGGGAATAGCAGGATTTTGGCTATCTGGGATCAGACAGATCAGACCGGGACTGCACCGGAGGGCTATGTTTTTGGTTCCCAGTACCTGCGGGAAGATATTAATCGGGCACTGCAGGCAGAGGATCCGTTTTCCATTGTACCCACCAGGGATGCGTTGCTTCATGGTACGATCATGGCGGGGATTGCAGCGGGCAGCAGGATAAACGGCGGCGCAACTTATCTGGGGGCAGCGCCCCAGGCGGATATTGTGATTGTCAAGCTGAAGGAAAGCAAGCAGTATCTGAGGGATTATTATTTTATCCCGGATGGAGCGCCTGCCTATGAGGAAACAGATATTATGCTGGGGGTAAAGTACGCGGACAGCTTTGGAGAGAGCTTTGTGCGGCCGGTCATCATTTGTCTGGGGCTAGGGACCAATATGGGCGACCACGCAGGGAACTCCATGCTGGCTCAGTACCTGAACCGGATTGCAGAAAAAAGAAGCCGTGCAGTGGTGGTCTGTGGCGGCAACGAAGGAAATGCAGCACATCATTATATGGGCAGCTTTGCCGCAGACGTCGACGGCAGCGCACTTTCCGAGGATGTGGAAATCAGAGTGGGGGAAGGTGACAGGGGCTTTTTTCTGGAGTTCTGGGGGGAGCAGCCGGATACCTTTAATGTGGCGGTTCGTTCCCCGGGAGGCGAAAGCATCCCACCTATACGATTGGGAATAGAACAGACCAGTACCTATCGCTTTATTTTTGAAGACACGGTATTTACCATTCAAAGTGTGCTGGTGGAGCCGGGAGCAGGAGAGGAGCTGATATTGTTTCGGGTGGAGAATCCTACAGCAGGCATCTGGAATTTCAGGATTATTCCCGTAGGAGAGTCAACCTATGGAACCTTCCATATGTGGCTGCCGATCAGAGCTTTTCAGTCCACAGAGACGTATTTTCTGGAACCGGAGCCGGACATTACCTTGACGGCGCCATCCCTTGCCCAGAATGTAATAAGCGTGTCCACTTACAATTACACCAATAACAGCTTTTATCTGGAATCCGGAAGGGGATTTAGCCGGGAAGGGAATATAAAGCCGGATTTTGCGGCGCCCGGGGTAAACATCCCTACCTTGTATGGCAACCGGACGGGCAGCAGTCTGGCTGCGGCTGTAACCGCCGGCGGAGTGGCCCAGTTCATGCAGTGGGCGGTGGTGGAGAGAAACAGCCCGCTGGCGAGCACCCAGGAGATCAAAAATTATTTTATCAAAGGTGCCGTGCGGATGCCGGAGGTAGAATATCCTAACAGGGAGTGGGGATATGGAAGATTGAATGTGCTGGGAGCCTTTGAGGTACTGCGAGGGTAGCGGCACATCATGCCATTTGGTTAATAACCGGAAATTCCGGAGGAAGCGTAAATATAGTTTACAACTTGTAGAAAAGGTATTGACAAAGGATTCTACAAGTTGTAAACTATAGTTGTTTCTACAGAATGTAGACAAGGAGGTTTTCATGGCAGAATATAGATTAGGTGAAATCGAAATGAAATTTGCAGAACTTATATGGAATAATGAGCCGATAGCGTCCGGAGAACTTGCGAAACGATGTCTTGCAGAGTTGAGTTGGAAAAGATCGACTACATACACCGTTTTGAAACGATTATGTGATAAAGGAATATTCCAAAATAATAAAGGGATTGTGTCGTCCTTAGTTTCTAAGCATTCCTTTCAAGCCAAGCAGAGCGAAGTTTTTGTAGAAGAAACCTTTGATGGTTCCCTGCCAGATTTTGTAGCAGCATTTGTTTCACAGAAAAAGCTGTCTAAAAAAGAGATTGAGGAACTTAAAAGAATTATTGAGGAATGTTGATCGTTTGAGAGGTGAAGTGTATGGCAGATATTTTTAGTACGATTATTAGAATGAGTTTACAAGGAACCGTGATTTTTATGGTTATTTTCCTTGCGCGTTTCTTATTAAAAAAGCTATGTATATCACATAAATATATGGTTGGGTTATGGCTAATTCTTTTCTTTTATCTGGTGATTCCGTGGAGGTTGAGCCTGCCAGTAGGATTTTGGAATAATGAAGTGTTACACAATCAGTATGAATATATTGCAAATCAAAATCACATGGAGAACATTACGGATGATATCCCTGGGGAATTGGATATGGCTTATGAACAACATCCGGTAATAGAAGGCGCAGCTGCATCGAAAGATGGTGTAAATGTGCATGAGGATGTGCCGATTGTAACCGATAGTACTCAATATATTATATCGTTAGACTTGCAGAAGATTTTTTCTTATGTCTGGTTAGCTGGTGCTATGGGATTATTTGGGCATCTGGTATATTCCTATTATGTGATTAGAAAGAGATTATTATTGAGTGCCCCATATAAAGACAATATTTATTGGGCGGAAGGAATTCATACACCACTGGTATTTGGAATTGTTTTTCCCAAGGTCTTTTTGCCAATACATATGAAACAGGGAAATCTTTCATATGCTATCGTACATGAAAAGATGCATATTCAAAGAAGAGATTTCTTGTGGAAGATATTGGCTTATATGGTTTGTGTGGCTCATTGGTTCAATCCCTTGGTATGGCTGGCTTATTATTTGCTTGGAAGCGATATCGAGAAGGCATGTGACGAAGAAGTAATCAGACATTTGGGCGAGGAAAAGAAAAAGGAGTATGCATATGCTTTACTTAAAGTGGCTTCAGGAAGACTCTGCAAAGAAAAAAGAATCTTTGTGGCGCCCATTTGCTTTGATGAAGGTAATGTAAAAGGAAGAATTAAAAATATAATGCGATATAAATATACCGTTCCGGTTGCTGGTGTAATTGCAACAATAATTGCCTTAGTGTTGGCGGTCATATTTATGACCAGCACAAGTGAAAAAGAAGAGGCCGGGGCAACAGGAAGAGAATCTTCTGAAAGTGAGCACGTAGTATCGGAACAAAAGCATGTGGACGATGATAAAGAAGAAACCATGTCAGAATCCTTGGAGCAGACGGATATAATCAGAGGTAAATTTGAAAATATTTTAGGATATGACGGATATTACATTTTGGACCAATCCACCGTGCGGCCATGGTTCACTTATTATTATGCGGTGGTGGGCGAGGAGAATTTTCTTATTGCCTCAAGCTTTGGAGTGACGCAGGATGATCACATAGTGGATGTTGATGGTGACGGCATTAATGAACTTATTTGTAATGTGGTTTATGGAGACGGCGGGTCGGATACCTGGATCTATCGCAAAGAAAGGGATCGGGTTCTGCGGGGATCTGCAATGGATTTGTTGGATGAGAAACATGACAACGTAAATCATTCCAGTCAGTATCCGATTTATCTCCCGGAGGAAAATGTAGTTGAAATATATTACTATAGAGCGGATTTGGAGGAACACTTTAGTAAGAAATACGAAATTGATCTTGAGAAAATCATTTATTGGAAAGAGATATATAGTGCGGCTCCTGATTTGATGCACTAATAAAAAAGGTAGCCTACTCCATATTTCAAATGGAGTGGGCTACTAAATGAATGCCGCAAGTAAGGGAAATCAGCTTTCCATATCCGTAAACAATGGCAGAGACATGTATCTGTCGCCGGAGTCCGGCAGCAGGGCAACGATTGTCTTTCCTTTATTTTCCGGGCGTCTTGCAAGTTGGGCTGCAGTGTAAAGTGCAGCGCCGGAGGTAATACCCACCAAGATGCCTTCCCTGCGGGCGAAGATTCTGCATGCCTCGTAAGCTGCTTGCGTAGATACCGCAAAGATTTCATCAATCACATGGGTATCCAGGTTAGAGGGGATAAAGCCGGCACCGATTCCCTGGAGTCCGTGGGGGCCGGCCGGCTTGCCGGATAACACTGCGGACGTGTCAGGTTCGATGGCTACGACTTTGATATCCGGATTTCGCTGTTTCAAATATCTGCCGATACCGGTCACGGTTCCGCCGGTACCTGCTCCCGCCACAAAAATATCGATTTTACCATCCGTATCTTCCCAGATTTCAGGGCCGGTAGTATTCAGGTGGGCTGCGGGATTGGCAAGGTTGTCAAACTGTCCCAGAATCACAGATCCCTCGATTTCCTGTGCCAGTTCATTGGCCTTGGCTATAGCGCCGGCCATGCCCTTGGAGCCTTCTGTCAGCACCAGCTCTGCCCCGTAAGCTTTCAGTAGGTTGCGGCGTTCCACACTCATGGTTTCCGGCAAGGTCAGAAGCGTGCGGTATCCTTTGGAAGCTGCCACACATGCCAGACCGATGCCGGTGTTGCCGGAGGTGGGCTCGATAATGGTAGCTCCCGGCTTTAAAATGCCTTTTTCTTCTGCATCTTCAATCATGGAAAGAGCCACACGATCTTTCACAGAGCCGGCGGGATTTAAATATTCCAGTTTTGCCAAAATAACAGCACTGTCAGAATTTGTCTCTTTCGTATAATTATTGACCCTCATAAGGGGTGTGTGGCCAATCAATTCTGTAGCATTCTCATAGATTCTTCCCATAAGTTACCTGCCTTTCTGAAACAAGGATTCGTTATAAAAGTACGACTGTTTGCATTGAAATATACTCCATTCTCCGGCTTCTGTCAATAAACAGATATCCATACAGAAAAACTTGATCAGCACGAAGCGTTTTTTCGTACAGATAAGGCTAAGCTGAAATTGAAATATTGCTTTTTGAAAAAGAGTTTGTTATACTACAGGTAAAATCTGGGCGTAGATTGCTTTTGTTTAAACGATTGTACCCAAATCTGCCCACAAAGGACGACTATAAATGATTACAGATCAAACCTATAAAGTGCCTTGTATATACCCGATAAAGAAAAACGGAAAGAATCCGGGGCAGTTGCCAATCAATGAAAAGTCCGGGAAAAAAACGGAGCCATTAAATAAGGTGGAGAGGGACGCCGAAATTTTGAAGGTAACGGTTCCCGGCTCCAAAAGTATTACCAACAGAGCTTTGCTGCTTGCTACATTGGCGCAGGGAAAATCCGTACTAAGAGGAGTACTCTTCAGCGATGACTCCAGACATTTTCTGAAGTGCATTCAGGAATTGGGATTTGATACCAGGGTGGACGAGGAGTCCTGCACGGTAGAAGTAACCGGTTATGGCGGTAAAGTGCCCAAGGCGGAGGCATATCCCTATGTGGGAAGTGCCGGTACTGCAGCCCGTTTCCTTTCCGCGTATCTTGGAGTGTGTGAGGGCGTTTATCATATGGATGCTTCTGAGCAGATGCGAAGGCGACCGATGGCTCCCCTATTGGAGTCCCTTAAAGAGTTGGGGTGTGAGATTACTTTTGAGGGAACAGAAGGGTATTTTCCGTTTACCCTGAAAGGCCATGGATTTGGGACAGATACCATTTCTGTGGATATTGAACACAGCAGCCAGTTTTTAAGTGCACTGCTGATTGCCTCCAGTTTGTCTGAAAGAGACATGCATATTCAGGTGGTCGGTACGCATGGCATGGCATATATTGAGATGACGATCCGGATGATGGAGCAGTTTGGGGTCCATGTAACAAAAACGGAGGATGGAAGCTATGTGATCCCGGCCGGACAAAAGTATACTGCCCGGGAATATCAGGTGGAACCGGATGTGTCTGGGGCGTGTTATTTTTACGGATTGAGTCCCCTTCTGGGTGTGCCGGTGCAGGTAAAACATATTTCTTACGATTCCATGCAGGGAGATATTGCGTTTTTAGAGGTGCTTAAGAAGATGGGCTGTTTCGTGAAGGAAGATGAGGGTGGCTTGATCGTATACCCACCTGGTGATTCCTCCGTGCCTGCAGAAAATTTGGCACAAAAATTTACAGAGAAGCAGTGGGCGATCATGGAGGCGGAAAGAACCACGGAAATGTCATGGGAAGAATGGCAGGAGAAGGACGGTATGACTGCCGGATACAGAGGTGTGGATATTGACATGTCCGGCTTTTCGGATCAGGCAATTACCGTTGCAGCACTTGCTCCTTTTGCAGAGACGCCTACCACCATTCGGGGAATCGGTCACATCCGCTTTCAGGAGTGTGATCGAATGAGCGCTATTGTGACGGAACTGGGAAAGATGGGAATCCGCTGCGAGGAAACGGAGAATAGTATTACCATTTATCCGGGGACTCCCAAGGGCAGTCTTGTGGAAACCTATGATGACCATCGTATGGCTATGGGCTTTTCCCTGATTGGTCTGCGTGCGCGGGGCATTGTCATTGATCATCCGGGCTGCTGTAAGAAGACCTTTGAGAATTATTTTGATTGCCTGGAAAGTTGTATCGAGCAAATATTAACCAGACAAGGCAAGGACAGGGGCAGCGGGGGATGAATATATGAACGGTTTGCGGGACTTTAGGATCTGGACGAGGGCAAGGGAATGAAAGACGATAGCGGTAAAACAAACCGAAGATATTACAGGGCGTTTCACGAATTGTCGATGCATTTTACTTTTTGTTAATGAAAAATAACCGTTTACATGTTATAAAATATGTAGAGACAACTCTACTTATAAAAATATTATAGGTAAATAGGAGGATAAGATGTGAAAAAACTCAAAAAAATCTCAATCTTGTTTCTGACAGTGGTATTGTGGCTGGCTGCAGTAATTCCGGTATCTGCTGCTACATATACCCAGGACGGTATTGAAATTACCATAAATACCGACAAACAGAAATACGATACGAATGAAAAAATTCGGGCCACAGTTACAGTGAAAAACACAAATAATTGGGCAGTCAATGATGTTTCTGTGGAATGTGTCATTCCGGACGGGTATAGGCTGGAAGGCAATGCTGCTTTGACAGTTCCGGTTCTCGAGGGGTATGGCGGTACCGCAACACAGTCGGTGGTATTCGTACCCAAGATGAGCAATGTACCGGTAACTGCAGATAGCAATCAGGCAGGAATCTGGAGTATTTTGTTGCTTCTTGGAGTGGCAGTGCTGACAGGAGTATGCGTATTATCTCGCAAAAGAGGCGGTGGAATATTCTGTATGCTTCTTTGTGCAGCAGTGATACTCGCATCATTTTCCATGAATGCGATGGAAGTAAAGGCTGCGGATGACACACACACGGCAAGTGTTTCTGCAACAATACAAGTCGGAAAAGGCAAGCTTTCTATTGAAGGTAAGGTAACCTATACCATTCCGGGCAGTGAAGAAAGTGGCGAGACGGAAAGTCCTGCACCAAGTGAGACCGAGAGTCCTGCACCAAGCGAGACCGAAAGTCCTGCACCGAGCGAGACCGAAAGTCCTGCACCAAGTGAGACCGAAAGTCCTGCACCAAGCGAGACCGAAAGTCCTGCACCCAGCGAGACCGAGAGTCCTGCACCCAGCGAGACCGAGAGTCCTGCACCCAGCGAGACCGAAAGTCCTGCACCCAGCGAGACCGAAAGTCCTGCACCCAGCGAGACCGAAAGTCCTGCACCGAGTGAGACCGAGAGTCCTGCACCCACTGAGACACCGGGACCGGGAGAAGGTGATGTTTCCGGCGGAGATGGTGCTTCTGAATATACCGCAATCAGTCTGGGTATCCCTACGAAAGCGTCCTACAACACGCAATATATCAATGCCCGCAATCCTTGGGATATGATTATTGAAGGGGATAAGCTGTATATCGGCAGCGGTGACTGGGACAGCAGTGCAGGTCCTATACATATGTGGTACTATGACATCCTGAATAAGGAATGGATTTATCCGGGTTATATCAATGAAGATGCCGTTCAGCGTTTTATACGTATAGGCGATCAGCTGATAATCCCCGGCATTGACCCTAAGGATAGCACTGCGCTGGGCAATTATTATACACTGGAGAATGGTGCTTGGGTAAAACACCGTATCGTACCAAAAGCAGTTCACTTGCTTGATATTGTAGAGTATGGTGGCGCAAGATTTTACGGAATCGGCACAAGTAGTAACAGTAGTGATTCTTCCGTTAAGGTAACCCGGGACAATGATGCAACCTTTGAGAATGTTTCCTTTATCAAAAACGGGGAGGATCTGATTGGTAAATACAAATTGTTCAGAACATATGA
Organism: Acetatifactor sp.; assembly: GCA_045593865.1. Taxonomy (GTDB): domain Bacteria; phylum Bacillota; class Clostridia; order Lachnospirales; family Lachnospiraceae; genus Acetatifactor. The sequence goes on along the minus strand of JAZNXM010000143.1, from coordinate 831 downwards.
TTTCTTCGTATTAAATGAGGAGTTATATTGTACATGTGTGTATGGTACTACTTCTTGGCAGCCGGCCGAAATATTTAAGTACGAAGATGGTGCATTTCGATATGTGTGTGTTTCCGGGCTTAATAAGGGCTCTACAAATAATCGACAGATCTATATTTATGAAAAAGTATATTTGAATGGTGTCTGCTATTATGCTAACGGCACCCTGAAAAAAACCACGGATCTGCAGACGATCAACACATTGACCATGCCGGATTTAAGTCAAGTGGAAGACCTGCTGGTGGAATATAATGAAGCTTCCAATAAGGAAGAAATGTATGTACTGACCAAGAAAAAAGAGGGAACGGTATACAAGAACACCATCTGGAAATATATAGATGATGAAAATTTTGAGGAAATCTGTTCTGTAGAATCTGCAGTAGGCGCTATGAGCTTTGCAAAATACGGAGAAGATTTTGTGGTAGGCTTAGGCGAAAGCCTGGGAAGCTCCACCACCAACGCACCTTCTAATATTGGCGAGATCATCTACATGGATTCCTCTGCAGATGGTTGTTTTGAACTCACTCCCGATCAGCCATCTAATCCTGGTGGAACAGGGGATGGAGAAGAGGGTAAGGATCCTGCACAGGAGTTTACTTCTCCGGCACTGATTGTTGAGGCGGAGGATTTGCTTGCAGAGCTTCCGTTTGAGATGTATTATGCGAATCACGGAAAGCCCAATCAGGAGGCTGCTATACAGGTTTTAGAGAGTGAAAATGCATCCGGCGGCAAGTACCTGTGGCTTAGGGGAACAAGCACAGGTGCAAAAGGTTTAACAGGTGATGATAAAGA
>JAZNXM010000142.1:0-10449 GCA_045593865.1 Acetatifactor sp. | reverse complement strand
AAGGTAGTCCTTATCGTTTTTGGAGCAATTCTTATTGCTCTTATATTATGTTTTGTAGCAACATGGATGCTATTTAAAAGCTATATGAGCAAGATTGAATTTGACCATAGTGTTGATGCTTCCGGCAATGCGCAGGTAGAGAACTCCCTCACCGATGAAGAAATCATGAAGGAACTTCTGGAAGATGAGGAGGACACGGATGCAAGCGATTCTCCCCAGGAGGATATTGAAAAGCTGGAGTCCCAGATGCAGGAGCAGACGAAAGATCATGAGAGTGAGGATGCGCTCTTAAGCAGTGAGGATGTATTTAATATATTGTTGGTTGGATGTGACAGCCGTAAGTTGGGCGGAGCCGGTCGTTCGGATGCCATTGTTCTGGTGTCAATTAACAAGAAAACAGAGAAGATACATTTGACTTCCATTATGCGTGATTGTTATGTGGCAATCCCCGGCAAGGATAACAATCGCATTAACGCTGCTTATGCTTTTGGCGGCGGAAGTCTGCTGCTGGATACAATTGAGACAAATTTTGCAGTAGAAGTGGACAAGTATGTTGCATTCGATTTCTGTTCATTTATTGATGTTGTTGACAGTATCGGTGGTATTGAAATTGATGTAACAGAAGCCGAACTGTCTGTTTTGAATGGCTTCGTGATGGACTGGAATGCCATTAACGGAAAGGACAATGTTTTAGAACATCAGTTGTCAGAATCGGGATTGCAGCATTTGAATGGGGTACAGGCGTTGTGCTACAGCAGAATACGTCGTACCGGCAATGGCGACTTTGAGCGTACAGAGAGACAGCATGAAGTTATCGGCGAAATTTTCAAGAAGGTAAAGACCTTAAATCTGCTGGAAATGAACGATCTGCTGAATATCCTTTTACCGGAAATTAAAACAAATCTGAAAGAAGAGGAGATTATGTCCATACTTTTTAAGGTAATGGACTATCTGACCTATGATCTGGATTCTCTTCGGATTCCTATAGAAGGATCCTATGAGTCGCTGCGTGTCAATAAGATGGCAGTATTAGGCATCGATCTGGAGAAGAATCAGAAGGCAATGGAAGAGTTTATATATAATTAGGCAGGATGCAAAATGATTTTTAAATGTAAGAACTGTGGCGGTAATTCTATATATAGTCCGGAGCATAAGGGGATGTATTGTCCTTTTTGTGGCAGTGAGAACAGTCAGGAAAGAACCCAGGGGGGCGGCGATATCAAGGTCTGTCCCAGCTGTGGCGGGGAACTGGGCGTTGAGGAACATACTTCCGCCATTCAGTGTCCTTATTGTGAGCATTATATTATTTTGAATGAACGGGTGGAAGGTGAATATGCGCCTGTAAAGCTGATCCCTTTTAAATACAGCAAGGATATGGTAAAGAAGCTGATGAAGGATAACTTTGGCAGGAATATTTTTGCGCCTACAGATTTTCTTTCAGAGGTGCGTCTTAACAGTATGGCAGGCGAATATGTGCCTTTCTGGCTGTATGATTATGATACCAGGTGTATGTATGATGGGGAAGGAACCAAGGTGTACGTCAGCAGAGTGGGGGACACGGAGATTACAGAGACTTCTTATTATCATGTGGTGAGAGATTTGAGCATTCGTTATCATGAAATACCTGCGGATGCTTCTTTAAAGATGACAGATGACATTATGGATCTGCTGGAGCCCTATCAGTATCAGGAAATGGTGGATTTTCAGCCACAGTACATGTCCGGATTCCTGGGAGAGAAGTACAACATGTCTTCCAAGGATGTAGAATTTCGGGCAAGGAGTAAGATGTCTGAAAGTGCTGAGACCTATTTGAAGCAGAGTATCAGCGGCTATGTGAAGCTGGCGCACCGCAACAAGGAAATCAGAGTGGGCGAACAGCAAGCCCAGTATGTATTGCTGCCTGTTTGGAAGTACATATACAAGTATAGAGAGGAATTGTATCCATTTTACATCAATGGGCAGACCGGTAAGATCATCGGTAAGGTGCCCATATCCAGAGCCAAGGTGTTTGCCTATGGAGGCACATTGTGGGCATGTCTGATGGCAATTTTAGGCATGATAGGATATTTGGCACTGTCCGCTGTCTAAGCAGAGCCGGAGGGACATGCAGGTATGTCTGCTTAAAACATTGGGGGGAAAATGATGGATAGAGACATGAAAATAGAAGCCAGAAATCAATATTTGAAATATTTCAAAATATGGTTTATCGCAGTTGGCATTCTGGCTGTCATTACAGTAATTACACTGGTGATAAACCTGATGAGTGAAAAAACAGTGCGAAACAATCCTCAGGCACCTGCAGAGCGTGTATATGATCAGGCACATGTGCTGACTGCGTCAGAAGAGGAAGTTTTAAGAACTTTGATTGCCGAGATAGAAGAGAAAATCAAGGCGGATATTGTGTTGGTAACTGATAATCGTATTATGGAGGGAAACGGTGCGCCTTCCGCGGATGCAACATGGGAAACCAATATGATGAATACAGCGGATGATTTTTTTGATCGGAATGGTTATGGATATGATCAGCCATGGGGGAATGGCGTCCTGATTCTGGATAACTGGTATGAAGGTCAGGCAGGAAGTTGGCTTTCAACCTGTGGCAGTATGATAGAGGTGTTTGGAGATTATGAAATCGACCAGGTGCTTGATGCCATATATTATGGTATTGATTATGGTGCCTATGAAGCGTATAAGGATGCCATTGAGCAAATCGGTGCTATAGCCGGTGGAACGAAAGCAGAGGGTGGTACATATGGACTGGGAGCGTTTGCAATAGCAACAATAGCTGCATTGTTTTATATTTTCTTGAAACTGAGCCACAAAGAAGGGGAAAAGACTGTGGTTGCAGGAACTTACGTGGAAGGTTCCCCTGTTATTAATGTTCACAAAGACGAGTTTATCAGAAAAGTGGTAACAAGAAGACATATTCAAAGACAGACCGGCAGCTCCTGCGGCCGCAGTGGCGGCGGTGTCCATCGCAGTAGCGGTGGTGTCAGACACGGCGGCGGTGGTCGCAGAAGGTAATAAGATAATAAAAAAAGCATCCACATGACGGTATGGATGCTTTTTATCATTCATTGAAATGTCTATCTTAAAAATTAAGCCATTTTGTTTACAGCTTTGCTAAGACGGGATACTTTTCTGGCAACGTTGTTCTTGTGGTAAATGCCCTTAGATGCTGCCATCTCGATAGCCTTAGTAGCGTTAACAAGTTCAGCCTGAGCGGCTTCCTTGTTGCCTGCTTCGATAGCTGCGAATACTTTCTTCATAGCTGTCTTAACGCCAGACTTAATAGCCTTATTTCTGTCAGTTCTGATCTGAGCAACTTCGATTCTCTTCTTTGCAGATTTAATGTTAGCCAAAGTTCTACACCTCCAATTGATATATACATTTGATTCATTACAAGAAAATGTTTCACTTAAGCCTGACACGGACGACTAAGCAAACATACTATTGTATTTTAGTAAAGTATTTCCATTTTGTCAATACATATTTCGCTATTTTTTGGAAAAACTAAGTTAAATGCCAAAATTATTGCTTGATATTGTGCAAGTTCGCTTGCCGGCAGTAGCAAGTGATAATTTTGGTATGTGGCACAGCCCCATAAGCGAGAAACAGCAACTTGTTGCGGATTCGAGCTGTATGACTTAATACACATCAAAAAGGAGTTTTGTCAAGGTGATGGACAATTTTCAGGTGAGAACAGACCTGGCGCTGGAGGCCAGGGAGAGCGTACAGAAAGCAGATGAGGATATCCGAGGTATCCGCGTGGAGGAATATCATATCCCGGAGGATGATATTCATGTGACCAAAGTCATGATTGATACCAAAAATGCAGCGAAGACTTTGGGAAAGCCCATTGGCTGTTATGTGACGATTGAAGCACCGGCCATGGTAGAGCCGGACGAACAGTATCATCGGGAGATTTCCGATGTTTTGGCAAAGGAACTCACAGAAATGCTGCCGGCTCAGGACAGTGAAAAATCGATTCTTGTGGTGGGCTTGGGGAACAGGGCAGTGACAGCAGATTCTCTGGGACCTCATGTGGTAGACAATCTGCAGATTACCAGGCATATTGTAAAGCAGTATGGAAGTGCAGCGTATGAAAGAGAAAAAGTGAACCTGATCAGCAGTATTGAGCCGGGCGTTATGGCACAGACCGGCATGGAGACGGCTGAAATCGTAAAAGGTGTAGTGAAGGAGACCAAACCTGATGTGTTGGTAGTAATAGATGCACTGGCGGCCAGAAGCACCAGGAGACTAAATCGGACCATTCAGATTACCAATACCGGTATCCAACCGGGGTCAGGTGTGAATAACCATAGAAGTGAATTGACGGAAAACTCATTGGGGGTGCCTGTAATTGCAATCGGAGTACCAACGGTTGTGGATGCAGCTACCATTGTAGGGGATGCGTTTGCAAAATGCTGTAAAGAGGATGATATCTGGAATTATGAGCGATATGAAGGTTTTTGCAGAAATGCTTTTTCGGAATTATACGATATGTATATGACCGGTAAGGATATTGATGCTGTGATAAAGCGAGTCAGTTTTACGGTATCTGAGGGTATCAATATGGCTTTGGAGATGTAGGCATAGTTTGCTTATGTATGTCATATATTAAAACGATGATGTGACAAGTCAGCAGGAGTGGACAGGACAATGAAGGCAGTGGCACAATCCCGGATTATCCGCATTTTATGTATCCTGCTATTTTTATATGAGTTAAGTATTATTTCTTACACCGGAATCAGGGTAATGTTTCCGATGTATGCATATGGAGGTGGCGGGGAAACTGCAATTTTAGAGGAGGTATCCATGGAACAGGCAAGAGTTTTTTTGCCGGTTTTTGCTGATTCTGAGAAGAGTCCGGTAAGGGAAAAACGGAAGGAAGTTTTTCAGGTCAAAATGCTGGAGAATGGGGAGATGTTGACTTTGATGGAGCTGGAAAACAGCAGTCTGGGGCATGAAGTGATCGGTATGGAACAGTTGACCCAGGAAGGTCAGACCAACTCTCCGGATGAAAGCCAGGTTTCTTCGACGGATGCAAGTAGCCAACAAGCAAGCAGCAACCAGGAAGGAAGCGGTTCGAAAGGAAATAGTCAGGATGGGGGCTTGCAAAATGCAGGAGTAACCGCCAGTGGTTTTGTCAAACATGATCGCATTGCCCCTATTGAATTGTCCCAATTGTCGGATTATGAGACTTTGGTCAAGCAGTTCTATACCATAGATGCCATTACCACTATCGGTGCGGGTGAGTTGAACGCAGAAAAGCTGGGCAACATGGACATGACCATGAAGCAGACATCCGATGCGCCCCAGATATTGATTTATCATACCCATTCTCAGGAAGGATATGTGGATTCCATACCGGGAGATGACTCTACTACAATTATGGGGGTGGGAGAGCATCTGAAGGAGATTCTGGAGAGGGAATACGGATATAATGTGATTCATCATTTGGGAAAATATGATGTAAAAACCCGGGATAATGCTTATTCTCAGTCTCTGCCGAAGATTAAGAAGATATTGGAAGATAATCCCTCCATAGAGGTGGTTATTGACCTTCACAGGGATGGGGTGGCAGATGAAAGTACTCGCCTGGTAATGGACGTGGATGGCAGACCTACGGCAAAGTTTATGTTTTTTAATGGTATCAGCCGGACTAAGAGTACCGGCAAAATCGATTATCTGTACAATGAAAATCTGGAAGCCAATCTGGCATTTTCCTTTCAGATGAAATGGAAGGCGCAGGAGTATTATCCGGGACTGACCAGAAGGAACTATTTGAATGCTTATCGTTATAATATGCATTTGTGCCCTAAGACACTCTTGCTGGAGCTGGGTGCACAGACGAATACGCTGGAGGAAGCTCTGAATGCCTGTGATCCGATTGCCCATATATTACATATTGTATTATCGGGAGAAGGGTAAAATTTTGGCATTTTCTTTGCCTATGTCTTAAGAGGAGAAGGAAAATCTTGCACCCTTGTGTAATATCTGTTACAATCTATAATTGACATACTGCGTTTGTATGTTTTTATTGCGTAACATAATAGAAGGGGAATAGAAATGGCTTTTATCGACCAAAGTAAAATTCGTAATTTTTGTATTGTAGCACATATTGACCATGGTAAGTCCACTCTGGCGGACCGGATCATTGAAAAGACGGGGCTGTTGACCAGCAGAGAAATGCAGGCTCAGGTTCTTGATAATATGGAACTGGAAAGAGAGCGTGGCATTACCATTAAGGCACAGACTGTGCGTACTGTTTATAAAGCAAAGAATGGTGAGGAGTATATTTTCAACCTGATTGATACACCGGGTCATGTAGAATTTAACTATGAAGTAAGCAGATCTCTTGCAGCATGTGATGGTGCGATCTTGGTTGTGGATGCAGCTCAGGGGATTGAGGCACAGACGCTGGCAAATGTTTATCTGGCATTGGATCACAATCTGGACGTATTCCCGGTTATCAACAAGATTGACCTGCCAAGTGCAGAGCCGGAGCGTGTCAAGGAGGAAATCGAGGATGTAATCGGTATTGAAGCCCATGATGCACCTTTGATTTCCGCAAAGAATGGTATCAATATTGAGGATGTGCTGGAAGCAATCGTGGAGAAGATTCCGGCACCTAAGGGGAATTCAGAGAATCCATTACAGGCATTGATTTTTGACTCGGTATATGATCCATATAAGGGTGTAATCGTCTTCTGCCGTATTATGGAAGGTATCGTAAAGAAAGGCACCAGAATCCGTATGATGGCGACCGGGGCCGCGGAAGAAGTGGTAGAGGTCGGCTATTTCGGCGCAGGACAGTTTATTCCCTGCGAGGAGCTTTCGGCAGGTATGGTAGGATATATTACCGCTTCCATCAAAAATGTAAAGGATACTGCAGTAGGTGATACAGTCACAGATGACAGAAGACCTTGTGCAGCAGCATTGCCGGGCTATAAAAAGGTCAATTCCATGGTTTATTGTGGTATGTATCCTGCAGATGGAGCAAAATATCCGGATCTGCGGGACGCTTTGGAAAAGCTGCAGCTAAACGATGCTTCCCTGAATTATGAGCCGGAGACTTCTATCGCTTTAGGATTTGGATTCCGTTGCGGTTTCCTGGGGCTTTTACATCTGGAAATCATTCAGGAACGCTTGGAAAGAGAATATAACCTGGATCTGGTAACCACTGCACCCAGCGTTGTATATAAGGTGCACAAAACGGACGGAGAGGTAATTGAACTGACCAATCCCACCAACTTACCGGATCCTTCCGAGATTGACTATATGGAAGAACCCATTGTCAGTGCGGAAATCATGGTAACGCAGGAATTCATCGGTTCTATTATGGAGCTTTGTCAGGAGAGACGCGGCCGCTATCTGGGGATGGAATATATTGAAGCAAGCCGTGCTATTTTAAGGTACGAGCTGCCGTTGAATGAAATTATTTATGATTTCTTTGATGCATTGAAATCCCGTTCAAGAGGCTATGCTTCCTTTGATTATGATCTGAAAGGCTATGAGCAGTCCAGACTGGTAAAGCTGGACATCCTCATCAACAAGGAAGAGGTGGATGCTTTATCCTTCATTGTACATGGGGATTCTGCTTATGAAAGGGGCCGCAGAATGTGCGAAAAATTGAAGGATGAAATTCCCAGACATCTGTTTGAGATTCCGATACAGGCTGCTGTAGGAGGTAAGGTGATTGCCAGAGAAACCGTAAAAGCTATGCGCAAGGATGTATTGTCGAAATGTTACGGTGGTGATATTACCCGTAAGAAAAAGCTTTTGGAAAAACAGAAAGAAGGCAAGAAGCGCATGCGCCAGGTAGGTAATGTGGAGATTCCTCAAAAAGCCTTTATGAGTGTGTTGAAGCTGGATGATAAGAGGTAAACATGTTTGTAATGCGTTGCCTTATGTGACATATAAGGGAGAAGATTCCTGATTTCATGAAAGAAGAAAGTTACGTGTATGAATAACGAATTAGAGATATATATCCACATACCCTTTTGTGTACAGAAATGTCGGTACTGTGATTTTTTGTCGGCTCCGTCCAGTGAAGAGACCAAGGATGCTTATATGGAAGCTCTGTGTCAGGAAATTGCGGGTAAGAGCAGGGAGTATGCGGACTATCTTATTACTACGGTTTTTATCGGTGGCGGGACACCTTCCTGTGTGAAACCGGAGTGGCTGGAAAGAATAATGCAGCTGTTAAGGGAGTATTATCATTTATCGGAAGATGCAGAAGTTTCCATGGAGATGAATCCCGCAACGGTAGACCGGAAGGCGCTGACCATTTACTACGCGGCGGGGATTAATCGTCTGAGTTTTGGACTACAGTCTGTCAGAAGTGAGGAGTTGTTTTGCCTTGGAAGAATGCACAGTTATGAACAGTTTTTAGAGGCCTATTTTACTGCAAGGGAAATAGGCTTTTCCAATATCAATGTGGATATTATGAGCGGACTGCCGGGGCAGTCATTGGAACATTATCGGGAAACACTTCAAAAGGTAACCGGACTGGAACCGGCGCCGGAGCACATTTCTGCCTATAGCCTGATTGTTGAGGAGGGAACCCCTTTTTACCGGGAATTTGAAAAGGGTACATTGCAGCTTCCGGATGAAAATACAGAAAGAGAAATGTATGAGACAACTCGTATGTTTTTACAGCAAAAGGGATATGATCGATACGAAATATCCAATTATGCAAGAAAAGGTAAGAAATGCCGGCACAATATCGGGTATTGGCTTAGGAAAAATTATGTGGGATTTGGTATTGGAGCCGCCTCACTTGTGGACAATGTAAGATTTAAGAATCTAGATGATCTGACTGTTTATATGGAGAATCCTCTGAACAGTACAGTGGACATGCAGGCTCTTACCACGCAGGAACAGATGGAGGAAACCATGTTTCTGGGGCTGCGTTTGACAGAAGGGGTATCGTATAGAGGTTTTCGTGAAACCTTCGGCAGCAGTCTGGACCGGGTTTATGGAGAAATTATTGAGAAGCATGTGCGGGATGGATTGTTGTATATTTATGGCAAGACTCCGGATGCAGGTATTGTTCCTGATGATGGGGCAGGCTTTATTGATGACATTGGCTCAAATGTCGTTGTTGGTCTTAGGTCCGGCGTTGGTACAGCGGATGAACGATACCTCTGCCTGACCTTAAAAGGTATGGATGTAAGTAATTATGTTATGGCAGATTTTTTAGAACCTTAAGCGTCCCAAACACATAGAATGTTTGTAAGAGAAATCCTACGGAGGTTTTCTGTTGAAAACATTTCAAAAGCCGTTGACCGCAGGAGAAGAAGCAGAGTTCTTGAGGATGCTTAAGGGAAAGTCTGCTGCACAGGCAAAGAAGGCTAAGGAAATCCTGATTGAGAGGAACCTTCGCCTGGTTGCCCACGTAGTGAAGAAATATCAAAATGTAGATGAAGACATGGAGGATCTGATTTCCATCGGTTGTATCGGTCTGATCAAAGCCATTGATACCTTTGATGCGAATAAGGGCAGGCTGGCAACGTACGCCTGCAGATGTATAGATAATGAGATTTTAATGATGCTCAGAAATAAAAAGAAGACATCCAGAGAAGTTTCCCTGTATGAACCCATCGGACAGGATAAGGAAGGCAATGAAATCCATCTTCTGGATATTTTGGAGCAGGAGCAGAGGGATATTGTGGAGGATCTGGCTCTTCAGAGCACCAAACAGAAACTTTTCGCAGGCATGCGGGAATGTTTGACAGACAGAGAACGGCAAATCGTTATTCTTCGGTATGGTCTTAGTGGTCTGCAGGAGATGACCCAGAATGAAATCGGGCAGCTTTTCGGTATTTCCAGAAGTTATGTCAGCAGGATTGAAAAAAAAGCATTGCAGAAATTATATTTGCAATTGAGTCGAGTTTAGAGCCAGGACAGAATTCGGGAAAAAACGGATTCTGTCTTGCTAATTTTAAGAAAATGTTTTATAATATTTATATCTCAAATCAAATAAATATCTTATATTTATACTTCTATTGCTGTTTTGCGGCATCTTGTGATAAGATTCCTTATTAAACTTTCCCGTTTTATTAGAATTTTATCCGGTAATTTATTACTTAGTGAAGTGGGACTTTGTGGCTTGTAGCACATATTTTTATGCAGGACGAGAAGGAGGATACAATGACTGACAGAGAATTGTTGCAGGGAATTTTACAGAACACCGAGGATACAAAGGCAGAATTGCAGGGTATAAGAGGTGCGGTAAAAGGATTAAAGAATGAATTTAATGGATTGAAGGAGGATGTGCAGGTACTGAAGGAGGATGTGCAGGTACTGAAGGAAGATGTGCAGGTACTGAAGGAGGATGTGCAGGTACTGAAGGAGGATGTGCAGGTACTGAAGGAGGATGTGCAGGTACTGAAGGAGGATGTGCAGGTACTGAAGGAAGATGTGCAGGTACTGAAGGAAGTC
>JAZNXM010000141.1:0-9671 GCA_045593865.1 Acetatifactor sp. | reverse complement strand
ATGGCTACGATCCGACTTTGCAGGACAGCTTTCCCCCATGATTCTGGTATATTCATTCTCATAGTTCAACACACATACATCTTCTTTTGTCTGATTCTTGGCAATTTCCGCCTTGGTCTGAGCGTAAGCAGCCATAGTGTGATGACGGTTCAGATGATCCGGTGTCACATTGAGGATCGCAGATACCTTGGGATGAAATTTATGTATTGTCTCCAGCTGGAAGCTGCTGATTTCACCAACTGTTACTGAATCATCCCTTGTTTTCACAGCCTCCAGTGTATAAGGAAAACCGATATTTCCCACCACAAAAGTCTTCTCCTCTCCCATATATGCCTTCATGATCTCTCCAACCAGTGTGGTGGTAGTGGTCTTGCCATTGGTACCGGTAATTGCGATCACACATCCTTTTTCAGCCATATATCCCAGTTCAATCTCACCGATGATGAGGATCCCCCTGTCACGCAGGGCATTTACCAAGGGGATATCCGTGGGTACACCCGGACTTAAAACAGCCACATTCAACTGCTCCATCACTTCTTGTGGAAGCTCCCCTGTATAACAGGCTGCCGCAACTGACTTTGGCACCTTTAACGCCAGTTCCTCTATCGTCATCTGTTCATTCCCATCAAAGAAAATGATCTGAGCATTCATCTGATTTAATAATGTAACAGCTCCGATCCCACTGATACCGGAACCCACAACCAGACACTTTTTTCCTTTTAACATAATCTATACCAAGCTTCAGGCACCTCTGTCTGAATATCCTTTCTTTCTCCTCATTAATTTAGACAGTTGCGAAACTTCTTGGGAACTTGCCGGGAAGGTCAAAATAATATATTCTCGCAATCATCTAGCCTCATCTAAACTATTATAGCTCATAATTCCCAAATAAGGAAGAATATTTTCAAAAAGCTGGCGAACAATCGGTGCCGCCACCTGACTGCCGTAATAAGCCCCCTTTGGACGATTCACGATTGCAATGGCTATGACCTGTGGATCATCTGCCGGCGCAAAGCCTATAAATGAGGCAATGTATTCGCCGGTACCTCTTGGCAGGGTCTGGCTGGTAGCCGTCTTGCCTCCCACACGGAAGCCTGCCACCTGACCATTCTTGCCACCACCCTCTGCCACCACCTGTTCCAGAATATATTTCATGGTTTCAGAAGTTTCTGCGGATACAATATCACTTTCCACAGAATAAGTAAATTTTTCTGTGTTACTGCCATCTGCACTTTCCACACCTACTGCCAGATGCGGTGTTATACGGTTTCCTCCGTTGATGATGGAAGAAACCGTTGTCAAAAGCTGTATCGGTGTAATCTGGAAGGACTGACCAAAAGACACCGTTGCCAGCTCCACAGCTTTCATATTTTCCGGATTGTGCATGATAGTGCCTGCTTCTCCGGGTAGGTCAATGCCGGTTTTGTTCAGCAAACGGAATTTTTGGAAGTAATTGTAAAAGCGATCCACCCCAAGACGCAGTCCTACTGTGATGAAGGCCGGGTTACAGGAATTCATGGTAGCCTGCACGAAGGTCTGACTTCCATGACCGGTCGTCTTATGACAGCGGATTCTGCGGTCCTCCACCATGATGAAACCAGGGCAGCTGAAGCCGGACTGTGTCGTTACCACACCTTCCTCCAAAGCCGCTGCCGCAGTAATAATTTTAAACGTGGAGCCTGGTTCATAGGTATCATTGATGCAGCCGTTACGCCACATCCGGTTCAGCAGGTCCTGCCGCTGTGTCTCATCCACCGTCTCCTGAGGCAGTGTAAACGGATCATTTAAGTCAAACTCCGGCGCATTTACCATAGAAAGAATCTCGCCATTGCGAGGATTCATCACAATAATGGACACACTCTGGGCTTCCTTGGTCTTCATGGCCTGTACTGCCAGCTGCTGGGCATAGGACTGTATATTTACATCCAGACTAAGCTGCAGATTATTACCGGCAACCGGCTCAATCCTCCGCTCTCCTTCCTCCTCTACCTCAATGCCTCTGGCATCGGTCATAGTCAGGATAGTTCCGGATGTGCCAGCAAGATATTCTTCATACTCCACTTCCAGCCCGATAATCCCCTGATTATCACTGCCGGTAAACCCAAGCAACTTACTGGCCAAATCCCCATAAGGATAATACCGCTTATAATCTTCATCCACCTTCACACCTGCCAGGTCCATTTCCCGGATGCGGTCACCGATGGATTTATCCACATTACTCTTCACCCGCTCCATGGAAGAATACTTTTCCACGCTCTTACGCACGGTTGCCTCAGAAAGTCCCAATTCTTTGGACAATACTGCTATTACCTGCTCCGGATTCTCAATCTGATTATGAATGACCGATATGGTACAGACTGTCTTATTGTCTGCAATGACAGTTCCGTTTCTGTCCAGAATCTTTCCCCGGGCCGCCTTAATCTTTCTTTCCCTTTCATGGAGCTGTGTGGCCAGTTCAGAATAATATTCTGCCCTCCATACCATCAAATACACCAGTCTGCCAAGCAGACCCATCAAAACAACCGCAAAAAGAACAGACAAAAATAAGATTTTTTTCCGGTGTACAATCTTATTCAGATTTTCCTGCATAAAAAAACCTCATAACATGAATAGTATCTTTATACTCTATTCCCGCAATTATGAGGTTATTCTTTGATGTATCCTATTATTTTTCAGCAACTCGTTATTCTGTAATTGCCGGATAGACCGTATTTACAGGCCATCCTGTATCCGGATCCAACCATTCACCTGTTTGTGGATCCTTTCGGTATCCGGTATCCGGATCAATGGGGTAACTCATCCAGGCAGGCTTTCCCGCATCGGGATCTTCCGGAGTGCCTTTTCCTGTATTCTCTCCGTTCGACTTCTCCGCCGAACCGTTCTCAACATCATCCGGGCTGCCATACTGATTCGTAATCGCGAGTTGTCTTTCCTCCAGTTCCCGGATTTCTGTTTCAGACAGTTCCTCTGTCATATAGATATTCAGGTAAGGCAGAACCTCTGTCAATACATTTCTTACAATCCCGGTTGCAAACTTTGCATCATCCTCCTTTGCAGCATTGGGTCTGTCCACTACCACATAAATAGCAATTTGGGGATCATCTGCCGGTGCAAAGCCCATAAAGGAAACTACATATTCATCATTTCCGCGAGGCAATGTCTGGGCTGTACCGGTCTTGCCGCCTATGGCATAACCTGCCGGTCTTGCCGTCTTACCGGTTCTTCTGCTGCCGCCCTCCTCCATAACAGTTGCACGGCAGTAACGGATGATCTTCTCAGAGGTAGACTCTGAAACCGTGCGTTTGAGCACTCTCGGCTCAATATTCTCTACAACGGCACCGCTGATGGTTGTAACCTTGTCTACCATATGAGGCTCATAATAATAGCCACCGTTAATCATGGAGGAGAATCCTGTGATCATCTGGATCATCGTCACATTAAAGTTCTGACCAAAGGAGTTGGTAGCCAAATCTGCATCCCCCATATTTTCATCAAAGAGCAAACCTACTGTTCTGGCTTCACCGGCCAGATCCACATTTGTCTTTAAACCAAAATTGAAAATTTCCTGAAACTTAGAAAAATCCTGCTTGCCTACTGCTTCCGCTATATGCATCAGCGCCACGTTACAGGACCATGCGATGGAATTCTGCACCGTTACCGCACCATCACCGGCTCTTGTGTGACACCGGATAGTATGTCCGCCCCTGATAAGAGAACCCTTACAATCATATACCTCATTGCCGGTAATGGCACCTGTCTCCAAGGCCGCGGCCACCGTAAATGGCTTTGCTGTGGAACCGGGCTCATAAGTATCCGAAATGCAAAAATTCTTCCATAAATGATTCAGCTGCAGTTTTATTGTCTCCTGATCCATGGAATCCAGAACATTCTGGGTAATATAGTTACCGGTCCTTCTACCCACCTCATTAACCAGTACATTTCCCAGCAGCGCATCCGTGTTCCAATTATCATTCAGGTCATAAAATGGATAACTTGCCATACCGAGAATATTGCCGGTATCTACTTCCTGTATGATGCAGCCTACATTTTCCGCGCCATTACCGGTTCTGACAGCATTTTTATGTTCTTCATTAAATTGTAATAAATACTTTTCAATGATGGACTGGATATTGGCATCGATAGTGGAATGAATGGTATACCCATCCACAGCCGGTTTAATGGTTCTCTCCAGCGTGGTACCTTCTGTCAGATAACCAAACTCCCGACCGGTCGTACCGTTAAGCGTATCATTATAAGACTCTTCCAGGCCGTTAAAGCCCACATTGTCCTTGCCTGTGAAGCCAATCACATGGCAGGCCAGCGTTCCCATGGGATAAACACGCTTATACTCTTCCTCAAACCAGATTCCCCTGATATTGGCATTTTCCGATGCTGCCGTCTTAAAACCACTGATCTGGTCATAGGTAAGCTGCTTTGTTTCTTTCGGAACATAATAAGAAGAATTCTCATGACTCTTCACATACTCTCTGACAACTGTCATATCCAGCAATTCAGAGAAATTCTGCTCCAGAGCCTGCATGGTAGGTTCAAAATATTTTTCTTTATCCAGAATTACCCTGGAATCGATGACCAAATTGTATACCTTCTCGCTGACTGCAAGCTTGAGTCCGTTGGAATCAACGATATCTCCCCTTCTGAAAGGCAAAGTGATACTGTCATACTTCTGCTGTGACAATATCTGTTTGGTATATTGGGTACCCTTTTCCTGTGTCAGCCAGATCAGGCGAACACATAATCCCACAAAAGCCAGCAGTATTATAATAAATAATACTGCCAGCTTCTTTTGCATTGAAAACGTAAATTTTTTAATTTTCGGCTTCTTCACTTCATTCCCATTGGCCGGACTCTTCTGCTTCCTCATCAAACCGATAACTCCTTTGGTCTTAATCATCTTCCGTCACTCTGCGGACATAATCACGTTCCACAGACTCATAAGAGATTATCTGCCCTTCCAACGGATAGGTCATTCCCAATTCCCCGATTGCGACTTTCTTTACCTTTTCCAGATCCAGTCTGCTCTCAATACGGGTCATGGCTTCATCATTGGAAATCTTCAGATTGTTCAATTCCTTTTCCTTCATTGTAATATATTCTGTCACAGTAGTGATCTCTGCCTGTACTCTGACATAGCTGATCAGGATCACGGTTGCCATCGTCAGTGCAACCACCAGAAACATCACATAGCCCAAATTCATATGCTTCGCTTTCGCACGATTTACCTGTGCCTCGCGGCTGAGCTGTTTCCTCTGTGGCTCCTCCAACCGCCTCTGTACATCGGGCTTGCGCACTGCATTCCCATAAACATATACATTGCTTTCCGTACTGCTTCTGTAGATTCCTGCGTATGTATCACTATAGGAACGATTGCTTGTCCTTGTGTATGCTCCTGTACTTGTTGATTTTGCTTCCATTTTTTTTACATCCTTTATTAGATTTTACTGTTTCATAATTTATGCTTTTGTGCTGTTTGTATTTGCACACTAAACTCTTTGCTATTTATCATTTATACCTTTTCAAATACTCGAAGCTTGGCACTTTTAGACCTGCTGTTAGCTTCCAGCTCCTCCTCGGAAGGTAATATGGGTTTCTTGCTGATCACCTTTCCCTCCGGCTTTTTTCCACATACGCAGACCGGAAATTCCGGCGGACAGGTACAGGGATTCTCTTTATTCTTGAATGCAGTCTTAACAATACGATCCTCCAGAGAGTGAAAGGTAATGATACATAATCTTGCACCAGGATTCAGCAAATCAATCAAATCATCCAACGCATTCTTCAATACTTCCAGTTCCCGGTTACATTCAATCCGGATTGCCTGAAAGGTTTTCTTAGAAGGATGACCGTTCTGCCGCATCTTCGCCGGAATGGCCGCTTTGATGATCTCATTCAGCTCTCCCGTGGTCCGTATCTCGTTTATCTGTCGCGCTTTCACAATATGCTTTGCAATATTTTTGGCAAAATTGTCTTCCCCGTAATCTCTGATAATGCGGAACAGATCCATCTCCGAATAATTGTTCACAATATCCTTCGCTGTCAAAGTCTGCCTTCTGTCCATGCGCATGTCCAGGTCTGCATCAAACCGATAAGAAAAACCTCGTTCTTCTGTATCCAGTTGGTATGAGGAAACTCCCAGATCCAACACGATACCGTCCACCTTGCTCACTCCCAGTTCCTGAAGTGCAGCCTTTGCGTTACAATAGTTATTTCGAATGACGGTAACCATATCCCCATATACGGACAACCTCTCACTTGCAGCGATAATTGCCGCATCGTCCTGATCGATACCGTAAAAGCGGCCGTCCTTTAGTCTCTTGCATATGTGAAAAGCATGTCCACCGCCGCCCAGGGTTCCGTCCACGTAGATACCATCGGGCTTAATATTCAGATTTTCAATGGTCTCTTCCAGCATGACGGAATAATGATTGAACTCCATTCGTTTTTCTTCCCCCTTGATAGATATGTCTGCAGTGAGCTGACGCCCTTGTCTATATCTACCAATTATTTCTGCACGGTTAAACTGTGCATCAGATGGTCAGCCCCAAACTTTCCATGGCTGCAGAGATGTCATCCATATCATCATCGAAATCCATGCTCTCCCATTTCTCCAGGCTCCAGATTTCGATACGGCTTCCCACGCCCACCAGTACCACTTCTTTATCCAATCCCGCAAATTCTCTTAAGTTTGCTGCCACAAGAATTCGCCCTTGCTTGTCCACTTCCACCTGAGAAGCACCTGCCAGAAAAAATCTTGCAAATTTTCTGGCTTCCTTGTTAATCAGCGGCAACGAAGTAAGCTTCTGTTCAAATGCAGCCCAATCTTCATTTGCATAGACAAATAAGCAGCCATCCATTCCTTTCGTTACAACAAATTCTTCACCCAAACGCTCTCTGAATTTTGAAGGAATAATCAACCTGCCTTTTGTATCTACCGTATGATTGTACTGACCCATAAACATCTGCAATCACCGCCTTCGCAAACCGCCACTCTGTGACGAAAGCATCTTTTCATGACGCTTAAAAAGTTGCTGTGCAAAACCGCCAGTCAACCTTAGCAAAAGTGATCTGCCGCAAAATCAGAAGAAAATATGGTGGGATGGCTTAAAATCCGCCACTTTACACCACTTATTTACTACTTTCCGCCACTTTTTACCACTTTTAAAAAGATTTTATAATAAAATTAGCAATTTTGCAATAGGCAATTGTTAATTTCGTGAATTTTTTGCACAAAAAAACAGTGTTAATTTCTGGAAAAACAACACTGTTTCTATATCTTGTGGTATTCAATTTTCAAAACACAATTTATGTTTTTTAGATTTACTCTGCATCAGACAGTTCCCCGGTCTGTGCTATTTTCTCTTTCCCAGCAATATCCAAAGTCTGCTCTGCAGGCTCTTTGGCTACAGGCTTTCCAAACTCTACGTTGCCTGCTCCGGCTTCTTTGCCTCCATCGGTTCCAGCTTCACCCGTTTACGAAACTGCTTGCACCGTCGGCTTCTTCTTCAAATAAATCCGAATGGCAATATCCGTCGCCACAGATACCGCAAACAACACAATCCCTAGCATTTGAGACACCGCTATGCCGGTATCGCCAATCTTCAGCTGATCCGTGCGGATGCCTTCGATAAAGAATCGGATGATACCATATCCACCCAAATATAACAGGCAGATTTCTCCTTGGAACTTCTTACGCTTCGAATAAAAGCACATAAAAATCAGCAGACACAGATTCAAAGCGCTTTCATAAAGGAACGTGGGATGCACCTGAATATAATTGGTTCCTTCCACAATATGCGCCCGAAGATTTTCCGAAATATCTCTGCTTCGCACCGCTTCGATGGGCAGTCTCATTGCCAGCAGACCCTCGGAATATTCCCCAAATACCTCTCTGTTGATAAAATTGCCCCAGCGACCGATAACCTGTCCCAGAACCAGCCCTAATACACCTACATCACCAATTTGAAAAGGCTTTACCTGCTTGATCTTACAATACACAAACAAGGTAATAAACGCGCCGATTACCGCACCGTAGATGGCCATACCGCCCTGTCTGGTATTGAAAATCTGCAGCAGATCATCTTTGTAATGATCCCACTCAAATACTACATAATATGCTCTTGCACCGATTACGGAAAAAATTACTGCATAAATGGCAAAATCCCAAACAATCTCCGTATCCAGTCCTGTTCTTTTGGCCGTGTACACCGCCATGCAAATGCCTGCCAGAATACCAAGTCCAATAATTATACCGTAATATGCAATAAAGAAATCGCCAATATAAAAACCCTTGGGCACATCCTTCAAATATATGCCCAGATTAGGGAATGCAATATCCGTGCTGCTCATAATTTGCTGCATATTTTATATACCTCCATCTTTCTGAATGCCAAAAATCCGTAACCTATATTAGCTACTTAAGCCCCATTTCACTGCCCAACTTGATTTCGCCTTGCTACTTGCTTCCAATGCAAGCGGTTCCCTTATACATTAAACCGGAACAGAATCACATCTCCGTCCTTAACCACATACTCTTTCCCTTCCATACCAACGAGACCTTTCTCTCTGGCAGCTGCAAGAGAACCATGCTCCAGCAGATTCTTATAATGAACAACTTCTGCCTTGATGAAACCTCTTTCAAAGTCCGAATGAATCTTTCCTGCTGCCTGAGGTGCCTTGGTGCCGATCCTAATAGTCCATGCGCGTGTCTCATCTTCGCCTGCTGTCAGGAAACTCATCAGTCCCAGCAGACGATAGCTTGCTTTGATCAGCTTCTCCAGCCCGGATTCTTCCAGCCCAAGTTCTTCCAAGAACATTGCCTTTTCATCCTCTTCCAGCTCGGAAATCTCCTGCTCAATCTGTGCACAGATAACAAATACTTCACTGCCTTCCGCTGCCGCAAATTCTCTTACGACCTGTACTCCCGGATTACCTGCACCATCATCTGCCAGTTCCTCCTCTGCCACGTTGGCCGCATAGATTACAGGCTTATAAGTCAGCAGATTATACCCTTTCAATATTTCCGTTTCATCCTCATCCTCCGGCACATAACTTTTTGCCATTTTACCGCTTTCCAGATGATCCTTCAACTTTTCCAAAAGAGCAGCTTCTTTGGCAAGAGTCTTGTCCATTCTTGCTGCTTTGGCAACCTTAGCATACCGTCTCTCCATGATCTCCAGGTCAGAGAAAATCAATTCAATATTGATGGTCTCAATGTCTCTCATGGGGTTCACGCTGCCATCCACATGAATCACATTGGAATCCTCAAAGCAACGCACCACATGTACGATGGCGTCCACCTCACGAATATTGGAAAGGAACTGATTGCCCAGACCTTCGCCCTTGGATGCTCCTTTTACAAGTCCTGCAATGTCTACGAACTCAATCACAGCCGGAGTCACCTTTTTGGACTTATACATATCCCCCAAAAGCTTCAAACGTTCATCCGGTACTGCAACAATACCCACATTGGGGTCTATGGTACAGAACGGATAGTTTGCTGATTCCGCCCCTGCCTTGGTTAATGAATTAAATAATGTACTTTTCCCTACATTGGGTAATCCTACGATTCCAAGTTTCATTGTTTGCAAACGCTCTCTTTCTATTAGTATTTCTTTCGATTACTGCACTCTTCAAACAGCAATTTATAATTTTCA
>JAZNXM010000140.1:0-57109 GCA_045593865.1 Acetatifactor sp. | reverse complement strand
ACCAAAGAAATATATCGCCGGTTAAAAAACCATGTTGCCGTTTTTACCCCACCTGTTCGGAATATGCCCTGCAGGCAGTTACTAACTACGGTTCGGTAAAGGGTACATACCTTGCACTCTTGCGCCTTTTAAAATGCCATCCTTTCCACAAAGGCGGTTACGATCCGCTTAAATAGGAGGAATAGTAAGTTGTTTGAAATTGTAAAAATACCCATAGGGTATCTTTTGGGTTGGATTTATTATCTGATTCCAAACTACGGTTGGGCACTTATTGTGTTCACCCTTGTGGTTAAACTTTTGCTTTTACCTCTTGGCTTAAAGCAACAGAAGTCAATGACCAAAATTCAGGCTATACAGCCCAAACTCACAGCTTTGCAGGAAAAATACAAAAACGATCAGCAAAGACTTAGTCAGGAAACAATGAAGCTCTATAAAGACTACGGCATAAGCCCAATGGGCGGATGTTTGCCTATGCTTATACAGCTTCCCATACTCTTTGCACACATTCAACAGAATCTTACCTGCCTTTACCTCATAATCCAAAAGCTGAAATCCCATGGCAAGAGGTGCCCTAAACTTTAGGCTGGAAGGATTGGTCTGCAAATACAGCAGCAGCTCTTTTATCTGTTCGTCCGTATCTTCGCTCTCCATCTCATGTTCATGCATCTCTAATTTTGTTCCCGAACTGCTCAGATAATAAACGGAATGCATCTTATCCGGATTCGTATGCTGCTTTCCGCAGGCTGCCAATCCCAGAATACTGACTACAATACATAGTATTAATGTTATTTTCTTCATATTTCTCTTCATTTCTGCGCTGTTTTTCGCGCGTAAACTCTGCCGTCACACGCAGACATCTTTACTGCTGTGTCTGTGCAATATAGTTCAACGGAACCTTTACACGGAAGGTACTTCCCTCTCCTTCCTTACTGGTAACCGTAATGGAACCTCTATGCAACAGTACCGCATTCTTGGTAATCGCAAGACCCAGTCCGGTTCCCCCGATTTCTCTGGAATGGGACTTGTCCACACGATAAAATCTCTCATAAATCTGCGTTAACGACCCTTCCGGAATACCCACACCGGAGTCGCTGACCTCCAGCGTAAAATACTGATGATCTGCATCCAATACTACCTTTACCCAGCCATGCTCCCTATTATACTTAATGGCATTCTCCACCAGATTGGTAATGACTAAAGTCAGTTTGACTTCATCAACCTCCGCGATTACCGCTCTGTTACTTTCGAATACCACTTCCACATCCTTCTTTCTGGCGATAGGCCGCAGACGCCTCAGTATCAGCTCGGTCAGGTCATTCATATTGATTGCCGCAATATTCAGATCCGACACGGTCTTGTCCATCTTGACCAGTGCCAACAGATCTGTAATGATCTTGTTTTCCCGGTCAATCTCCGAAACAATATCCCCCATAAATTCCTGGTACAGCTCCACCGGTATATTGCTCTGAGCCAGAAGGGAATCTGCCAACACCTTCATGGAGGTAAGCGGTGTCTTCAGCTCATGAGACACATTGGCAACGAATTCCTGTCTGGAATCATCCAGTACCTTCATTCGCTGCAGCAGATGATTGAACGCATCTACAATATGCACCGTCTCCGCCATATCGGGCACAGAAATGGTTTCGTCACTGTAGCCTGCCTTTACCTCATTAATCGCCTTGGTAATTCTTTCAAAGGGTCGCGTGAGAAAAATCGATAAAATCAACGCAAGTCCCATCACCGCAATAATGATCAGCGTCTGCATAATCACAGCCTTACGCTCCAGTACCTCCATAGTTCCCTGAATGTAGCCGGTGGAAATACTGGTTATCATAACACCCTTAACCCGATTCCTCTGCACCACACTGTTGCCTGCCGTGTTCTGCGTGATAGTCACAGACTCGTCTTTATTTCTGTTATCCATAATGGGGGTCATAAACTCAATATATCCCCGTTCCGCACTATAATTGTAGATACTTTCTCCCAGATAACACTTTATAACATCCTCGGAGATCAGAGTCTTACCCTCGTAGTTGCCATATGTATCTTTAATAATAACAAAGTTTCCGCCCATGATCTGAATACGCCCATCATACATATTGGACAACATGGTCAATTCCGCATTGATGGCAGGCGAATTCCTGTTATTCAGATAATCTTCATTGATCAAATGATCCGCAATAATCTTAAGCTGGCTCTGCACTACCAGCGCACGTTGCTCCACGGCCCGTTGTTCATAAGAGTTCAGAATTCCCTGTCGTATCATGACCGTGGGAATGATGCCGACCAGCAGTATGATAAAGAAAATTCTGGCTCTCAGGCTTCGCAGTGTAATGTACTGCCCTATATTATCTTTTATTTTCTTCAGAATTTCCTTTCCCCTATTCACTGTTCTTCCCTATTCATTAAAAAAGTAATATCCTACGCCCCATTTGGTGTGAACATATTGGGGCTCACTGGGCTTTGTCTCAATCTTCTCACGAAGCCTTCGAATATGCACATCCACAGTTCTCACGTCACCGGGATAATCAGTTCCCCATACCAGCTTCAAAAGACCTTCTCTGCTGTAGACCTTGTTGGGATTGAGCATCAGTAATTCCAGCACTTCAAACTCTTTCGCGGTAAGGCTGATTTCCTTTCCGGCAATGAAGCATCTTCTACTCTCACAATCCAACTGCACATTACCGCTGGTAATCTTCTTAGGAGATGCTGTGGTCTCTTTCTTGGAATCCGTGCGCCGCATGATGGCTTTGATCCTTGCCTTTACCTCCAGAATATTGAACGGCTTTGTAATATAATCATCCGCGCCATACTCCAGACCAAGGATCTTGTCCATGTCGTCCCCTTTTGCGGTTAACATAATAATCGGCACATTAGAGAACTCCCGTATCTGCAGACAAACGTCAAATCCAGTTATCTTCGGAAGCATCACATCCAAAAGCACAATGTCATAAGTATTGTTTCTGGCATACTCCAGCGCTTCCTCCCCATCGTATGCACAATCTACTTCCAGGCCGTCCTGCTCCAGACTGAAGCGGATACCCTTTACAATTAAGCGTTCATCATCCACAACCAATGCTCTCTTTGCTGCCATTTTTCTAACCTCGCTATCCTAATCTCTTCGGCTACTTTACAGAAATCAGAGCCGATATTCTTTGGTAAAGGTTTTCCTTGATGCCGGTTACCTTCATGATATCTTCCTTTTTCTGAAAATCTCCGTTCTTTTCTCTGTACGTAACAATATCCCGGGCCTTGCTTTCTCCAATTCCCGGTAGTCTGCATAAATTATTAATATCGGCGGTATTGATGTTGATGAGCTGACCGGCAGCTTCTGTTCCTGACGGCTCTGTTTCCCCGGTCCACATGCCCGTCAATGTGGTTCCCGCTACAGTATGACTCCCTGAGGCGGCTGCCTTTTCAGCCTCCTCCCGGGTAAAAACATAAATCATTTCCTCATCGTTCAGCTTTGCTGCAAGATTTACGGAAGCCTCTGCCGCAGTCTCAGTAAGTCCGCCTGCTGCCTCCACTGCATCATTGACGCGACTGCCCTCCGGCAATGTAAAAACCCCCGGGTTTTTCACTGCGCCGCACAGATATACTACAATCTGTTTTTCGTGGGGCTCTTTGGCAAGATCTGTTCCGCTGTCCAAACTGCTGCCGTTCGCTGCAAGTCCAGAGCCATAGCTGTCGCCTTTCTTCTCATCTTCTATCAATGCCAAACTCGCCGACTCTTGCGGCAGTGTCTCCGAAAAGGAGACCAACTCCCTGTCCCTGCTGCAGCCGGTAAAAGCATACGCTGAAATACAAAGGCAAATACCTGCAAGCAATACTTGTATGATTATCTCTTTCCTCATCATAGTTCCTTTCCCTTACGGTAATCGGAATGCCTCTCTATGCTGACTATATTATTGTAAAATAGATGAACGCATTGTGCAAGTTCCTTTTTCTTAAGATTATCTTATTACCCTTTTTCTACTTCCATTTAAAGATCACGATCCCCGCAATGGCAAGTCCCATACCAATGGCCTTTCTCCACTCCCATGGCTGTTTATCCACCTGAAAGAGCCCGAACACTTCTATCAGATAAGCCACGATCAGCTGCGCCACAACAATCAACATGACAGCCCTTGCCGGTCCCAGCATATCCATACTTTTGATCACGGTATACGTAATAAAGGTACCGATTGCACCTCCCAGCAGCATATATTTCGGTTCCACTTTAACAGGTGCCAAAAGTGAGGTTCGATCCGCAAATAGCCAAATAGCAAGACACACCAGGGTTGCGGTAAACTGCACAAATACATTAGCAGCCCAAATGCTCGAGCTTTTGGTAACCTGCGTGTTAAACACCCCTTGAATACTCATCAATGCACCAGATAATAATGCAATAAAAAAGCCGATCATCTGTCTCTCCTTTCGCAATTTCCATTACTACTAAGATATCCAGCATATCGGCTTTTTATTCCATAAGGACGATTATTCCGTCATTCCGTTAATCTGGGTCTGCATCTGCTGTGCCAGCTCCGCCAGCACCGTACTCACATCAGCA
The DNA here is from genome assembly GCA_045593865.1 of Acetatifactor sp. Classification (GTDB taxonomy): domain Bacteria; phylum Bacillota; class Clostridia; order Lachnospirales; family Lachnospiraceae; genus Acetatifactor. Next base: position 52,560 of record JAZNXM010000140.1, on the reverse strand, counting down.
CCATTCCAAACCTTTGAAAAAAGAATTTCCAGCTGCATCCAGAAATTACTGGTTTCAATCATCTTCGGCAAAGAGATGCTGCTTTCATATTCCTCATAAAAGATATCCAGAAGTTTTTCCGTCTGGATAACATTATAGTTTACGGGGCATTTTCCCGCTCTGTCGTAAAGGTTTCCGGCATATTCCCCTGCCAGATAAGCGGCAAATTTATTGGCAAGCTCTTTGTGCTTGGAATAACCATTCACTGCAACCGCACCGGTTACCGAAAGGGAACGCCCTTTCAGCTCCTCGCTGGGGTCCGGAATCAGTGCCGCATTATATTCATAAGCAAAGGTCCCATCCGCCTTTGCTGCCGCCAGACGCGCTGCCGCATCTGTGGTAGCAATGGTAAATACCAGCTTACCATCCATAAAATCCTGAAGAACAGATTCATAAGAAACCGCATCCGACTCAATAGAAAAGAACTGGTTCAGATTCTTATAAACCTCCAGACAGGCTACCGCCTCCGGATTATGAATATGGAGTATGCTCTTATCATCCCCGGTATCCCCACCTACCAGCATGTAATTGCCGATAAAATAATAGTTATAGAAAATATCCGAAACATCCCACTTGAAAATACCCTCTACAGACTCCGGCGGATCAAAAGTATTTGCCAGATTCAGAATATCATCAATGGTCTGTGGAACCGCAACCTTCATGTAGTCCGCCGTTCTGGCATTTATGGTCGCCTCATCGTAAGCCACTTGCGCAGCATTCGCTTCATTCTGCACCTGCTGTCTGGCCCACTCCTGCAGATAAGTCTCATTGTAGAGCAGCACACTGGTTTCATAATACAGAGGATATGCAATCAGCTTATCCTTGTATGTCACTGCATCCAGTGCTACCTGGGGGAAATAACCGGTATTCGCGATTTCCATGATATCATTGATTTCCGAAGCAAGTCCGGCCAGATACGCCTTTTCCAGAAAATCATTGCTCAGCAGAAATACATCCGGCGTCTGCTCTGAATGAAGGGTCGCCTGGTTGAGCGCTTCCATGTACTCACTCTCCGATACCAGATGGGGAATAACACGGACACGATTCTCATCACCGTAGACAACTGCTGCACTGTTAATGTAATCTGTCATGGTATCATCATTATACCAGACATAAATAGTCTCTTTCCTGCCCAGAAAAGAAAAGGAAGCATCCTCCCCCTCTTCTGATGGTGCCAATCCCTTCCAAATACTGTAGGTAAGTACTCCCAGTAAAGCGCCGATGACTACCAGTATTATAAATAATTTTGGTTTTGAATGCATGGTGCTCCTTCCTTAAAAATTACTCTATGCAGGTTTCTAAGATTGCGATCATGTCATCTACATTCTGCTCTGTAATGACCAGCGCCGGAACAAAACGGATAATATTCGTACCGGCATTGATCAATATCAGACCTTGATCCATGGCTTTCCGGATAATATCGCCCACCGGCTTGTTAAACACCAGTCCCTGCATAAGTCCCATACCTCTTCTGGTCTCGATACAGTCGTAGCGGTCTTTCAGTTCGTCCAGTCTCTTCTCCAGATAAGGAGCGATTTTGTTTACATGAGATATCATATCATACTTTTCGTACAATTCAAACACCTTATCGGTAGCTGCTGCTGCCAGAGGATTGCCGCCGTAGGTGGTTCCATGGTCTCCTGCTACAAGAGAGTTCTGTGCCACTTTCTCCGTCATGGCAAATGCACCGCCGGGAATCCCGCAGGTCAAAGCCTTCGCCATCGTCATAATATCCGGCTTCACACCATAATGCTGCCATGCAAACATGGCACCCGTCCGGCCCATACCACACTGGATTTCATCCAGAATCAACAGAATATCCTTCTCATCGCAGAGTGCACGTACCTTTTTCAGGAAATCTGCATCCGCCGGATAGATACCGCCCTCACCCTGCACGGTCTCCATGATGATGGCACAGGTCTTATCGTTCACCTGCTCCAGTACGCTGTCAAAATCGTTGAAGGTGGCAAACTTCACATTGCATGCCAGCGGCTGAAAGGCTTCCCGGTATTTGGGATTGCCGGTAACTGCAAGGGCACCCATGGTTCTTCCATGGAAGGAATGATGCATGGCGACGATCTCGTGGTCATGGCCTCCATCCTTCAGATAAGCATACTTGACAGCTGCCTTCAGCGCACCCTCCACAGCCTCCGCTCCGGAGTTGGTAAAGAAGACTCTGTCCATGCCGGAGGCTGCTTTCATCTTCTTTGCCGCATTGACCGCCGGCACATTATAAAAATAATTGGAGGTGTGCATTAGCTTATCTACCTGAGCCTTAATGGCATCGTTCAGCTCCTCATTGCCATAACCCAGGGCAAACACTGCAATACCTGCCATAAAATCCAGATACTTCTTCCCTTCCATATCGTAGAGCCAGACGCCCTCACCCTTGTCCAAAACCACCTGATAACGGTTATAGGTGTGCAGGAGCGCCGCCTCTGCCTGATCGATATATTCTTTCATAGTCACTGCATTGTCCATATTTCATCCTACCTTTCCGGAAGCGATACGTTATTGTAGTTGCTTTTGGCTACCCTTTAATGTGCAGCTTCCTCGTCATCAATGATCGCCGTTCCTACGCCGTGATTGGTAAAAATTTCCAGAAGCAGGCAGTGAAGAATACGCCCATCCAGAATATGTACTCTGTTAACGCCATTGCGGATTGCATTGGTACAGTTGGTCAGCTTAGGGAGCATCCCCCCGCCGATAAAGCCACTTGAAATCAGTTCTTCTGCCTCAGAAACATGAATTCTGGAGATAAAAGAGCTTTTATCGTTAATATCCTTGTACAGACCTTCAATGTCTGTCAGGAATACAAGTTTATCTGCATTCACAGCTTTTGCAATTGCGCATGCTGCATCATCCGCATTGATATTGTAGGTATGAAAGTGATCATCCAGACCTATAGGCGCGACGATGGGCAGGAAATCCTTCTCCAGCATATCGTATAAAATCTTGGGATTTACCTCCGTAATCTCTCCTACAAAACCGATATCCACACCGCCGGAGTACTTTTTCTCAACCTTTAACAGACCGCCGTCCTTGCCGCTGACACCAACCGCATTGACACCCAGCTCCTCCACCATGGTTACCAGACTCTTGTTTACCTTGTTCAGTACCATCTCCGCGATTTCCATGGTTTCTGCATCGGTAACACGCAGACCGTTTACAAACTTCGCTTCCTTGCCCACTTTGTTTACCCATCTGCTGATTTCCTTACCACCGCCGTGAACGATAATCGGCTTGAAGCCTACCAGCTTCAGCAGGGTCACATCCTTAATGACATTCTTTTGCAGCTCTTCATTACTCATGGCACTGCCGCCGTATTTTACAACAATAATCTTACGATTGAATTTTTGAATATAAGGTAATGCCTCTATGAGAACCTCCGCCTTCTGCATGACTTTTTCCATATCCTTTTCCATGTTCTTTACGTTTCTCCCATTTATATTTTACTTTTATCATTGCATAAACTAAATTCTAACTGCTTGAAATCTGTTTCAGACTTAATGTCCGGTTCGTCTTCTTCAATACCCCCGGATACAGATGTCTTATTTCTCCCATAATACAACGCAGTAAAAACAGACTTCAAAATTGTATGGATTTGACGGACACCTGTGTCCGAACAAAGACAGACAATTTTGATGGATGTTTTTAGTCCGTTGTGTGAAGGAGAAATAAGGCAGCTGTTTCCGGACGTCATAGATTAGGAACGATAATCTGCATTTATTTTAACATAATCATAGCTCAGATCACAGCCCCAGGCTGTTGCACATGCATCTCCCATATGCATATCCACAAGTGCTGTTACCTCCTCATCCGATAAAATCTTCGTAGCCTCTTCTTCACTGTAATCACATGCCACACCTCCGCTGAAAATGTGGATATTGCCGGATTTACTCCGGAAATACAGATCCACGTTTTCCGGGTCAAAGCTTGCGCCGGAATACCCCAATGCGCAGAGAATTCTGCCCCAGTTCGCATCATGCCCAAAAATAGCTGCCTTGGTAAGGGAAGAGCAGATAACAGATTTTGCAAGTGTTCTTGCATTTTCCTTGGTGTCCCCATTGATTACCTTTACCTCAAACAGAGCTGTTGCACCTTCCCCATCACCTGCCATTTTTTTGGCAAGATAGGTATTCACATAATTAAGTGCCTGACAGAAGGCATCGTATGCTTCGCCCTCTTGACAGATTTCAGCATTATCTGCAAGACCATTTGCCAGTACCAGCAGCGTATCATTGGTTGAAGTATCGCCGTCCACGGATACCATATTGAAGGTATCCACAACATCTGCCTTTACTGCCTTGGTAAGCATTTCCTTGGAGATATTTACATCCGTAGTTACAAAGCCCAGCATGGTGCACATATTAGGATGGATCATACCGGAGCCCTTACACATACCGCCCACAGTCACAGTCTTGCCTTCCACTTCAAAGGTCACTGCAATCTGCTTATGCACGGTATCCGTTGTCATGATTGCCTTTGCTGCTGCCAGTCCCGCTTCCGGAGATGCCTCCTTTTGCGCTACCAGCTTCTCAATACCGGCACACAATCTGTCAACAGGCATCTGCATACCGATGACACCGGTGGATGCCACCAAAACAGCTTCTGCCGGGATACCAAGCATTTTTCCTACACATTCTGCTTCGGCCTGACAGCAGTCCATGCCCTGTTTTCCTGTACATGCATTGGCAATACCGGAGTTGACCACAACTGCCTGTGCATAAGGGGACTCATTTACCACCTTCATATCCCACAAAACCGGTGCTGCCTTTACCACATTGGTGGTAAAGGTGCCGGCTGCCTTACAGGGAACCGTACTGTAAACAAGTGCCATATCCTTTCTGTTCTTATATTTAATTGCTGCTTCCACACCGGCCGCTTCAAATCCTTTTGCTGCAGTAATGCCGCCCTCGATGATATTCATCATCATTTCCTCCGTTCCTTCTGTGCAGATATTTATGAGTATTCTCTGATTTCCAGTTTCCGGAAATGGAGAACTTTCATAAACACCTGAATACTATTTATTAAATGCAGTAATATTCGCCTCATTCAGCGTGAAGTCATAATAATTCAGATCCAGTCTCTTTGTCCAGCCAATGGTATTCCAAAAGGCATTGCCCACATCATTTTTGGTAAATGCAATGAGGCTGACCTTGTTGATCTTCTCCGCCTTCAAGGCATTCATACAATACACAACCATGGCCTTGCCGATACCCAGACGGCGGTAACCTTCCCTCACACAGACATGATACAGACAGCCTCTTCTGCCGTCGTGACCGCACAGGATCCCACCCACAATCTTTCCGTCGGCAACGGCAACCACACTGGTTTGAGGATTTCTCTTTAAGAACATCTCCACGCCTTCTCTGGAATCGTCCACGCTGCGGATGCCGAAGCCACTGATGGTCATCCAGAGTTCATAAAGACCCTCATAGTCGTCTATGGTCATTTTCCTGATTTCAAATTGTTTTTTCTCCATATATATGTAAATACTCCTATGTACTCTTGCACACAACACATAATTTCTGAGGATGCTTTTCGTCCGGTTTGTAAATGAAATATGAGACAACCTCTTCTGTCACGCTTATAAAAGAATGCCTGTTAAGGGAAGCAAGGTACCATTTCCAAGCCTTCGCTCTCCTTAAACCCAAACAGCAGATTCATATTCTGCACGGCTTGGCCTGCCGCGCCCTTTACCAGATTGTCAAGTGCACCCATCATGATAATACGCCCGGTTCGCTCATCAATCACAAAATTCACATCCACGTAATTGCTGCCTTCCACCCACTTGGTCTCCGGACACTCACCTTCCTCCAACACGCGTACGAACTTCTCTCTAGCATAATATTTATCGTAAACTGCTTTTACCTCTTCATATGCAGGATACGTTCCGTCGGCCTTTTTCTTTAAGCTTGCGTATTCCGTTACCAGAATACCTCTGTTCATAGGCACCAGATGAGGTGTAAAGTTCAGCAACACCTCACTGCCGCAGGCATAACCCAGCTGCTCTTCAATTTCAGGGGTATGTCTGTGACTTGCCACACCGTATGCCTTGATGCTCTCATTGACCTCACAATACAGATTCGGCACCTTTGCTCCTCTTCCCGCGCCGGAAGTACCTGATTTCGCATCCACGATCAAGGTATTCGGATCAATCAGTCCTTCTTTAACCAAGGGATACGCTGTCAGAATAGAACAGGTTGTATAACAGCCCGGATTCGCAATCAATCTTGTATTCGGTGTAATCTTATCTCTGTTGATTTCGCAGAGACCGTAAACAGCTTCCTCTATAAACTGGGGTGACTTATGCTCGATGCCGTACCATTTTTCATAGACAGCTACATCTTTAATCCGGTAATCTGCAGACAGATCGACTATCTTGACCTTCTTAAGAATCTCCTCTGTCAAAATGCCTGCCAGGAATCCCTGGGGAGTGGCTGTGAAAATTACATCCACCTGCTTCGCCAGTTCTGTCAGATTGTCATCCTTACAGATGTCCTCTACAATCTCAAACATATTTCTGTATACCTGATAATATTTTTTGTCTATGTAACTTCTAGAGCCGTACCATTTAATCTCCACATCCTTATGACTCATCAAAATACGAACCAGCTCTCCACCGGCGTAACCGGTTGAACCGATAATACCTGCTTTTATCATAATCAGCCTCCATTGAAAACGTTTCATCTCTTTATAATTAAACTACTCTTCTTGATAGCATACCACTTTTTGCATAAAAGTCCACTACTTTTTTTCATTTTATGCATTTTTGTGAATATTATATGTATTTTTATACGGCCAACTTTTATTTTTGGCGTAAATATGCATATTTATTCTTCTGCATTGTATATATTCTCTATGAAAATGACAATCTCCCTCTATATAACCTATTGACACACACATTTGCACATGTTATATTTGCGAAAAGTTTTGAACTTGCATTCCCGGGAAAAATGGTGTATAGTTGTTGAAGATTGAAAAATACATCCTCTCTCAGGCACGCAGGTGCCGGTTTCCCCAACGCACTGTTGTCTGACGCGATGCAAAATAATAAAATATTATTGAAAGGCAAGGATTCTATTATGAAAGAAAAGGTTATCTTAGCGTATTCCGGCGGTCTTGACACTACCGCTATCATTCCTTGGTTAAAGGAAAATTTCGATTACGAAGTTGTCTGCGTATGTATCGACTGCGGTCAGGCAGAAGAACTGGACGGATTGGAAGAAAGAGCAAAATTCTGCGGTGCTGAAAAATTATACATACTGGATGTAGTGGACGAATTCTGTGAAGACTATATCGTACCCTGCGTACAGGCTAACGCAGTCTATGAAAACAAGTATTTGTTGGGTACTTCCATGGCAAGACCCCTGATTGCCAAGAAGCTGGTTGAGATCGCACGCAAGGAAAATGCAACTGCTATCTGCCATGGTGCTACCGGTAAGGGTAACGACCAGATTCGTTTTGAACTGGGCATCAAGGCTATGGCTCCCGATCTGAAGATTATCGCTGCTTGGAGAAATGATAAATGGACCATGGACTCCCGTGAATCTGAAATCGAATACTGCAAGGCACACGGCATCGACCTTCCCTTCTCCGCAGATTCTTCTTACAGCCGCGACCGTAACATCTGGCATATCAGCCACGAAGGCCTGGAGCTGGAAGACCCTGCAAACGAGCCCAACTTCGACCATCTGCTGGTACTCAGCACCACACCGGAAAAAGCTCCTGAAGAAGGCGAATATGTAACATTAACCTTCGAAAAGGGTATTCCTACCTCTGTAAACGGACAGAAGATGAAGGTTGCAGACATTATTCATACATTGAACGCTCTCGGCGGCAAGCATGGTGTAGGCATCGTGGATATCGTGGAAAACCGTGTAGTGGGCATGAAGTCCCGTGGTGTATATGAGACTCCCGGCGGAACCATCCTGATGGAAGCACACCAGCAGCTGGAGGAACTGATTCTTGACCGTGACACTTATACCTTAAAGAAAGAAATGGGTAATAAGTTTGCAGATGTTGTTTACGAGGGCAAATGGTTTACCCCTAAGCGCGAAGCCATTCAGGCGTTTATCGAAAAGACACAGGAATATGTAACCGGTGAAGTGAAATTCAAGCTTTACAAGGGCAATATCATTAAAGCAGGTACTACTTCTCCTTATTCTTTATACAATGAATCCATCGCATCCTTCACTACCGGTGATTTATATGATCATCACGATGCAGAAGGCTTTATCAATCTGTATGGTCTCAGTTGCAAGGTTCGCGCTATGAAAATGCAGGAGGCTGCAAAGAATAACCAATAATGAGAGCTTTTACCCTGATTTTCCTTGTATACTATCTGATAATGAATCTGATTGGATTTATCATAATGGGTAACGATAAAAAGAGAGCCATCCGGAATGCTTACCGCATACCGGAGGCTACTCTCTTTTTTGTTGCTTTGATTGGCGGTGCCCTTGGCACTACTCTGGGCATGAATCATTTCCGCCATAAGACCAAGCACTGGTATTTTGTGGTGGGGATGCCGCTGATTTCCTTCGGACAGCTTGCACTTATCTTGTGGATTGGCATGCAGATTATAAATTAAGGAGGCGCAATGTGTTAGCACTTCAGATTACATCCATGAAATCCTTTATGAACCATCTGCTGGTTGCGGATACCTTTGAAAACTTCCTGCTTGCTCAAGCCACCATATCCACTGCCAACACCTATCAGATTGATGGTCATATGAACAAGGAATTTTATACTGCCGAGGAGCTTTCCAACCCTGCATGCTGCCCTTACGACTTTGTGCGGTGGAAAGACTTAAAGCCCTTTGTCTTCAATCTAATTAAAGGTAAGAAGACACCCTTGTTCTTCAAGCTGATACTGCACCTTCAACCCCAGAATGTAGGCAAGCTTCTGGCCGCAGCCGGCTGCAGTGTTTCTTCTGAACAAGTAAAGGCTCTTGTACTCACTATAAAGTACGATGGCTCCCACACTGTGCTTACCACAGGAAGTGCCTACCATACATTTATCATGAGCAAAGAGCTCGATGAGATCTGGGACAAAGCCCTGATGCAGTTTTTATCCCGTAAAGGGATTGCATTTGAAGTATTGTGAAAATAACCCTGAGAAATCGTCTTGACTGACAGCTTCTCAGGGATTTTGTTACTGTATCTGGCACTGTTTCAACAGATCATAATAATTCTCCCGCAAAATGTATGCACTGAACTCGTATCTCTCCTTCACTTCCTGCTTCACTGCACTCAGGTAGCTTTCCTTCTCTTCTTCACTTAATTCCTTCCGCCAGGTTGTTGTCTTACTCTTGCGGTCGTAAACCACGGTATCTGTCACAAAGCTGCGGTCATTGAAAATAACCAGTCCGTCCGCATCCGAAAGAATATCCCTGCCGGCATATATTCTGGAATCATAATCATATCCAAACAGGTTGAGCAGTGTAGGCAGCACATCCACGCTGCAGCATGGCTTGGTAACCAAAACACTCTCCTCCATACCTCCATTCCACAAGATCAGGCTGTTTCTGTATGTATCCCTGTCCTTGGATAAATCTTTGCCGGCAAGCTCCTCATACTGCTCCTCGGTCATTGCGTAAGGATAATGGTCCGCACTTAAGGCAATGACTGTATTTTCCAGCTTTCCGGCATTGTTCAGCTCGTTCAGCAGATACCCCAGCGCCTTATCCAGCTCAATGTGGCAGGCGATATATGCTCTCGCATTCTCAGACATATCCAGCCCCGCTACAGCTTCTTTGTTCTTGGAAGACATGCCGTTACCGGTAAAGCTGTAATACATATGACCGGAAACGGTCATGTAATACACATTGAACTGCTCCGCCTGGATATATTCCGGCACAGTATATTGTATCATCTCCAAGTCAGAAGACGGCCATCTGCCCGGATTCTCCATGTAGAAAATTTTATCTCCCCACTCCGCTTCTGACAGGTCACCCAGCTTGGCTGCCTTGAAATAATAGCCCAGATTGGGGTGTGTCAGGTGCCGTTCGTAATAATCCATGGTGTGGTTATGATATGCCAGATTCACACAGCCTTCCTTTGAAAAGAAGCGTGGCAGGGAATATGCCATGTTATTTTCTTTGGTTTTTCTCATACTGAACTGTCCGTCGGGAATCAGGCCGGTCAGATTCACATATTCTCCATCACTGGTGCTCGTCTGCCACAGCGGCACATAATAGTTGGCAAACACGAAGCCCGAATTTGCCAGCTTATATAGGGTGGGCGTCAGCTCTGCATGAATGGCATAGGTAGAGAAACCTTCTGCCGTAATGTAGATCAGGTTGTAATCCTTGAACATACCGGTGTATTCATTGGTTCTGGTAGGCTCCAGATTCGCAATATAATCTGCCAGCCATTCTTTTTCTTTATCGCCTGCGGAAAGGTCAGCCAGCTTTCCCAGATCCAGCTCGATGGTGTTAAATTCCGGAAGGTTTTCCCCCGTTTCCTCCGAATCCTCAGCACCGCCAGCTTCGTTTTCTCCATCGCTTCCAGTCGCACCGCCATCTCCAGATACTTCCGTTCCAGCTTCTCCGCTGCCCTCCAATTTACCACCCTCTTCGGTTTCATCATTCTGCGACTCACCGGATTCAGAGGAACGTACCACAAACATCTCGTTCGCCACCGTTTCTAGTTCAAAGGTAATATCCCTCTGAACCATAGCCATCACGCCCATATTCTGCATCACAATCGCAGGATCATAGAACTCTGTGTATTCATGATAATAGTCTGCATCTGCAATCTCACCAAATTCCAGTGCCATCCAGTATATCAGGAAAGAAATACCCATGGCAAATACCAGCCTGATCTTCTGGATACTTTGAAACACTGGCAACATCCATTTTTTATGATAAAAAGCTACCCCTACAGCCACAAGAGGCAACGCCAGAATCATTAATACAGGCAAAGCTTTCAGAATCCCCATCAAAGCCTCCCGCCAATAATTGGTCAGTGCATCCTCTCCCCCCATGATCATCGCCCGAAGCTGCAGGGGCTGTCTGAAAATCGTATAGTATACTGTCTGCACAGCAAATATCAGATATTCCGGTATTGCAAAGATCCAAAAAATCCTCCTCTTATTCCTTTTATCCACGCAGCCTGTAATAATAGACTGCACAGATGCAAGAATAGAAAGCAGTCCCAGCATAATCCACGGTTGGGAAACCACCCATCCAAAGCTGCCAATATGATAAACTACTTCCCAATAGAGCAACATGCCCATATACAATAACCAAATGATCATTATCTACCTCTTTATTTCTTCATCTTCGGTTTAAATATTAAGCTGGCCAAATAGCCAAAGATTAATGCCGCGCTGCTGCCTACGGCTCCCGCCTTGAAGCCACCGGCGAAAAGCCCCAGAAAGCCCTTTTCATCCACTGCTTCCTTCACACCTTTCATCAACAGATTTCCGAAGCCCAACAATGGCACACCGGCGCCTGCACCTGCAAATTCCATAAAGGGTTCATACCATCCCATAAAGCTGATAATCGCCCCCAGCACCACCAACAGCACCATAATCCTGCCGGGCAGCATCTTTGTTTTTTCCATCAGAATCTGCACCAGTGCACAGATTAATCCCCCAACTACGAATGCATTGATATAATCCATACTTCCTCCTTTATACCTACAAAAGTCTACTATGGATTATTATCTACGCTGTTGATTCAAATATGTATCAGACTTTCCTCTTTTCAAATTACTTTGCAGGCAGCTGTGCCAAAATCACTGCCGCAAACACCATGACATATCCCGGAATCTGTCTGCAAACGTTTCCGTATTTACCTGCAAGAAGCACAAAAGAGAGGCATTTCCCGTAACAGAAATATCCTCCCCCCTTGTTTGTTCAATTAACCCAGATACGCGATCGCTTCTACCTCACACAATACGTTTTTCGGAAGTGTCTTTACTGCCACACAGCTTCTGGCAGGCTTCTGCGTAAAATACTTTGCATAAACCTCATTGAATGCTGCGAAATCTCCCATATCAGCCAGGAAGCAAGTGGTCTTTACCACCTTTGTATAATCTGCCCCGGCTTCATTTAAGATAGCTCCCAGGTTTACCATTACCTGCTCTGCCTGTTCGCCAATGGTCTCACCGATTATCGTTCCGGTTACAGGATCAAGGGGAATCTGACCGGATGTAAAAACAATTTTATCTGCGATAATTCCCTGAGAATATGGCCCGATTGCTGCCGGCGCCTTGTCTGTTGCGACTTTATTTAACATATCTACCTCTTTCCTGTACTTCACAAGCCTGCTTGTGAAATTACGTTAATGTGTCTGGGTGCTTGCAAAACTTTTCGGAATATTTTGCGACTGAGCAATCTTTCCAAGGGTTTTGCAATCATCTGTCATGTGTTGTTCGACAAAACTTGTTTGTCCTGAATGGTCCTTCTATCTTACCTCTGCCTGGGGCTCATCAAATTCTACTGTCACATAGAATCCTCTTGCGTTTTCCACAATATCGACCACTTTGCCCTCCTTTGATTTCAACCGGTAACGGAAGGGAATATTGCCTGACATGTCCAGGGACGGATCAATGGTATAATAATAGTTACTGGGAAGCAAACCCTCCGTCACTGTGATGTTCTGTCCGGTCTGAAGCAGCCCCGGTCTCTCCATCTTAAATTCCATCCTGCGCATCATAATCCCTGCCTTGCATATCTCTTATTCTGTTGTCCGGCCACATATTTTGCATTTACGACTGCAGGTACAACAGAACTATAGAAGTATTTTACTAGAATAAACACTTGATTGCAAGTAGTTTGTTTCGTAATCTTATCAAAAAGGTTGCCGCTCACATATTTATAAATGACCGCAAGCCTTAACCTCCCGATCTTCAAATCCCAGTGCATTCATGTCTTATATACTTTCTATCACTACACCATGGGCAATTCCCGGTATGGTCATCCCTTCATTAAAGCTGGTCTTACTGAGCAGTGCCCCGGTAGGCACGAAAAGCACACGCTTCCAGATTCCCTCCTCCAACTGCTTCAGGATATAAGCCGACAAAGTTACCGCACTGCATCCACAGCCGCTGCCTCCTGCATGGGTATCCTGGGTTTTTGCGTCATAAATCTCAATACCGCAGTCCATATGCTTATGCGCAATATCATAGCCCACATCCCTCAAAAGATCCTGCAAAGCTCTGCTTCCCACGGTTCCCAGGTCGCCGGTAATAATCTTGTCATAATAGTCAGGCTGTCTGTCAAAGTCCTCAAAGTGCTGCTTCAGCGTAGACGCTGCAGCCGGTGCCATACAGGCACCCATGTTCATGGAATCCTTCAAACCATAATCGGTAATGGTTCCTACGGTAATACCGGTAATCTTGGCTCTGGCACCAGGTCCGATTTCATTGGCCAGAACAAAAGCTCCGCTGCCGGTTACCGTCCAGTTGGCGGACAATGGTCTCTGGTTTCCATATTCCAGGGGATAGCGGAACTCTTTCTCCGCACTGGCAAAATGACTGGAGGTCACGCAGACAGCAGTATCCCCATAACCGGCAGAAATGATCAGGCTTCCTACCAGCAAGCCTTCTCCGCAGGTAGAGCACGCGCCGTACAAGCCAAGCAGCGGAATTCCGAATGCCGCAAGTCCAAAGGAGGATGCCATAGACTGTCCCAGCAAATCCCCGGCCAACAGGTATCGTATCTGTTCCGGCTGCATATCCGCTTTCTTCAAAGCTGTATAAACTGCGTCCTTCTGCAATGTACTTTCTGCTTCCTCCCAGGTATTGCAGCCAAACATATCATCCTGCCCTACAAAATCAAACAAAAATCCCAGCGGACCCTCTCCCTCCTTTTTACCAACCACACTGGCACTGTTTCGGATAAACACCGCCGTATCATAACTCACACTGGCTCTGCCAAGCATCATTCCACCCATAACAATCTTCCTCCTTGTATAAAAGCAATTACCATAATAATGCTGCCTAAATAATTATCAAAATACAATATTTATATATTGCCCCAAAAAGTTGAAGAATATAAAAAGGCTTCGAAGAATTTAATATGAATTGAATTCTCCAAAACCTTTCCCTTACAAAATAGGAATCCTATTGTTACTACTCCTGTCCATTTACACAATATTAGCAAGGAAGATTTTAGTCATCTTCCTTTACGACAATCAGATAATTGGTAGAAGCATACATGATCTGACCATCATACACCAGCTTTGACCAGCCGGTAGTATCCTCCTTACCGATACGAATCGCCGTTTCGCCATTGCGAAGCTTTGCCAATACTGTAGCTGACCCCTGAGCAGTACTCGGTTCGCTGCGCAGATTGGTCACGTCTATTGCCGTAACCACATCTTGAACCCCAGTAAATTTCAGCCCCATATCATTACTGGTATCATTATAATCCACACCTGACAATTCATCGTTTTCTCCCGAGCTGCTTTCAACAGGTGCCACCACATCCAAGCTGCCCGGCGTCTTCGAAGAACCTGATTCCGTTACACCAACAACGGAAGAACTATCAATCTTGATATCATTACTGCCTCTGTGTGTAACACTCCATACAAGGATACAAAACAGCATTATAAAAATAACAAAAGCCAAGCCTCCGATCAATACAATCGCGGGATCATCTTTTTCTTTAATGTTTCGTTCGTTACTATATCTCATATTTCGCCGCCTGTGCCTCAATCAATTCTTTATCCTCGAAGTAATTAATGCGCATTGCACTCTTTACTTCGTCCAGTGTCTGTGCTGCTGTTTCTCTTGCAGTCTCGCTGCCCTTCTTCAGAATATTGTAAATCTCAGGAATATCCTTTTCAAACATCTTTCTGCGTGTTCGGATGGGTTCCAGCTCCTCCTGAAGAACATTGTTGAGAAATTTCTTTACCTTAACATCACCCAAACCGCCCCTGGTGTAATGCCCCTTCAATTCATCCAGGTTCGCATAATCGGGAAGGTATCTGCCGAAGTGTTCCTCCTTACAGAAAGCATCCAGATATGTAAATACTGTATTGCCTTCCAGATGGCCGGGATCGGACACCAGCAGATGGGTAGGATCTGTATACATGCTCATAACCTTCTTCCGGACATCATCTGCGGTGTCTGCAAGATCGATACTGTTGCCCAGAGATTTACTCATCTTCGCCTTGCCGTCAATACCCGGCAAACGCATACATGCATCATTCTGAGGAAGCAGTGCCTCCGGCTCAACCAGCACTTCACTGTAAATCGTATTGAACTTATGAACAATTTCTCTGGTCTGCTCGATCATGGGCAGTTGATCCACACCAACGGGAACGGTAGTTGCCTTGAAGGCTGTAATATCTGCTGCCTGACTGATAGGATAAGCAAAGAAGCCTACCGGTATGCTGGCCTCAAAGTTTCGCATCTGGATTTCATTCTTTACCGTGGGATTACGCTGCAGTCTGGAAACGGTAACCAGATTCATATAATAAAAGGATAACTCACACAACTCTGAAATCTGCGACTGAATGAACAATGTGGATTTTGCCGGATCCAATCCGCATGCCAGATAATCCAGTGCTACCTCGATAATGTTCTGCCGAACCTTCTCCGGATTCTCAAAATTGTCTGTCAAAGCCTGGGCATCCGCAATCATAATAAATGTCTTTTTATATTCACCGGAATTCTGCAATTCCACTCTTCTTCTCAGGCTTCCTACATAATGTCCCACATGAAGTCTTCCTGTGGGCCTGTCGCCTGTTAAAATAATCTTATCCATTTCTTCCTCCGTTCCGAAGCCCGCCGCAAAATCTTTCGGTCACTTCATCGTTCGCTATCAGAACCAATGTGGTTTATTCCTTATATCATACCATTTTTTTGTCCAATAGAGAAGAGGTATTTTAAAATTTCCTGAGTCCCTTGGGATAATGATTTTTCATAATCCCTCCGGCAGCCTTGCCCCATCCCAGGCTGTAACCATCCACGGTAATCAGATGCCAGCCCTTTTCTGCACCTACCCGAAATGTCTGCCCGCCGATAAAAGCTGCTGCACTGCCGTCCTCCACGGTCAGATTGTATACTTGCGTAACTTCCCCCGGCGTCAAAGCCAGTGCCAGTGCATGGGACGGCTCGAAACGATTTTTCTTCAGGGTTCCCAAATGCAGCCCGGGACGCAA
Source organism: Acetatifactor sp. (assembly GCA_045593865.1). Lineage (GTDB taxonomy): Bacteria > Bacillota > Clostridia > Lachnospirales > Lachnospiraceae > Acetatifactor. The sequence goes on along the minus strand of JAZNXM010000140.1, from coordinate 36,398 downwards.
TACCCTCAGCCTAGTCAGTGCAGGCATATCCTTCGGTCCCAGATACAACTGGTCTCCGAATTTTAAATATATCCCTTGCATGTCTGCCTTCAGATATTCCTTCTTAAAGTCCAGAAACTCCTTGTATTCCTCCTCACGGATGCCTCGCTCCAGACCATACAGACTTCTGGAGGCTGCATCTTCATATCTGCCACCGGCTTTCTGCAAGACAGCCAGGTAATGCCCCTCTCCATGAACTTTATGAGGCCAGATACGCATGGTGTGTACAATGTCCTGCTTAATGCTCCTGCTACGTTCTTCTTTCTCAGCCATCCCTTGTAAGTCGTCCATCTGCTCGTTTATAACATGTCCTTGCACCTTTTCGTCGTCTGTTTCGAATTTTCCTGCTTCCTTTTCCCTGAGAGACTGCCATTCGCACCACTCAGGCCTTCCGCCCTCAAATCCCTCCGGTATCTCAGTCTTTACGATGGAAAACTCCGGATGACGCATCAGAAAACGCCAGATACTGCCCTCATCCTCCTCCGGGGCAAAGGTACAGGTAGAATATTCAAGCCGTCCACCCGGACCCAGCATTTCCGCAGCCTGATCCAGAATATGATCTTGTCTGGCCGCACAGATGTTCACCTCCTCCGGACTCCACTCCTGCGTTGCTTCTTCATTCTTGCGAAACATTCCCTCACCGGAGCAGGGGGCGTCCACCAGGATCTTATCAAAATATCCGCCGAACACAGCCGCCAGCCTCTGCGGACTTTCATTGGTCACAATAGCATTGGCAATACCCATGCGCTCCATATTTTCCGACAAAATCTTCGCTCTGGCGGGATGAATTTCATTGCTGACAAGAATTCCCTGTCCCGCCAACGCTGCACCGATCTGGGTACTTTTACCGCCGGGAGCCGCACACAAGTCCAATATCCTCTCCCCCGGCTTCACTTCCAAAAACGGCACCGGTGCCATGGCACTTGGCTCCTGAATATAATAAACACCTGCCTCATGATAAGGATACTTACCGGGCGCATCTTCCTTACTGTAATAATATCCATTATCTGACCAGGGAACCGGCTGCAGTGCAAAAGGAACCCTCTCTAAAAACGTCTCTTCTTCCACCTTCCGCGGATGAATCCGCAATGCCTGATATTTTTCATGCTCGTAGCTTACAAGGAAGGCCTGATACTCCTCTCCCAGCATACTTTCCATTCGATGTTTAAATGCTATTGGTAACATATCCCTAATCCATTTCTGTAATCATTCGTTTTATTCCGTTCTCGCTTAAAAACAAAAAATTTTTTATTTATACACAATTTGTTCAAAATTTCTTTGATTATCCTTCACAATTATTGGTTACAATATAAATAACAACACAACAATAACAAAGTTTCTTTTTCATAAACTTTTCTTTTCATAACTGCCAGCAGGTGCTTACCTGCTGGCCCTCCTTTTTATTCTCCCAAAAACTCCTCCAGTCCAATTCCCTCTTCCATCATATACTTAGGCTCGTGGGAGCTCCACCAACTCATAGTTTACTCAAATATGGTCGAAATACATGCATTCCATATAGAACTGTCCAAAGTCTTTCTGCGCGGATAAATTGATTTCCTCGGCATACATGCCGATACGTTGTACCCGCTCCCGCTCATTTTTTGCAAGCAGGAATTTTACCGCACCGCCAAGAGAGCTGTTTCCCACAGCCTCCATTTTACCTGCAAATTCCCCGGGAAGCATTCCGATTTCAATGGCCTTCTGACAATCCAGCTGAAAGCCGAATCCGCCTGCCAGATAAACATGTGCAACCGCTTCCTTCGGAATGCCGAAACGCAGGAATATGGTCTCAATCCCCGCCCGCACGGCTGCCTTGGCAAGCTGAATCTCCCGGATATCCTGCTGGGTCAGAACAATCTCTATTCCTTTCCCGGTCTTCGCCAAGGGATATCCTGTATCAAAATATTCCTCAACCAGACAACCCGTATCATCCAGCAAACCGGTTTTCAACAATTCCGCAATCGTCTCGAGCACACCGGTTCCGCAGATTCCTACAGGCTCTTTGTTGCCTATGGTACGAATATGTACCCTATGTCCATCGGCTTTCTCTATTGTAACACCTGCAATGGCACCCTCAATGCTGCCGACGCCAAAAGAGATACTACCGCCTTCAAATGCCGGACCGGCTGCCGTGGATGTGGCAATTATTTTATCCCTATTTCCAAGCACAATCTCCCCATTTGTCCCCAGATCAATCAACAGGCTGTATTCTTCTCTTTTGTCTACATCACAAGCATACAGTCCTGCTACAACATCTCCACCCACAAAGGCAGAAATACCGGGCAAAATGTGAACGGTCGCGGTCAGAAAATTGTCCCCTATAATGTTGGCGTAGGAGTCCGTTATCTGCTGAATATGGACCGGTTTGAAAGGATACTTACCCAGTCCCTTGCAATCATAGCCCATAAGCAAATGTCCCATCGTAGTATTTCCGGCGATAACCACTTCTGCTATATGTTGCGGCAAAACCTTTGCCTTCGCGACTACACACCGAATTCCCTCTGCCAGATCCTGTTGTATCATCCTGCGCAGCTTCTCTTTTTTCCCATCTACAGATGCCTGAATGCGTGAAATCACGTCAGCTCCAAAGCTTCTCTGGCCATTGACAGTGGTGTAAGATGCAAGCCTTTCGCCGCTGTTCAAAGACAGCAGCTGTATTGCTATGGTTGTGGTCCCTATATCTACAGCGATTCCCAAGGTGTAATGCCCTGTCTGCCCCTGCCCATACTCCGCAAGCACTTGAAAATCGGCTCCCTCTGTAAATCGAAGTTCCACCTGTACAGGCTCCGATGGGTAAGCCCTGCAGGCAAGGCGCATACCGGCAGTCAGCTCTGCTTCTGTAAAATGTTCCCTGTCCGATGCAGTGACCGGAAGACAACCATCCACAACCCTTATCTTACACTTTCCGCACCTGCCGGTTCCGCCGCAAATAGCTGAAAAGGTCGCATCCCGGGCTGTCAATGCATCCAGAATACTTTCTCCTTCTTTTACCATCAAAGAGTATACCTTTTCTTCCGCAGATACCTTGACCGGCATGTGCGCAACGTTACGCACTTTACAGTCATAACGGTCACAATTTCGACAATCATGCTGATACGCAAAAACCTCTCTGTTACCTGTCAGCACATACAGCACCGCATTGCTTTTGACCGGTTCCAGCATATAGCCTGACGTGATACGCATGCCGTACTTTTCCCGGGCACCGGTTCTCTCGAAAATGACCTTCTGCACTTCCATGGAAATATCCTGCGGTGCTTCCAATCTGCGGCCGATCCCCATCTGTAGCCTGCCGCACTCTTCCTTTAAATACGGCACAATCTCTTTTTCCAGAGAAAAGAGAGCAGAATCTGCCATAGCATCCGCCAGCAGACCTTTCATATAATTACCCTCAGCAAAGCACCTTGTGGAATAATCGCTGATCTTCCCACCAATGGAATACAGCACCATAAGGACATGTGCCCCTTCCGGAATACCTTCCTTTGCCAGCTCCGGCCCTACGATTGTGTATTCCATAAGAAATACCGGTTCACAAAGGGAATACACCTCTTCCTCTATCTCTTGATATTCCTCTAAAATCTCTTGATAAAGTTCGCTTTCTTCAGGGCAATCAATCTGGCGAAATACATCCTCTCGGCTGATCTCAACCTTCAACTCGTTTCTTACCATTTCCCACCTCGCAGAACAGGCATCGGCAAACTTAACCTCTTCCGTATACCTGTAACTGGGTCAGTGCCGGGAATGGTGAAGGATCATCTGCTTTGATCAGTTCGCTTAATTCCAGCCATTCAATTCCCTTTTTTTTGATATCAAAATATTGTGCCTCGCCGGTTTTTACCAAATCCAAAACTTCCTTACTGCCATCTGAGAAGGTAATGGTTGCTTTTACCCACCAGTTATCATGTGGGAAATCTGCTCTGCTGTAAAAGGCAATTTTATCAATATCTACAGGACGGCCAAATTCCAGCTTCCATGTGGCATCCTCTCTTCTGTTGATGCCCCAGGATTCATAGGGCCATCTGCCATGACTTTCGCCAGCAAGTACACCATCGATTGCATTCAATGCTGCAAATACAGATTCACCTCTGGTTTCTACGTTTGCAGAAGCATGTGGATAGCAGTTTACTTCACCATGCTGATCCCATACATTTTCCGATAGATTTCGATAATTGCCAAGCTCCTCTTCCAAGGCCTTCTTCACACTGAGCAGATGCTTATTTCCCTGAAACAACCTAGGTGATGTATTGATGCTTTTTTCCCCAAATGGAATTATATATTTTACATTGCCGGTCAGGTAAACCAAAGACTTACCCTTCACATCGTCGAACTGTACATAGTAGAACGTATTCGCTTCATCCACTTCCAGTTCAATACTGTCACCCTCCTGATATTCTCCAAGATAAACCATAACCAGTTCATCTTTGCCGCTTTTCTGACTTAAGATATTGCCTTCCTTATCTAAAATTTTCAAACGCATCTGTGCCATGATAGTTCCCCACTTTCTTTTATATGTAAACTTGAAACCATTATAACTTCATACCGCTGAATTCACAATATTAAATTCAAAAAACCTCCACTCAATTGCCAAATTCGAGTGGAGGTAATCCATCCATAAATCTCTGCCGCACATACAGCATTAAATATATGTCTAATCTTGTTAACCATACATCTTCCCTATCCAGTATATTACTCCCAGTACCCAGCTACTCACAATTCCATACAGGATTACCGGCCCCGCAATCGTAAATATCTTACACCCAATTCCATATACCTGCCCCTCTGCCTGATACTCAATTGCCGGCGCTGCCCCAGAATTGGCAAACCCGGTAATGGGCACCAGCGCACCGGCACCACCAAACTTTACAATTCGAGGATATAAATTAAAGCCAGTCAGTACCACCGAACACAATACCAGTATCAGGGAACACCAGCTGCCTGCAGTCTCCTTGTCCAGCTGATAATAGGAGGTTGCCGTGTTCAGTATTACCTGCCCGATCAGACAAATGATGCCGCCCACGATAAAGGCCTTCAGCATCTGCAAAAACAAGTTGTGCGTGGGAGTGACACTTTTCACATATTCTGCATACTTCTGCTTTTCTCTGTTTGTAAGATTCTGCATATTTTCTGCCATATCATTCCTCATTTCCGTGCTGCTGCTGTTTGAACGACTCGAAAGCCTCTCAGCGCACAGGCATTTTTTTCTCTCTTAACGACTTGCTGCCAACGCCAACACATACAATATCCAAAACCTCTTCGGATATTCAGAACTTTCTATTACAGTTTACATTGCCCGATATATCTCCTCAAAAAAGAAGAAGAGCGACCCGCACAATTTGCCCGCAGCCACGCTGCAGATAGCCAGACCGATACCCTTGCGAAAAGAAATCCTTCGGGTAAAGATCGGTATACTGTCCAGCATCTCCGCTATGGACAGGGCAAAACAACCTACGAACATGCCACTGAACAAACCAATGACAATCAGCCACAAAAGCTGTGAGATTACCCAGAAGGACGAATTTCCTGTCAAGCCTTCCAATCTTGCAATCGTCTGTTCCCAGCTTTCCGGCCAGATACTTGCCAGATTGCCTACAATGGTTCCCGCCACAATCATATTTTCATAAAGAAATATCTCCTTGGCTGAATGGGTCTTGCCGGCAAATCTGGGCACCAGACCCACCGTACTGAAAACGGTAAATACACCTGCTGCCGACAGAAGTCCAAAACTGAGACCGCAGAACATCAGAAAAAATTCCCTAAACATCCAGCTCCTCTCCATTTCTCTCCGCTACTTCAACCAGGGTTTTGTTCACATCCCTCTCGTAATTCTTCATGGACACCTCGATAGGTGTAGGATCTTTGGTCAGCTTCAGATTACCGATATGGTTAAAGAAAACAAGAATACCTGTTGCCAGTCCAACGGAGTAAGAAACCTCCAAAGGATTGATACCCTGTGCCTCCTTTTGGGTAACGATCTGATAGACCTGCGCAAACACATCCCGGATTCCCACATCATTGTGATATGCCATGATAGTAAAAGCTGTACCAAAGAAGCAGACCAAGCACACCATTGCGATTTTCAGCCACTGCCCCATCCCCTGTTTCTTCTGCGGGGTATACTCAATGACAACGTCTGTCTCTCCAATGACCTCTACCTGCACACCGGGACAGGTCTGCTCCACCAGACTGACCAGCTTCAGGGCACTGACCACAATTCGTTTCTGGATATTACCTTTTGTGCAAGCACCTGCCTCTTCCTGCATTTTACCATCGCCTGCTGCAGAATTCCGTGACTTTCCTCTGGCCGAAGCACCGGACTTTCCCCCGCACTTTTCTCCTGCACCATTCAGGGAAAAGTGCCAGACCTTAATACACTTACACTTGACAAGAATATGCTCGTCCGCGCACTGCAGGGATGCTACATCCTTCAGATACACATCCTCCATATCGGTTTCCACATTGGCATCGCATTTCATGTATAAAATTTGCTGCGGCATATTCCGATCCTTCCCACGAATTCTAACACCTAATTAATAAACAGGCACAAATACTGTTTTCTTTTACCGCTACTTAGTGTAACCGCATGTTAAATTTTTATACAAAAACATGCCACACGTTTTCTGTGTGACATGCTGATGATTTTCGCATATTCTGTTTATCCTAAATCCCATTTAAGGAATTGGATGAATCGCCTTCTGCTGCTCAAATAAAAAGATGTGAAAACGTATATTCACCCTATTCCCAAACCTTCTCAAACGCAATATTCAAATCCACATCCCCATCCATTCCATCCACTCTTCCCTTGTCAGTATACTGCCAGATCTTAAAGTCATAGGGGAAGTAAATATCTTTGCTATAATAAGCAAACCATTTATCGTACTCTTCGAGTTGCTCCAGATCCAGCATCAGTGCAGCCATCTCCATATTGTAGTAAATCATGGGCTTGTAGCCGCCCTTCTCGATTTCCTCGCAAAAGGCAATCACTGCCCGGGTACGCTCCTCCACGCTGATCTGATTCATCCTGGCTTCAGAGTCGCTGACCTTTTCCACATCAATAACAACCGGACATTCCATCCGATAAGGTGCAATCAGCTGCTTTACAAACTGCGCCTCTTCCACAGCCTCTTGCGGGGTAATTGCCTGGGAAAAGAAGTACACACCTACCCTGATACCGTTAGCCAGTGCATTTTCCACATTTTCTTCGAAGCCTTCATCCTCTACCAATTTACCGGATCCGTAACCGCGGATGCCTGCTCTGATAAAAGCAAATTCCACACCGTCCGCAGCAACCTTACTCCAGTCAATCACTCCATTAAATTTGGAAACATCAATACCCTTGTGGGTAATTACCTGTCCTTTCTCGGCATAAGTCAGCTCACCATTTTCCGCAATTTGCAGATTGTCATTGGTGTAATTATGCTTCTTTAAGGTATCTGAAATAGGAATAAAGTGGAACTTACCGCCGCTTACCACCACGATATCATCCTTGTACAGGGGACGCAGGGTTTCCACCATAGAAGAACCGCTGTTAAGCCCTTCCGCCAGCTGGTCCAGTAGCTCTTTAGCCCTCTCCTGCGCCATTTGTGCTGCTTTTTCTTCCAGCTGTGCCTGGTTATAAAGGATGTTACCCTGAGCATTCGTACTCAAAGTGTCAGCAGAAGTGTCTTCATTTACCCACTTATACAGGACAACGCTGGCCGCCACAATGATGACGAACACCACCAGACAAGCTACCACAGATGCAATCGTCATCATTCTGTTTTTTCTGAGCCGGCGCTGCTTTCTCCAATCAGCGGTCTCACCTGTTCTCAACATATCTATATCAATTTTTCCCATACTTCACCTCTGCCTTTCCTTTTGTTATTTCATAAGTTATCCTGCACGCATGACTAACCTGTTACAATATAACTATAATAGAAAATGCATCCTATGGGAAGAATATGTTGACATTTTATAAAATCTTAACAAACATTTACCTCTGCCTTTTTCCGCATGGATAAAAGTATCTTTTTTTCCAGACGGCTAACCTGTACCTGGGTAATCCCCATCAATTCTGCTACCTCCACCTGTTTTTTTTCCTGAAAAAAGCGTAGGTAAATCAGCTGCCTTTCATCCGCACTCAGATCCGACAGCAGCTGCTTCAACAGCAAGTGGTCCACTACCTCATCCACTACCGGCTGCTGCTTTTCTGCCATTTTATCGATCAGATACATATCACTGCCATCCGACTGATAGACCACCGTATAGATAGACTCCACGGTTCTGCCGGACTCCGCCGCCAAAACAATCTCATCCACCGTCAGCTCAGTTTCGGCAGAAATCTCCTGCAGTGTAGGCTCCCTTCCCAAACGGGTCTGCAGATACCCTGCTGCCTTCTTTATCTTCCAGCCGTTCTCCTTAAGAGTCCTGGACACTTTTACCGGACCGTCATCTCTTAAAAAACGTTTGATCTCTCCTGCAATCAGCGGTACTGCATAGGTAGAGAATTTCACATCATAGGCCAGGTCAAACTTATCCACGGCCTTCATTAATCCAATGACACCGATCTGAAACAAATCCTCGGCTTCCATCCCCCTGCCCGTATATCTGTGGACAATTGCATGTACCAGTCCCAGATTGTTTTCTATCAGCATCTCTCTGGCTGCTTTATCTCCCGCCTGTGACTTTGCAATCAGTACAGATACTTCTTCCATAGGCTACACCTGACAGACTGCAATCCAGGCTCCTGCATTTACCTTCTTGATCATACGGACGGTCGTGCCTTTACCCGGTTCGCTGACCACCTCCAGATCATCCATGAAAGATTCCATAAACGCGAAGCCCATACCGGAACGGTTGTATTCCGGCTTTGTGGTAAATAAAGGCTCCATAGCCTTGTCGATATCCTCGATTCCCTTCCCTTTATCCTTTACCTCGATCAACAGTAGATCATCCTCAAGACAACATCTGATAAATACCTTGCCTGGATATGTTTGTATGTAAGAAGGCTGGGCGTCTCCGTATTTACCGTAACCATATAGATTCTCATATCCATGAATAATGGCATTGGTAACAGCCTCAGAAACCGCTGTCTTAATATCTGCCAGCTCCTCCAAAGTAGGATTTAAGTGAGAAATAAAGGCTGCTACCGCAATCCTGGCGAATCCCTCATTTACTGATATAGCATCAAATTCCAGTTTCATTTCATTTTTCATGTTTATTATCCTCTCATCATTATGAATTTTCACACTCTATTCCACTATCTCAATCAGTTTGCTGACTCCTGCCAGATGCAGCACCCTTTTAATCTGTTTATCGGGATGCAGTACAAAAACCTTTCCGCCAAAGCAGGAGATTTTTTTATACCTGCCCATGATAATTCCGATCCCTGAAGAATCCATGAACCTGGTGTCCTCAAAATCAAACACCACATGATCCACACCTTTGTTAATAATATAGTAGTCCGCTTGCTCGCATATGTAAGATGACCTGTAGTGGTCGATCTCCTCCGGCAGCTTTACCATCAAACAATTGTCAATAACCTGAAAATTCTCCATTGTACAACCTCCGCTCTTCTTTGTTTCTTTCAAATTCTAAGGAAAACAAGAAGGACGTATAGTGTCCTATACGTCCTTCTCTTTCGTACTTTTATCGTCTATTGCTGTTTCGACAATTCTGCAATGTATGCCTTTGCGCTTCCGGCTCTTTCTGTGGTGGGTCTCATTTGTATGAACTTCTCATAGCAGGTAATCGCCTTTTCTTTTTCATTCGTAAGACGATACGACTGTCCCAGATAATACCATGCATCACTGAGCCCGGGATTATAATCCACCGCTTTCTGCAGACTTAACGCTGCATCTGCGTAGTTACCTGCCTGATATGCTGCATATCCTGTGTTATAACTGCTCTGGGCAGCTTGCGGTCCGATAGCCGCCTTCAAAGCATTGTACAGGCTCTGGAAGCTCTCAGAAGTTTCTTCCAGCACCACAGAATCTTTGATTTTTTCCAGCTTCTGCGCCGTCTGCTCTACATCCTGCTTCTCCAAATATATCGCAGCAGCTGCCAACAGATTATCCATACTCTCCAGAGTACCATTCGATCCTACATACTCCTGCAGCAGAGCATTCAATCTGTCGTTCTCTGCCTGCAGATCCTTATTCGTATTCTCCAAAGATGTAATGGTATTATTCTTTTCATCGATCTGGTTGCCGATCGCTGCAATCTGCTGCTGAGATTCATTCTGTACATTTGTTCTTACAGCAGGCACCACCAGGAAGTAAACTACAGCAGCCCCAATCAAAAGACCAATGCCGATATTCAGCAAGGTACCTGCTCCGCTTCTCTTAGGTTCGTTGAGGCCCAGCGGCTGGATAATCATTTCATTATCGCTCTGATAGCGCACGGAATCATCAGCTTTTCTCCTGGCGCTACGACCTGTCTCATCCGGTGCCAGCATTTTTTCTACTTCTTTCATATAGCAAAGAGTCTGGGTATTGTTCCGGTCAATATCCATGCATTTTACAAGCTCACGGCGTGCTTTTTCCCACTGTTCACTGTCAATATACAAAAGTGCCAGCAGCTGATGTGCCCTGACAAATTTGGTGTTCAGGGACAACACCTTCTTTAACTGGATGATCGCCAGATCCTTACTGTCCTGCTGACAGTAATAAAGAGCCTGATTATATTTCTTAATGGTCTGATTCATGGCATCCAGCCTGCCTGCGCTGGACTGTATCGCATTGATATAATCATCCGCAATATTTTTCTCCGGCTTCAGGTTCTTGCTGATAACCCACTCACTGAGCGCTGCCACCACTTCGCCCATCTCAAAATAAACCAGTCCCAGCAGGTTTCTGGCTTCCACATGATTCTTATTGAATTTTAAACTTTGCCGCAAGCTGATAATGGCACCTGTCAGGTCTCTGACCTTCGCCTTTGCCAGACCATCATTATAATACCTATTTGCTATGGACATGATTTTTTTGTAGCGCGCCACATCCGCACCACAGGATGTACAAAAATCATGCTCTGACAAACGGCAACCACAATTATAACAAAACATAACTTCCTCCTTGCGGATACCGCTTTACTCCTCTTGCGTTTCCTTCGCTTCTTTCACCATCTTTACAAGCAAATCTGCCATATCTGTCAGATCCTGATTGTAAATAGCATCCTCCACATCTTCCACCTCTAAGCTCGGATGAAATTTCTTTAATTCTTCTTCGAAATTGATCATCATTCTAAGTACTCCTTTATCTCTCCAACCAGATACAGGGAACCTGCGATATACACATGATCCTCTGCCTTTTGCACTTCCAGCACTCTCTTGAAAGCATCCTTCACAGAATCAAACTGTTCTAGGCGCTCTTTCGGATAGTTCGCCAGTATTCTGCTCATGTCTTTCAAGCTGGCTGACCGGTAGCTCTGTAAATGTGCCAGCACAATTCTGTCAAAAAGAGAGGACGATACAATCATCTGCAGCATCTTCTCATAATCTTTATCCGATACCACACTGAACAAAAGTATCTTTTCTGCAGCTTCCCTATCCCGGGCAACCGTATCCAGAAATGCTCTGACACCATCTTCATTGTGGGCTCCGTCTACAAATATCCCCTGCTTCACTTCTTCCATTCTGCCGGCCCAGAAGCATTTTTCCACACCTGCCTGAATGGTCTCCCGGGTAATCTCACGCTTTTCGTCCAATACTTCAATCGCTCTTACCGCCAGTGCACAGTTTTCCATCTGGTATCTGGCTATTGTATGTAAGCGTAGTTCAATATATTCATCATACCGAGAACGGTAAGAAAAATCAATGGTTTTATTCTTAAATTTCAAGAAAGCATAGTCACTTTTCGACACCGGAAACGCTTTTGCCGACAACTCTTTTGCTTTATCGCAAAAAACAGTTGTGGATTCGGCTTGCGCATCCGTAAATACCACCGGTACACCTTCCTGCATGATACCGGCCTTTTCACCCGCAATTGCGGAAATTGTATTGCCCAGATACTCCACATGATCCAGACTGATTCTGGTCATAACGCTGATCAACTTGTTTTCCACCGAATTGGTAGCATCCAGTCTGCCGCCCAATCCCGTCTCCAGAATACAATAATCCGGCTTTGCCTCCCGAAACATCAGCATCGCCATAAAAAACAGAATTTCAAAATAGCTGGGATGATAGCCCTCGCCGGACTCTAACGCTTCCCAGTCCAGCCTCTCGTATATTTCCAAAAAAGCTTTCAAAAAAGCTTCTTCACTTACCATTTCATTGTTTATAAGAAAGCGCTCCCTGATATCCACCAGATGGGGGGATGTAAAAAGCGCAACTTTTTTTCCTGACTCCTCCAAAATGCTTCTCATGTAGGCACAAACAGAACCTTTTCCGTTGGTTCCCGCTACATGGATAATCTGCAGTTCTCTGTCAGGACTGCCCAGCTCTTTCAAGAATTCCCGGGTATCCTCCAGGGTGTTCTTCTTAGTAAATCTGGGCACATCGTATATATATTCTACTGCCTGTTCAAAGCTGGTAATTTTCCTTTTAATCACGAAATCAAGACCTTTCAATTACAATGTGTTATACAATGAGCAACTTGTTGCGAGTCTGGCGGCAGGGCTCATGTATCCCGGCTTTGCACCGTGGCGACAGGAAGTTCTAAGAGTCTGCGGATGTCTGCAAAACGAACTCCTGTCGCCACGGTGCCGGAAGTCTGAGAAATGCCAGTTAACATTCACTCCGCCGACCTAACCTGTACATACTCATATGTTTCCGTATAAAGCACATCAGCACCCTCATAACATATTGAGTGAATCATATTACCGGCTTCATCATAAGTTATTTCATGTCTGTTACTATAATCAATCTTGCCGTCACCTTCATAATCCTGCCAGAATTCCACACGATTACCATATTCGTCATATTTCATCTCTGTAACATAAGCAGTCCCATCTTTGTGATAGATGATCGATTTTAACATATTACCTTGTTTGTCATATTCCCAAACCTGATAACCATCCGATCCGCCTTCATAATAATATGTCTCTTTTATCCTGTTACCCGACGCATCATACTCCCACACGAAATAGCTGGTCATTTTATCCACTTCGTCATAACAAGTCTTTTTAATCAGATTACCGGCTTCATCATACTCATTCGTGGCACTGCCAATAGATTTATCGTCCTTATCCTTTTCAACTTCTTTTATCTGGCGACCGGCTTCATCATACTCCCAAAGGGTTGTTTTTGTAGGTTGTCCCTCACTGTCCAATTCCAGCTCCTTTACCTGATTACCCACTTTATCGTATTCCCATAAGGTTTCGTTTGTAACAATCCCTTTCGCATTTGTGGAAATTTCTCTCATTAGGTTCAGATTCGGATCATATTCCCATTCTGTAGTCACTAGCAAACTGCCATCAATCAAATACATGGTTTCTTTCATCCGGTTACCTGCTTCACCATATGTTGTTTCAGTGGTATAAAATCCTTCAGAAAAAATCACTTTTACCAACCTATAGATCACTTGATTATCCGGCATATTTGTGCTTTCTTCTGACGGTTCGGCAGTTTCCATACTCTGAGAGATATTTTCTTCTGACGCTTTCTCTCCTACGGTCTGATCCGCTCCTGTTACCTCAAAAGAATCTGTTATCACACCACTTTTGTCTTCCGCATTCTCGCTAGTCTGTCCTGACGTATCAACTGAACTACAAGAAACAAGACCACCACTCACTATAACTGCGCATAATAACAGCACTACTTTTATTTTTAAGTTTTTCACTTCAACCTCTCCCTTATTGTATCATATAGCAGAGATTCGCTACGCCAGCTGCTCCAGACGCTCCTTAACCTGCTCCATCATCTGTGTATATTTCTCCAGCTTGGCCTTTTCTTCTTCAATCTTGGCAGCGGGCGCCTTGGAGATAAACTTCTCGTTGGCAAGCATGCCGTTAACACGCTTCAACTCGCCTTCCAGCCGTTTCTCTTCTTTCTTCAAACGTTCGATTTCCTGCGCGATATCTACCAATTCCGCAAAAGGGATGTAGATGGTAGCACCCGGAATCACAACAGATACTGCATCCTGTGCAATGCCTGCCTTGTCAGCCTGAACTGCAACTTCATTCGCATAAGCCAATGAACCAAAGAACAGCTTGCCTTCTTTGAAGGTATTTCTGATATCTGCACTTTCACTTACAACATAGCACATGGCTTTGCGGCTTGGTGCTACATTCATCTCCGTACGGATATTACGTACGCCACGAACTGCTTCTTTGATGATTTCGATATCTTTTTCCTCTTTTTCAAAGTTTCTGCCAGCAGTGAATTCAGGCCACTGACTGATCATAATGGATTCTTCTTCTGACTGTAATGTACTGAAGATTTCCTCTGTAATGAAAGGCATATAAGGATGTAGCAGCTTCAACGCATCCAGCAGAACTGTCTTTAATGTCCAGAGTGCTGCGTTCTGGCTTACCGCGTCGTCGGAATTGTACAGACGAGGCTTTACCATTTCAATATACCAGTCACAGAATTCATCCCAGATGAAATCGTAAACCTTGGAAACCGCAATACCCAGTTCAAAGCTTTCCATATTGTCGGTAACATCTTTCACAAGAGTGTTTAATTTAGAAAGAATCCATTTATCTACAGGCTCAAGTGCAACGTCCGCCGGTGTATAAACCCCTTTGCCGGTCTTTTCAAGTGCCTGTTCCATATTCATCATAATAAATCTGGATGCATTCCAAACCTTGTTGGCAAAGTTGCGGCTTGCTTCTACTCTTTCATAGTAGAATCGCATATCGTTACCCGGTGCATTGCCGGTAATCAGAGTCAGACGAAGTGCATCCGCACCGTACTGCTCGATGATTTCCAGCGGATCGATACCATTGCCCAGGGATTTGGACATCTTGCGTCCCTGACTGTCACGAACCAGACCGTGGAACAATACGGTTGAGAACGGTTTTTTGCCCATCTGCTCAAAGCCGGAGAATATCATACGGATTACCCAGAAGAAGATAATGTCATAGCCGGTTACCAGTACGTCTGTAGGATAGAAGTAATCCAGATCCTCAGTCTTGTCAGGCCAGCCCAATGTTTCAAACGGCCAGAGTGCTGACGAGAACCAGGTATCCAACGTATCAGGATCCTGTGTCAGGTGTGCACATCCACACTTAGGGCATACCGCAGGCGCTTCCCTAGCAACAACAACTTCACCGCATTCTTCACAGTAATAAGCCGGAATTCTGTGTCCCCACCATAACTGACGGCTGATACACCAGTCACGGATATTGTCGGTCCAGTTGTAATAGGTTTTTTCCATCCTCTCAGGAATCAGCTTGATATCGCCGCTCTTAACTGCTTCTACGGCGGGCTTGATCAGCTCTTCCATCTTGACAAACCACTGCTCTTTTACCATAGGTTCGATAGTGGTCTTGCATCTGTCGTGAGTACCTACGTTGTGAGAATGATCTTCAATCTTAACAAGCAGCCCAAGAGCATCCAGCTCTTCAACAATTGCTTTTCTTGCCTCATAACGAGCCATGCCTGCAAACTTGCCACCGTTCTTATTGATAGTAGCATCGTCATTCATTACGTTAATGACAGGCAGACCATGACGCTTTCCGACTTCAAAGTCGTTAGGATCGTGTGCCGGGGTAATCTTAACAACACCGGTACCGAACTCTCTGTCTACATAGGTATCGGCAACAATAGGAATGACCCTGTTCATCAGCGGGAGCATTACACTCTTGCCGATGAGGTGCTGATATCTTTCATCTTCCGGATGAATTGCTACAGCGGTATCACCCAGCATGGTTTCCGGTCTGGTAGTCGCAAAAGTCAAAAATTCTGTATCACTTGGCGTACCGTCATCATTCATTACCGGGTACTTAATGTGCCAGAAATGTCCGGCCTGCTCCTCGTAAACCACTTCCGCATCGGAGATGGAAGTGTTACAAACAGGACACCAGTTGATGATACGGGAACCTTTATAAATGTACCCTTTTTCATGCATCTTAACGAAAACCTCGGTAACGGCTCTGTTACAGCCCTCATCCATGGTAAAACGCTCTCTGTCCCAGTCACAGGAAGAGCCAAGCTTCTTTAACTGGGAAATAATACGTCCGCCGTACTCTCTCTTCCATTCCCAGGCTCTCTCCAGGAATTTTTCACGTCCCAGATCCTGCTTATCGATACCTTCTTCTTTTAACTTTTCAATAATCTTTACTTCGGTTGCAATACTTGCATGGTCAGTGCCGGGCTGCCACAGAGCATTATATCCCTGCATTCTCTTGAAACGGATCAGGATGTCCTGCATGGTATTGTCCAGGGCATGACCCATGTGCAGCTGACCGGTAATGTTTGGCGGGGGAATCACGATAGTAAAAGGTTTCTTGGTTCTATCTACTTGCGCATGGAAATATTTCTTTTCCAGCCATTTCTGATACAATCTGTCTTCTATACCCTTTGGGTCATAGGTTTTTGCTAATTCTTTGCTCATATTATCTCCTTTCCTTGCTTCATACACATAGGCAATTGCGAAACTCTTTCAGAAAATTGCGAGGAAACATAATATTCCAAGGTGTTTCGCAATTTTCTACTTCATGCACAAATAAGCAGACTCGAAATGCTAAAGCATTTCTCGTTGGCATTGCGCGTCAGATGTCATGAAATCCAGCCAAATATGCAAGCATATGGCTCGGATTTCATGCCGCCTGACTTTGCTTATTTGCGCAAAAAAGCCCTCTGCTGATTGCTCAACAAAGGGCGTCATTAACGCGGTACCACCTTTTTCACAGCTTGCGCTGCCTCTACGACTTCCATTAAAGTCTGATCCTGTAACGGGAATCAATCGTGCAGATCTACTTCCTCCGAAAGAATGCCCCTGCATTCCTCCATGTGAGAAAGGTAACTTCGTTACCGTAGTTCCTCTTAGGCAGTGTCTTTTAGCACCTTAGAAGAACTTCTCACATTGTTCAATCTACATGCTCAGAAGCTACCTTCCGCATCCCTTCCTTTAAGCCGCCTCCCAGCATGTTTCCATAGCAGCTCTCTCTAATAAGGGGTAATCCGTACTCCTCTTCCTCATCGCAGTTATCATATAACATAAAATATAGCTATGCGGAGCAGATTTGTCAAGGATTTTCTATGTTTTATATCAGGATTTTCGCATAGCATCCTGATAAATCTCAGCAAGCCCCTCCGTTTCAAGATCCGGCACGATTTTCGGTGCCACTTCATACGAAATGCCATTCTCTTTCAAAAGCCTCGTCTGGGACTTTTGTGAAGCTTCATACTATTTTCCATTTTGTCCAAACTGGCATGTTCAAAAAAACTTATTCTGGCACTTTTAACCATGCCATACATGTGATATTGTTGTTATGAACATCATATGACTATACACAGGAGGACAAAATCATGAAGAAAAAAAACACCATTCAGGAGATAACCTTAATAGGGCTTATGGCAGCAATGGTCTACGTGGCATCTGCCTTTTTGCAGATTCCCATTCCCACAGCCATCGGCAACACCAGAATACATATGGGCAATGTTATGTGCCTGTTGAGCGGTCTGCTGGTGGGACCTATATGGGGTGGTCTTGCAGCCGGTATCGGTTCTATGTTCTTTGACCTGACAAATCCTGCATATATTACCTCTGCACCATTTACCTTTGCATTCAAATTCTTAATGGCATGGGTATGCGGTATCTTATATTCTAAATGGAAGAATAAGGGTAAAACCATGCTTTACAGTGCAATCGCAGCAGCTGTGGGAGCAATTACCTACGTAATCCTTTACCTGTCCAAAAACTTCGTTGAGGACTTTATTGTTATGGAACTTCCCTTCGAGGGAGTCATGGTCGATATTGTTCAGAAAGGAATCGTTTCTCTTGCAAACGGCATTATTGCAGTAATCGTTGCAGTACCCCTGAGCATGGCTGTCCGCCCGGCCATTTCCAAAATGCTGAATCAGGTATCTGACAAAGCTGGCAAGTAGATCTACCTTAGTCACAGCGAAAGGAACCGCGAAATCATGACACAAAAAATACCCCGACTGGCCGTAATCAACAGTTTTGCCGGCTTCGGCCGAATTTCCATTACTGCGGCACTTCCCATAATCAGTATCATGCAGGTACAGGCTTGTCCCCTTCCCACAGCGGTTTTGTCCAGTCATCTGGCATACTCACCTTGCTATAAGGCGGATTTTACGGTGCATATGCGGGAATACGCAGATGCCTGGGAGGCGATCGGGCTTCAATTTGATGGCCTTTATGTAGGATACGTGAGCAATCCCCAGCAGCTGGATATTGTAAATATGTTGCTTGATAATACATCAGCCGCCGATGCATCAACTGATGATATCAGAACCGACAATCTATTGCCAAGAAGCACATTGTCTGAGAGTTTAACACCTCCGTCTATTGCTCCGGCAAGGGGCTTATTAAAACCCGGGGCTAAAATCCTCATTGACCCGGTAATGGGGGACCATGGCAAAGCCTACTCTACCGTTACACCTGAACAGGTAAATAAAATGAAGCAGCTCATGCAAAAGGCACATCTGCTTACCCCTAACCTGACGGAAGCCTGTATGCTGACGGACACTCCTTATCACACCGGGTACTGGTCCGGTAACGAATTACAAACGTTATGCCGGAAACTTGATCCCTCAGACAGAATGCAGATTGTCATAACGGGCATCCATGAGGACAATGCTTTCCGCAACTTCCTTTGGGATAAGGGCAATAGCTCTTCTCTGCTGGCACCTTCCGCCGGAGCCTCTCGCCCAGGTACCGGTGATATGTTTGCTGCAATTTTGAGTGCAAACGCATTGAAAAACAAAGACTTCAGCCTTTCCGTACAACAGGCATCGGACTTTATCTCTGCATGTATCCGTGACAGCGAAGAGGCGAAGATTCCTATAAAGGAGGGCGTGTTATTTGAACAAAATCTAAGCCGGCTGTTGTAGCCGGCTTGTGCTTCATTTTATATCAAGACCCCTGACTGAAGGAAACTTCCAGATTTCCCATTGCACAATCCAGTTCCATCCGCTTTCCTGCTCCGTTATCAATACACCTTTCTGCGTTTATGCCGGAAGATTTTTCATCTCCGATCTGAATATTTCCTGCCACACACTGCACTTCGTAATTGAAATCGGTTACATCTCCCTGCAAATGCAGCTGTAAACCACCCACGGTACATTCTGCATCTACATCTCCGTGAATCTGTCCCTTTAAAACCATACTGCCTGCTCCAGCGGACAACTTCGCATCCTGCACCTGTGCCTGCTCCAACAAAATCATTCCGGCGCCCAAAGCCGCCACCAAAGTCTCTGCGCACAACGCTTCCGCCGTCAGTTTTCCGGCTTCCACCGATAATTTCAACTTCCCTGCATGTATATTCTCTATCTTCAAACTGCCGGCTCCAAGCTCCAGTTCTGCTTCCTCCAGATGACACTTCGATGGCAAATACAATCTTAATACACTACCTGCAGGCTCCTGCTTCAGCTCCGTGTCCCGTACAGCCTTTACCACAACATTGCTTTCTTTTTGATACGCCTGAACCTTCTTCATATTCTCAAATGCAAGGTATATATCTGCATCCTCTGATTCCACTATCTCAACACTGCAGCCGGCCGCCTGCAACACCAGACTGTTTACCTGCCCGGAACTGAGCTGCATATACTCCCGGCTGCCACTCAAAATCGTCTCTCCACTGACGAACCAGTCCTCCGTATCAATATCATAATTCTCCTCAATCTCCCAGTCCTGCACGGAGAGCTGCCCGGAAAACTGCTCTGAAAAGCTGTCCGTTATGGCCTCTACCCGCTCTTTCCAGAGCTGTATACACTCCTGTAAACCTGCAAAATTCTCCGGACGATCCTGATAACGCAGCATCATCACTCTGGCAATGACTATCAGAAGCACCACACCGGCAAAAAAAATCATAAGCTTCTTCATTACTAACATCAACTCCCATCCCCAAAAACAAGATTTTTATTATAGTACCATTCTTTTGAACGTTTTTCAACTAATACACCTGTATTCCTGCTCCTCTGCATGCATCCCCATCTGCATTTTCCACTACATACATTCTCATTTTTACCATACATTTTCAATCTTCCACAAATGCCTGTTTATTGCCAATCACATCTCTTTTTTAGGTTTACATAATATTTTTATGGCTTAACATAACAAAATTGACCCGCTAAGTTTATTTGCAATTTTCCCTGCAATCCACATACTTATCCACAAAAAGTTATTTCTGTCGGTTTTTACGTCACTTTTTAAAAATTATCCACCAAATCCACATACTTATCCACATATACACATATGTCATATTTACAGTTTTAACCGTCAGTTTGAATGCAAACTTGCATGTCAATCTATCAATTTTGCTTATTTACAAACAGATGTTTGAGTTACATAAGTGCTTAACAACCCACTTTTTATGTCAACATATCAACGTTAACTTGCCAAAAATCACTGCCGAAGGATATTATAAATACAAATAGCAGGCCGGAAACTCAAGAAAAGAATAAAGAAAATATCAACATAAAGAAACAATAGAAAAAAAATGCATTAAGCAGAAAGAAAGAATAGAAAAAACAGCTATCTGTGCATAAAAAAAAGCCCCGATACATGAAATTTCATGTATCGGAAGCCCCATCTCCTTAAAGCCAGGAGTCCCAGAAGCGTTCAATCCGCTTCGAAATATTATTATGATTTACCACCTCAAAACGTTCCCATTCACGCGGAAAAAGCCCACGATAAGAATTCTGCAAAAATCGCTCATCCAATAGGGCGATGATCCCAACGTCCGTGGCAGTCCGGATAACTCGCCCAGCAGCCTGGAGCACCTTGTTCATCCCCGGAAAACGGTAAGCATAGTCAAAACCACTATCTCCCTGCTCATCAAAATATCCCTTCAGGATTTCCCTCTCATAGCACACCTGAGGGAGCCCGGTTCCTACGATAATGGCACCGATAAGGCTGTCATCCTTCAAATCTATACCCTCGCTGAAGATTCCACCCAACACGCAGAAGCCAATCAGGTAGGTATCCTCCTCCGTTTCTATATCCATACAAACCTTTTTCTGCAGATCGTATTCCGGGTTACCCTCAAATCTGTTTAAAAAGTTTTCCCTGTCCGCTTCCGTCATGTAATCGGATTGTACTAGGCATTCCATCTCTTCCGTCTCAAAATGTTCTGAAAAAATCTCATAAACCTGCTGCAAAAATTGGTACGACGGACAGAATACCATGTAGTTTCCGTGCCTATTTTTTACAATTTCAAAAATATATTTTGCGATGCTATAAAACTCCTGTTCGGACCTTCTTGTATACTTGCTGGTAACATCCTCCGTTATTACCAATGCTCTTCTGTTTGGGTCAAATACGGACTTTGCGTAAACCTCATAATCCTTCTCCTCCCCGCCCAGTAATCTTTTATAGTACTGAATGGGCAGAAATGTTGCCGAAAATAAGATGCTGCTCCTTCCTCTCTGCAAACATTCCTTCAGATTTGTGGAAGGGTCTACGCAAAAAAGCTTGACCATGAAGCTTCCATCCTGCATCAATTGGGTGTATTTTACATATTTTGCGTCCACTCGCTCGTAAATATCCAGAAAGTGACTTACACTAAAATACATCTCCAGAATCTGCTCTTTTAGTGAAAGATTTCCTTCCTCACTTTCCTCCAGATACTCACCCATGGTACTGTGCAGCCTGAGCAGCGACTGCACCAGGGCATCAATAGACTCCACAATCAGACAATCCTCGCACTCTCTTTTCAGTGCCAGAAATTCTTTATTGCATTTTTCCAACTGTTTAACCATCCGGGTAGCATAGCCCTGTCCCCACAGGATATTTTTAGGTCGCTTCTTTTTTGTATTTATAAGGTCTTTCCTTTGTTCCTCGGTAAAAATACTCAGTATCTCCTGAGTTTCTGTTTCTCCTGTTTCTGCCTCTCCCGTTTCTGCCCCATCACTTAACGCACGCTTGAGGGTCGAAAAATCCTCCTTCACCAGCGTGGCACTATACATTTCCCTGCCACGCTCCAACAGATTATGGGCTTCATCGATCAAAAACAGATAATTTCCGCTGACGCCCTCCGCAAAGAAACGCTTCAGATACACATGGGGATCAAACAAATAATTGTAGTCGCCGATAATCGCATCTGCGAATAAACTCATATCCAGGCAGAACTCAAACGGACAAACCTGATGTTTTCTGGCATACGCTTCGATGGTCTCCCTGCGGAAGCTTTCTTCATGGGTCAGCAGATCAAACATCGCTTCATTTACCCTGTCAAAATGCCCTTTAGCATAGGGACAATTTTCCGGATTGCACTCCGGCTTCTCCTGAAAGCAAATCTTATCCTTAGCTGTCAATATCACACTCTTAAACCGCAGCCCCTGCTCCCGCAGTATCTGTATAGTATTCTCTGCAACGGTCCTGGTAATGGTCTTGGCAGTCAGATAAAACAACTGCTCCCCCAACCCCTTTTCCATAGCCTTGATGGCTGGAAATACGGTAGAAATCGTCTTCCCCACACCTGTAGGTGCCTGCAAGAACAGCTTTCTTTTATGGTAAATGGTCTGGTATACGTAAGAAACCAGTTCCTTTTGCCCTTCCCTGTACGAAAAAGGAAACACTGCCGCTCTGATGGATTCATTACGCAGCCGCTTCCACTGAAAGCGATAATCCGCCCATCTGATATATGCCGTAATGAGCTGATCAAACCAGTTCTCCAAATCAATCTTGTTATATTCTTCCGTAAAATACCGGATTTCCTCCGTATCCAGATTACAATAGGTCATCCGCACGGATACCCTGCTTAAATCCATCTTCATGGAATACATATAGGCGTAGCATTTTGCCTGAGCAAGATGCACCGGAACCGCCCCCTTCATATGGGACAGTTCGCGATAGGTTCCCTTGATTTCATCTATTGTGACACTGCCTCCAATGTCAATGACACCATCTGCCCGCCCCTCTACAATCAGGTCATAGTTATCCGTGGGGTGCACATATTTCAGGAAAACTTCCGCCTGATACTCTGCTCCCATACGCTTCTGTATCATGCGGTGGATACGGCTGCCTTCCTGCATGGCATTCTCCGAAGACATAGTATGCCTGTTGTCAATATCACCGCTTCTTAAGAGGAATTCCACCAGGCTCCTGACCGATATACGAAGCTGTTCTTTCCTGTCATTGCTGTTTGTGTCCACGTGAGTACCATGCCTTTCCAGCACTTGTACAGTTTGTAACTGCCGTTATATGCTTACTTAAATATTACTCCATATGCCTGCTTACGTCAAACCATTCGTTGCTGAGATGTTATAAACATTCTTCATCCACGAGCATTCATAAGTTGGCAGGATGAACGTTCTCACCCGTTATTCAAGATATGCCGGATGGCTTTTAAATGTCGGTCGTCTGCCCTATGTAAGGGATCGTACCATCATCTGCCGCATGGAGGAACTGTCATACAAACTCTGTCATATATGGTAGGAAGCGTAACGGCAGCATATTCCTCTGTAAATCCGTATTCCTTCTCTCGTTGATGGCTATCGACGTACAGAAATGCTTAAAAAGACTGGAGTAATACACTTCTGCCTCAGACACCGCCGTCCGCTTTACCTGCTCTGCCACGCTCTCTCCCTCTGCCAGAAACCAGCTTTCTCTTGCCTTGTGTACTCCGAACATCTGCCTTCCCTCATCCAGAACCATAAAATTCTCCGAGGGGAACCGGTCAGAAAAATGCTCCATCAGCACCGGCAGGATATTATTTTTCGGCGCGATAGGCGCAAACAATATCCCATTCTCCAATTCCCGGAAGCGCAAGAACCCCTTCAAATGCTGTGCCTCCCTGCTTGCATTTAAGCCTAATTTATTGGTCAGCAGCACATGCTTATCCGCCAGATGGTCAAACAGATGTCCCGGCTTCACTTTGTGCTGTAAGCCGTAAGCAATCGTCTTGTACGCTGCCTCCGCCTTATGGGCTGACGGTGCAGATAAAGCCATAAAAATATAGTGGGCGTCATGCTCCCCGAATTGCCTGTGTATGGTACGGATGACCTTAGCTGCCTTTTCCTCATCTTCCCTTACACGAATATACTCTGCAAACAATATGGGCTCCCAATCCAGCAAAATCCTCGTATCCGGCAGATTGTGCCTGTTTTCATAAATATTGTAAATAGCCGTAAAAATGCTCTCCGGTGTATCCTGGCATAAATATACGAACACTTATCTTCACACTCCTTTGTTCCCTCACCAATATCTTTTCCGGCTTTCTGCACATGCCGGAAATCACTCCCAAATCTGTGAATATCTTTACCACGCACTGTTTGCAATATATCTGCTTTCTCTCCATTCCATATATCCTCTCCATATCTGCCCTGCTACAATTGTCCGGACAAAGCCTGCAACCGGTCCTTCACGGTATAATCGCCGGTAAACTGTCCCAGATCGAACAAAGACATCTGTTTGTAAGACATGCCATCACTTCCGAACTTGATTCGATCCTTGTCGCAAGTCAGATTCCGTATGATGTAGTCCTCCTCCAGCTTTGTAGGGTACATCATCCTTCCATTACAGGTGATAAAATAAAGGGCTCTTTTTAACACAATGCCCATCTTCTTCAAATCCTGAAAATCCAGCCTTGCACTTCTTCTGGCTCTAACAATCCTTCTTGCGCCGGTAACACCGATTCCCGGAACTCTCAGCAGCATTTCGTAAGATGCCCGATTAATTTCCACCGGGAATTGCTCCAGATGCCTCACTGCCCAGTCTTCCTTGGGGTCCAGCATGACATTGAAAAAAGGTCTCTTTTCGTCCAGCAATTCCTGTGCCTGAAACCCATAAAACCGTAGTAGCCAGTCTGCCTGATACAGTCTATGCTCCCGCAAAATCGGCGGGCCTCCCGGAATAGCCGGCAAGGCCTTGTCCTCATTGACTCGCACAAACGCAGAATAAAAAACTCTCTTAAGTTCAAACTTCTGATACAGGTTCTCCGCCACATGAATAATCTGATAATCACTCTCGCCTGTGGCACCGATAATCATCTGCGTAGACTGCCCGCCACTGACAAACTGGGGAGCATGCTTATAAACAACCAGTTCATCCTTATTCTCCTTGATACCATCCTGTATCTGACGCATAGGCGCCAGGATAGTCTTACGATGCTTGTTAGGCGCCAGCTCTTTCAACCCATCCGCTGTAGGCAGCTCCAGATTCACACTCATTCTGTCTGCCAGAAATCCAACGCTTCTGATTAGCTCTGCATCCGCTCCGGGAATGGCTTTCACATGGATATACCCGTTAAAATGATATTTGCAGCGAAGCAAATACAAGGTCCTGTATATCATCTCCATGGTAAAAGTGGGATTGTGGATAATCCCTGAACTGAGAAACAGCCCCTCTATGTAATTTCTTCTGTAAAACTCCATGGTAAGTGTACACACTTCCTCTGAAGTAAAGGTTGCTCGCCTCACATCATTAGAGCAACGATTGATACAATACTTACAGTCATATACACACTCATTAGTTTGCAGGATTTTCAGCAAGGAGATACATCTGCCATCGCTGCTGAAGCTGTGACAGATACCGGCGCTCACGCAATTGCCCATATCTTTGCCGTTTCCGCGGCGTTCTACGCCGCTGGAGGTACAGGCTACATCGTATTTTGCACTGTCACTTAAGATTTCAAGCTTATCCATCAGTGTCTGATCCGGTCTGTTGTCTATTAAAAAATTCTTCATCAATAACACCTAATTCCAACCATAGCATAAAAAAAACAGCATGATATTAATCGAACATTTGTTCTCCTTTATAATATCACACTGTTTCTTTCATTGCAAGTGTTAAAATCGTTAACTAAAAAACTAACGCAAGTGTTAAAATCAACTTCGTTAAAATCAAAACCGTTAAGGAAACACAAAAGGACTGTTATGTAAACTTATCTTACCTACTTTCCTTCTGCCATAGCCAGCTGTGCTGTTACCAGTCCATAATAAATTCCCTTCTTTTCCAGAAGCTCATTGTGTGTACCAATCTCCGCAATTCTATGACCATCAAGCACTACCAGGCGGTCAGCATTACGCAGGGTGGACAGACGATGGGCAATGGCAAAGGTAGTACGCCCTTTGACCAACCTCTCCAGCGCTGTCTGAATCAGGAACTCACTTTCCGTATCCAGTGCGGACGTAGCCTCGTCCAGAATCAAAATCTTCGGGTCATTCAGGATTGCCCGTGCAATAGCGATACGCTGCCTTTCTCCGCCCGATAAATTATACCCCTGTTCCCCTACATAGGTATTGTAGCCGTCGGGAGTTTTGCAGATGAAGTCATGGGCATTAGCCGCCTTGGCAGCCCGTATGACTTCGGACAAGGGTGCATTATGACATGCATAACGTATATTATCCAGAATCGTTCCGGAAAACAGGAAGGTCTCCTGAAGCACTACACCCGTCTGGGAATGGAGACACTCCTTTTTGATATTGCGCAGATCCACACCATCCAGCAGTATCCTTCCCTGATCCACATCATAGAGGCGCATAATTAAGTTGATCAGTGTGGATTTTCCTACACCGGAAGCTCCCACCAGACCGATCATTTCTCCGGGTTCTACCCGGAAGGTAATATCCTCCAGAACGGGATTGTAACTTTGATAACCGAAAGATATCTTCTCAAATTCAAATGCTCCTTTGATGGAAAATTCCTTGCTGTCCTTACCATCCACAATATCAGGCTCTTCGTCCAGCACATCGTAAATCCGGTTCAAACTGGTAATCATATCCATGGTTTCTTTTGGCAGTCGGGTCATATAGTTCAAGGGGCCAATCAAATACCCGCAGTAGGTAATATACTGTACCAGCTGCCCCACTGTCATCCTACCCTCCAGTACATCCATTCCTCCAAAGTACACAGCGATATAGGTACCTGCACCCAGCAAAAACATCACAATCGGGTAGAATATCGCCCAGAAAGTCTCGTTGCGGCGTCTTACTTTTGCATATTCTCTGGCCTTGCGGGAAAACCGCTGGGCTTCCCGTTCCTCCTTGCCAAAGGTTTTTACCACACGGATTCCGGCAAGCACATCCTGAAGACTGTTGCTTAGATCATCCGACTTCATCCGCTGTTTATTCTGCATATTCTGCATATGGCGCTTGTACGCGCTGGTAATGATGAATACAATGACGATGAAGACTATTGTCATCAACGTCATTTGCCAACTCATCAGGAACATCATCACCAGAGATACTGACATGGTCAGAAACATCGAAAGCACTTCTCCAAATATATTGTCAATAAACAGACGCAGCTGATCCGTATCCCTTAGCAGACGGTTCATCAATTCTCCGGGCTTTCTCTTATTCATAAAAGACATGGACAATGTCTGTATCTTATAAAACATTTTTTGGCGCAGCGACATCCTCAGAGCGGAACCCAGATTCAAGCAATTCCAGTGGCGATATATTTCCAGAAATGCCTTGCCTCCAATCATCACAAACGAAATCCCTACAAACACCCACAGTTCCTTCCATGTGCCCTGTCCGGAAGAGAGCGGACCATCCACAAAGCGCTGCT
This sequence comes from Acetatifactor sp., assembly GCA_045593865.1. Lineage (GTDB taxonomy): Bacteria > Bacillota > Clostridia > Lachnospirales > Lachnospiraceae > Acetatifactor. The sequence goes on along the minus strand of JAZNXM010000140.1, from coordinate 8,805 downwards.
GAATCATAGGATATACCAGATTGATAGCCGCAATCAGTATCATAATAAGGGAAATGAACGACACCTTCCTCACATATTCTCCGCAGAGTGCCCAAAACTTTCGAAACAGACTGGATCCGCCTTCGCAGTAGGGACATTTGCTGGTTCCCGGAAGCGCCCGGCCACACTTTTCACAATACTTCTCGTATTCTGTGCTGTTAATTACTTCCGCACCCATCGGATCCTTTGCTTCTTCCCATGCTGCAATAATTGCCTGTGCCCCCCTCGCCACATAGGAAACCCGGATAATGTGGCGCATGGAAAATCTGGCGGCACAGGTTTCCCCACCATCTCTGCCTGTGACAGTGACAATACCGCAGTTTACCTGATGCTCGCATCTAATCCTTTTACAATCCTGTAAGCGAAAGGAAGCGGTAATCTCCTTATCCTGCAGCACCAGAAAACGCTTCTGGGTTACCACAAGCCAGACCCCCGCGGCAAATTCCGCAACTGCCTGCTTGCTGTAGTTATCAAAAACCAAATCCACCGGCACACAGTACCACACGGACTCATCCTCCGCCAGTGCCAGCGCATTCATCCGGTCCTGGTCTAAATCATATCTTAGTCTCATATTTGCCCTTGCCTTTCTTGTCGATCATATAGTAAAAAGGGCCGTTCAGCCCGCACTCGGTTAAATAAAGAGATCCATCTTCTTGCGTTCTGTTGGACTTAGCTTAAAGAAGTCCGTAATTTCATAGCGATTGCCGTCAATATCCGTAAGCATCAGTCTTCTGTCACTTAAGTAAACCACGGTATTCCCCCGCATCTGGGTGGTAAAACGGCAGGCTCCGAAGTTGGTCATCACATGCCAATAGGCATAGCCGTACTCGTCCTTTATATCCAATATCCTGGTAATTATCGGCATGAAATAGCGCAGCCGGATCTGCTCACGCACCATTTCCTGCTGTTTTGGATCAAGATCCGTCAATTTTTCAATTAATCCGATTTCCCTTGCCTTTTCATCCGCCTCCCGAATGGATATAAATTCCTCCGGATTTGTCATGGGAAAGGTCAAATAAAATCCCACCCTTTTGTATTCTTTGTCCTCCACCTTTAAGGAGAGAAATCCGCCATCTGTTCTGGCAAACACGGCATTCTCCTTGGTAAGAAAATGCATCCGGAGAACCTCCTCCGATTCTCTCTTGAGGGCTTCCTCATCAAAATCCTTCAGCGCCAGTAAGTCCTGTCTTTTATTTTCAACTTTTCCGATCATATATACCTCTTTCCTGTACTTCACAAGCTTGCTTGTGAAACTACGCTAATGTGTCGTTTGGAAGGAATTTTCACACTTAGTTCTTTTCAAACTCGTGTTTCGCTTTCTACTCAATCCCTCTCATTGCAAGAGCCTTCGTCTGTAGTTCCCTTAATTTATAGTAGGTTCCCTTCTTTTCCAGCAGCTCCTCATGCGTACCGTATTCCGTAATCTGTCCGCCTTCCAGCACAATCAGATGATTGGCATTGCGAAGAGTAGACAGCCGGTGCGCAATGGAAAGGACCGTCCGGCCTTTCCCCAGCCTCTCCAATGCTCTCTGGATGGTCAGCTCCGTGGCAGTATCCACGGCTGAGGTAGCTTCATCCAGAATGAGAATCTTAGGATCCGCCAGAATCGCCCTAGCTATGGAGATACGCTGTTTTTCACCGCCTGAAAGACTGCGACCGGAGCCTCCCAAAATCGTGTTATACCCTTCCGGCATACGGCAGATAAAGTCATGTGCCCCGGCCTGTATGGCCGCATGGATGATTTCCTTAAGCGTCGCTTCCGGTCTGGCATAGGCAATATTCTCTGCCACCGTGCCCATAAATATGTAAGTCTCCTGAGATACCATGGCTATGTTCTTACGCAGCTCCTGAAAGCCATATTCCTTTACATTGATGCCGTCCACCAGCACCTCTCCCTGTTCCGCATCATAAAGGCGGGAAATCAGGTTTACCAGTGTGGATTTGCCGGCACCGGATCGTCCCACGATGCCCAATACCTCGCCTGCTTGTACATGGAAGCTGACATTTTTCAGAACAGGCTTATTGGCTTCGTAGCCAAAGGTCACGTTCCGCAATTCAATCTCTCCCGTAAAAGCCTGCGGGCGGATGGGATCCGGAGCCTCCAATACCTCGGGCACTGCATCTATGATCTCAAACAGACGCTGGGCCGCATTCATGCACCAGGTGTACCGGTGGGAAAAATTACCCATGAAATGCAAAGGTCCCCTAATCTGTCCTACATAGGCCGAAAAAGTAAGCAGCACACCCAGCTCTAAATTAGAGCCACTGATAATCAGGGCACTTCCTACCGCCCATACCAGAAAAACAATCATGCTCTCCACCACACGGTACATTCCGTTTGTCAGATCAATGGAAAAAATTCGATCCTTGTCTGCTTCCCTAAGCAACTTATTATTCTTTGAAAAATGCTCTATTTCCAGATCTTCCTGACCGAAGGCCCTTACCACTCTGGCACCTGTGATATTCTCATTGATCTGCCCGTTCATGCGCCTCCGCGCCCGGGACATCTTTCCCACAAAATACCAGACGGTGGGCTCCAGTTTTACATTAATATACACTAGGACAGGCATCAGGAATACCGTTACCACTGCCAGCCCCGGATGAATCACAAACAAAATCGCCCAAGTAGATAGCAGTGTACCGGCATTGATAAAGAAATTAGGCATGGCGTCTACAAAAAAGCCAGAAACCTCCTCCGCATCATCAGTAATCCTGCTCATCAGTCCACCCGTTTGCCGCCTGCTATAAAAGCTGATGGACAGCTTCCCCATGGACGCAAACACCTGACTTTTGATGGCTGCCAGAACCTGGGGTGTAATGCGGGCAGACAAAACTCCCTGCAAAATGCCCACTGCCTGCATGGTAATTTTAGCAAATATCATGGCAAATACCAACATTACCAGCGCTGCCATGAAACGGCCCTGGGGCAGATTCCATGCAGCCAAAAATGCCTCGTCACGGACCAGAATCCTGTCGTACAGAACCGTTCCGCTGAGGTATGGCCATACCAGATTGAGACCAGCAGTCCCAATATAACAGAGTATCATAACCGCCAGAATGCATTTGTAGGGCTTATAATACTCCAGAATCCGAAGTAAGATCGATTTCTTATCCATACACTTGGGACAGATCTTTCTTGCCTGATCGTAGTAGATCATGCCGCATTTGGGACAGCATTCCCTGCCATTCTCCACATTCAGGTCTTTCGGAAGAATCTCTTCGTTCTTCTTGGTTTTGTTAAACAGAGCACTTAGCCTCAAAAAGGCAGCCATCCTTGTATTGGAAAAATGACACAGTTTTCGCTCCGTGCCGTCAATGACTGCTATCAGAATGCCCGTGCCGATCTGACGGATCACTTTAACCGCGTCTACCCGCTCCAGATTATAGACCCACAGTGTAGGGGCCTCTGTCAGAATTCCCGGATCCGCTGCCCCTGCAGACATTTGCCGGCTGGGGTAACCGCCCAAATGATACTCTGCGTTCTCCCGGTACGGATACGCCGCCAGAATAAGCTTGTCCCCGGTTAGCGCAACAATGGAGTCCGCAAAGCGGTAATCCATATCAAAATCCGCCGCAGCCGCAAAGACAATATCCCCCTCTGCAATATCGTATTGGAGAACTGCGCATATAAAACTTTTCGGTAACTTCATTCATTCTCCTCCTTTTCGATAGTGAAATTGACTACCTTATTTTTTAATGAACATTTATCGTCGGTCGCTGCAAAGAAGCAGCGCATCAACCAAAAAAACAATTTTTGCCCACACCTGAAACAAAAAGCCGATATCCATATATTCCTATACAGACATCGGCTCTCAGATACTATAATTACACAATACTTTTCTATATAGTAATAACCGAAGGAAAGGTTTGTATAGGGATAAACAATTTTCCGGGTACGCCAAAGAACTCATTCACCATATCGGAATGCAAATTGGCAACAATATTTAACTGATATCTGTCAATGCTCTTCATTTGATTATCTCCTTTCCCTAAATGGATTATTTTTTGCTATTATACTCCTTAAGAATAAATTGTCAACTGTTTTTTCCAATTATTTCTATTTTTTACAACTCCTCAATATACTGGATTCCCTTGGCCTGAGTCAAGATATCGATCATCTCCGCATGGGAACGCTTTACCTTGCTCTGCACTGTCAAAATATAGCTTACCATTCTCTGCTTACCCTTTTCCCTGTGATAATATTCATCCTTACTGGCCTGGATATTGGCTATATCAAACTGATTCTCCTTGGCATAGATGAGAAAGTCACTGAAGGTATTTTTCCCTTCATTATATTCTATGTACAGCTCAATATACTTGGACCGCGAACGCATCCAGTTATCAAATTTATGCAGACCGGATACGGTAAATACGATTGCCAGTCCACCCAAGATGGCACCTTCATAAAAGCCGATACCGATTGCCAGGCCACTACAGGCTGCCGTCCACAGACTGGCTGCAGTGGTCAGTCCCTTAATCTGATTCTTTCCCGTCAGCATAATGGTTCCTGCCCCCAAAAAACCGATACCGCTGATAACCTGTGCACCTAATCGAACCGGATCACTGACATGATAGGTCACATATACATACTGGTTTGTCATCATGACAAGAGCCGCACCCAGACATACCAGAATGTAGGTACGAAATCCCGCCGGCCGGTTCTTTCTTCCACGTTCCAGGCCCACAACACCACCCACGATAATGGCCAACAAGATGCGGAATACAATAGATGCCATGTTCAACTCTCTCAAATACTCAATCAACTCTACGATACCTCTCCTTCTCTTCCCTATGATAATAGGAAAAACGCCTCAAAACAAAATGGGGATCTCTTGTTTTGACACGTCTCCTTTTCTCTTCATCACATATATAATTTAGCATTATGTGTCTGCTTTGTCAATTTCCCGGACACAATAATTTTACGAAACTTTTACGAAACTTAAGCTCTGTTTTACCGGGATATGTTATCCCTGTATTTTGCAAAAAATTCCTTGATTCCTGCAAGACATTGCTTTTGCTCCCTTGTCAGGTATTTCCGGGGACTGGTTCTTAAATAGACTACCCTTTTCAATCGAAAATCCTCCACAGGACGTATTGCGATTTCTTCCCCTGCAAAGGAACGCCACGAAACAGCCGGTACAAACGCGATTCCCAGATGTGACTTAAGCAATTCCCTCATCATGTTGGGATTATCCACCATCATGGTCATTTTGGGCGCAAACAGAAGCCGGTCCATCTCTTGTCTGATTGCCCTTCCCAACTCCCAATGCTCATTCAGGTTAATGAATTCTTCTTGTATCAGATCTCCCAACAAAAGCGTTTCCCTGTCCATTAAGGCATGCTTACTGGGTATAGCCAGACATATTTCCTCCATTAATAGGATGTCATCCTTTTCTCGCATCCCCACATAAGGATCACTGCCAATGGGGCCTGCCAGAATCTGGATATCATTCTCGTATTGTGTATTTTCCGCCTTCCACTGGTGAATCCGGTACTGTATCTGTGGATCCCGCTTTCTCAGATATAAAAGCAGCTCCGGCAGCAGCGTGGAAGCCGTTGCAAAATGAATGGAAACCTCCGGATGCTTTATGCCATTCAATTCTTCCAGTCTGACCTTTGTGTTCCCCATCAGCTCGTCCATCTGCATAACAGCCTGCATCATGATCCTGCCTGACTCGTTAAGACGAATCCGCTTACCTTCCCTCTCAAACAACTCATATCCCAGCTCCTCTTCCAGCCTTTTGATGATCTGGCTCAAGGAGGGCTGGGAGGTATCTAAAATCTGTGCCGCCTTCGAAATATTCTCTTCCCTTGCTACTACCAAAAATCGCTGAAGCTGATTCCATTCCATACCATTAACCATACCCTTTCCATAACCTGCGTGCTTGGAGCGGAAGTTACAAAACTGTCCTGCATCATTAGCCTCTGTCAAAACCATATAACACATAATGCATCATGTAACGGAATCATTTCTCAAAAATATGTCACATCAGCAAACATATGTGCCCGCTGACTGGCATACATTTAAAGAATTGTCCGGCTACAGGAGGTATGAGTGATATGGAGGTCTGTGAGAGACCCATAAATCGCAAGGTTGTATATCATCTCAAAGTTATATATATAGTACTAAATTCATATTGGAAAAACAATATGTTTTCAAGTATAATTAGATAAATTTTACAAAAAGGAGACTCACTATGACTACTTTACTTATCCAACAGGTATTGATAATGTTCCTGTTAGCAGCAGTAGGCTACATCTGCTTCCGCACCAAGAAAATCACTATGGAAGGCTGTCGTAATCTGAGCAATATTCTGATTTACCTTTCCTTACCATGCGTTATCATCAACAGCTTCTTGGTAGAATACTCTACCGAACGCTTAATGGGACTGATCTACAGCTCACTTGCCGCTTTGATCGTTATGATTATTTCCATTGTTATTTCCAGATTGTTCTTTTCCAAAGATGCAATCCTCTGCTTTGCATCTTCCTTCTCCAATCCCGGATTCTTCGGCATTCCGCTGATTGTGGCTACCTTAAGTGATGGCGCAGTATTTTATGTTGCGGCTTTTATTGCATTTGTAAATCTGTTACAATGGTCTTATGGCGTTGCATTGTTGACCACAGATGCATCTGCCACAAAGGCAAAAGGCTCCTTTAAAAAATTCCTGCCTTCTCCAAAGAGACTTATGACCGCACCCTTTATGATTGCTACCATCATCGGTCTGTTTTTCTTCCTGACCAAAATACCCATGCCCGGTCTGATCAACAAAGGCATTCAGTACATATCCGGCTTGAACACACCGCTTGCCATGTTTACCATCGGTATCTATCTGGCCCAGACCAATCCGGCAAAGATGATCAAAAAGTCAAAATTGTATCTGCTCTCTGCAGTACGACTGATCATCATTCCACTGGTTTCCATGGCCATATTATTCTTCCTGCCTGAAGAATTCGCAGAAATGAAGATGGCACTGTTGATCGTGGCTGCCTGCCCCACCGGTTCCAATGTAGCTGTGTATGCACAGCTGTATGACAGCGACTATTCCTACGCTGTAGAGACTGTAATTATTTCCACCTTGTTGTCTATTGTCAGCATCCCGCTGATCGTGCAGCTGGCTGAGATGATACATTTTATTTAGGTAGTATACTTCATCCCGTAATATACTCCGTTTCGTCCCATTGCGCGAGACTGCTGACGATTTTAATCCGGGATGTTTCTCAACAGACAAAATATCGCTCCATGACTCCTTTTCAGCCATGGAGCGATATGTTATTTCATTCAAATGATAAACCTGTTTTTACACTACGACACCCTTCTGCAAAATCATATTCGCATACAGTGCGCTCTCACCGGTTGCAATGATAGCATAAACATTCTGCGCTTCCCCATAAAAGGCAAATCGCTCGATATTCTCGATTATATCCGCACCTCTTTCGTCAGCAGCCGCAATAATCTTAGCATATTTATTTCAGATAGGTGTTTCCACATCATCGCCGGGAATAACCTTCATCAGGGTTACAGGCTTTTCTACGTAAGTATCTAACGGGAACACCTGCAGAATTGCTTCCAGCACGTCACATGTACCGTGACCATCCATACGGATAACGATCGCATCTTTACTCATGGATTCTGCCGGGAAGTTACCATCTCCGATTACCAATCTGTCTCCATGTCCCATTTCACATAATACCTTTAAGAGTTCAGGGGATAAAATTTTAGGGATTCCTTTCAGCATTTATCTTTCCTCCATTCGTTCTTTGCTTTATTGCCTTTTGCTTTATTATAAATTATTTTTGGCTGTAATACAAGTCGTAAATGGAACACCTCAACATTTTGCTGCTGTTCATGGATTTTCAAAGAGACCTGCCAAATTATATTATGACGTAATCACCTAACGGATGAACAAAACCTTCCGATAAAGCACAGAAAGGACTCCTGAGAGTCCTTTCTAAAGCCATTCCTATAACAGAAGCTTGCTCAATTCTTATTTATACAGAGGACCATATGCTGCACAAGCACGATAATCCTGACCCTCTTTATCCATACCAAATGCATTCCATGCAGCGGGACGGAAGATCTGTTCTTCAGGAACGTTGTGCATACATACAGGAATTCTCAGCATGGAACAAAGTGTAATAAGATCCGCACCGATATGACCATAGCTGATTGCGCCGTGGTTAGCACCCCAGTTGTTCATTACTTCATAAGCGGTCTTGAATGCAGAACCTTCCTTGCCATCGCATCTTGGTGCAAACCAGGTACAAGGCCATGTATAGTCGGTTCTCTTCCAAAGGGTATCAGAAACCTCTGCAGGAAGTCCTACTGTCCAGCCTTCTGCAATCTGTATCACAGGGCCTAATCCCTTTACCAGGTTCAGACGGATCATGGTTGCGGGCATGGTTGCCTTGGTTTCAAATCTGGAAGAATATCCGCCGCCACGGAAATAACCGTTGTCTGCAGGGTTCCAGGTAGTTGCTGCCATGATCGCATCCATGTCTTTTTCGGTTACTTCATACCAAGGCTTCATCACTGCATTGCCGTCAGCATCCTTTGCTTCTGCATTCGCATCCAGACAGCATGCGCCGGAGTTGATCAGGTGGATCACACCGTCAGATTCCTTTGCACAGCCTTCAATCTCATAACCGGTTACTCTCTTGATCGCGTCACCGCTCCAGTATGTACGAACGTCTGCAAACATCTGCGCTCTGTTGGTCAAAAGCTTCATGAACAACATGCTGATACCATTGAGAACATCGTTCTCT
>JAZNXM010000139.1:0-6375 GCA_045593865.1 Acetatifactor sp. | reverse complement strand
AGAACGACATGGCTACGATCCGACTTTAGAATTTCGAAAGCCAATTCCATAAAAGATAATCTGAAGCACCCGAAAGGATTGATTTTCGGGTGCTTCTTTCCGTCACCTAATGGAGAATTTTAGCATAAAATATAACAAACTCCCGAAAGTCAAAGATCCATGAACAACACTTTTTTTTCTGTAACAGCTGTTACTCTCTCTGTTTTACTGGCACTTTTGCCCCTTGCTCTGATTCTTATGATCAGATTCCACTTGAAGAAAAAAAGCGTAATACAAAAAGTCCGCCGTTTAAGCACCTTAGAAAAAGCTCAATTATTGAACACTCTGGCAGAACCTGTGGGATATTCATATGATCCCTATCAGGATATTTTTGCAACCAGACTGGATGCTCCTCAAAAGAATTTTGGCTATATGCATCTTTATGATCTGTCTGCGCCTTACCTGAATATGGTATTCGATTATGAAACGATTTACTTTGATTACAACAACCGAACCTGGCTTCTTGAATTCTGGAAAGGGCAATATGGCATTAACTCAGGCTGTGAACTGGGCATATACTATGCAGATGAGGTTGTATCTCCAGATGCCTACCGCACCACTTATTTTCATGCAGTGGAGCCCAAAGATATGCTGGACATTTCTTTATGGCTGAACAAGCGCTCCACTTTAACAGGCAAACAACACCTTTCCGTCTCTCCTTCACGTTCCCACATTCCTTCCCACACACTCTTCGAACAGCCATCCCGTCTGGGTCGTATGAGAAGTCGACACTGGTGGCTTACTATCTTTAAAATGGGGAGTTTTTCAAAGCCACAAGAACTGTTTGTAAATACTTCCATCCGCTTCAAGGATTACACGATGTTGTCTCGTTTCTTGGACAGCTTTCGGAAAACTCTGCCGGACACCACCTGTAAAGTAAACGGACTGACCGTGTACTTTACCTTTTATCACAGTGTTCGAAAATACTCCCTTTTTAAAAAAGCTGTTCGGCGCATTGCTCTCTTCTACTGCAAGATATACTGCAAATTATTCAACTATATTACCAGGCCCTTCGAACAATATGGTGACCGCCTTTTGTACCTCTACTATTATCTGCCGTTTGCTGTAAGACTCCTTTTTAAGCCTAAAAAACAGAAGAAAGCCAGGTGTGAGCAATCACAAACAAACTCAAAGTGTAAGAAAAAACAGAAGGCAGCAAAATGTCAAATGAAAGAAACCAAATAGCAAAAAGAGAAAAGATAACCCACAGGAGGTAACAAAATGAGCTATATCAATCGCCTGAACCGTGCCTTTGAAAATGCTCCTGTCCTGCCCATAACCAAGCATACAAAATATGTGTTCTTCAGCGACTGCCACCGAGGCATCGGCAACAACAATGACAACTTTCTGAAAAATATGAGCAGCTATTTTGCAGCTCTTCAGTATTATTACCAATATGGCTTTTGCTACATTGAAGTGGGAGACGGGGACGAATTGTGGGAGAACGCTACCTTAGAGCAGATTATAGAAGTGCATGGAGATATTTTCTGTCAGTTGAGCCATTTTCACAATGCCGGACGATTGTATATGCTCTATGGCAATCACGATATGGCGAAAAAGAATCTGGAACCCATATTCAATAACCTGCAATACTGCGAAGGCATCCTATTGAAATCTGCGGATCCGTCCTTGAATCTGTATGTTACCCATGGGCATCAGGCAGATTTACTCAACTCGGTATTTTGGAAGCTTTCACGTTTCCTGGTGCGCCATCTTTGGACACCTTTGGAATATTTCGGCGTTCAGGACCCTACCAGTGCCGCAAAGAACAATTTCAAAAAAGATAAACTGGAGCAGAAATTCTTAAATTACGCCCACTGCTCCCACTGTAAATTCATGGCGGGGCACACCCATCGTCCCAAACTGGGAAATGCACAGACACCCTACTACAACTGCGGAAGCTGTATACACCCCAAATGTATTACCTGCATCGAACTGTGTGGCTACCAGATCAGTCTGGTCAAATGGTATGCCACCACAGAAAAAAGCGAACACTTCGGCAATATCTATGCCCAATGTCCGCCTACTTTTCCCGTGTATATCAAGCGTGAGGTGCTGTCCGAGGATATGTTAGTGTAAATTAACTATACTTCTTCTTGCCCTTCAGTTCTTCATACAGTAATTTATAATTCTCATAACGCACCTGGCTGATCTCTCCCTCAGCCAGTGCTTCTTTTACACCGCAGACCGGTTCGCTGATATGTGCACAACCGCCGAATTTGCAATATTTTTCATGCTTGGCAAACTCCGGATAATAGCCCGCCAGCTCCTCTTTTTCCATACAAAAAAGTCCAAGGGAGCTGAAGCCCGGCGTATCCAGAATATACGCATTATCCTTAAGCGGTATGATCTCCGAATGTCTGGTAGTATGCCGTCCCCGCTCGATCTTGCTGCTGATTTCACCCGTTTCCATAATAATATCCGACTGCAGACAGTTGATCAGCGAAGACTTGCCTACACCGCTGGGGCCTGCCACTGTAGTCGTCTTACACGCCAGGATCCGGCGCAGCTCCCCTATTCCCTGCCGTTTCCTTGCACTGACACATAAGGTCTCATAACCGCATTTGCGGTAAATTGCCTCATATTCACAGCCTGCATTCTCTTCATCCAGATCCGCCTTATTAAAGCAGATAATGCACGGAATATTCTGCTTCTGCATCATGATCAGGAAACGATCCAGTAGATTGAAATTGGGCTGTGGCTTCACGATTGCAAATATAACCAGCGCCTGGTCAATATTGGCTACCGCAGGACGGATGATCTCACTCTTCCTCGTCAGCAGTCGGTCTATATTTCCCAGTCTCTCTTCTTCATTTAATATCTTTATGTCTACATTGTCGCCTACAAGGGGCTTTTGGTTATCCTTGCGGAATATTCCTTTTGCCTTACACTCATAGATGCCTTTTTGCGGCACATGTACATAATAAAAACCTGCTATGCCTTTTACAATCTTTCCCTGCATATTTAAACGCCCTATTAACACCTATTCTTCCACGAAGCAACTATCCCTTCATGCTTAATGTCCGGATCTTTCGCCGCTCAGGCCATCCGGCAACACCTATTCTTCCACGAACTCAAGTCTTCTTGCAAAAGATTTCTCTTCCGTGGTGCCTGGAACGGTAACCGTCTGCCCGGTCACCGGATCCGTAGTCGTGCTACTTTCGGTAGTCACGGTATAATATATGGTTATGATTCCGCCCGGGGAAGTAATACCATAATAGTTCGCCGTCTGGGGAAAGGTCGTGGTTGTAGTATCCATTAAAATCTTACCGCCATCTGTGATCAACGAAATTCTTACGGAAGAACCGGATACATAATCAGGTGCTTCACTGACCGTAGGCGCCTCGATAATCGCATTGCATTTATAGGTGGCAATCTTTTTCCCCTTGCTGACCATAATATCTACACCAGTTCCCTTTTCCAACAGAGTTCCCTGTGGATAATTCTGATAATAAACCAAATCTTCTGCTACCGTTTCATGATAATTTGCCGTTACACTCTTTATCTGAAGTCCTGCTTCAAGGATCAGAGCAGTTGCGGTCATCTCGTCCTCTCCAATCACATTAGGCATTACCACTTTGTTTTCTGCGGGACCGATGCTGACACTTACAGTGATACTGCTACCCTTGGGAACCGTCTCGCCGGCTGCCGGTATCTGGCTGATCACGCGCCCTTTTTCCACATCCGCGGAATACTCTTCCTCCCTGTCAATCTTAAAACCTGCTTTCGCAAACAAGCTGTAGGCTTCCTCATAGGTCTTACCGCTTACTGACGGTACTTCTACGCCCTCTTTTCCGGAACTGATGGTCAACCACACTATTGTGCCTGCCTTCAGTCTGACACCTTCCGCAACATCTGCACGTATGACCATACCCGCTTCATACACATCCGATGTTTCATAGGTAACTCTGGGAACCAGTTCCATTTCAATCAGTTTTTTTTTAGCTTTCTCCACATTCCAGCCATCCACTGAGATCATGGCAATTTTATTTTCTTCCGCATCACTGTCAATAATGGGTCCCGTCTGCACAGTGGAGCCCTGTGAACCATGTTCAATCTTGTTCCCGGGATGATTGGAAGAAAACAGTCCAAAAATCTTACCCAACAGAACAAAAATAATAATGCAGATAATGATACCAGCCACGATAGCCAGAATGGTAGTTACCTTCTCCAGCTTAGGCTCTCTGTCATCGTAATCTTCCTCTTCCGGGTCATCATATACATGCTTTGCCATCTGCTCGGTTCGATTCAGCCGCAAATGCTCTTCTTCCTGCACGTTTGCAGCCGTCTTTCTCTTAATCGTCGCCATCTCATCTGCTGAAACCATTCTGGTGCCGGCTTGAGCATCCATATCCTTATGCACTACAAAATCCCCATGAGGATTCATCAGAGATTTCTTTAAATCCCCGATCAACTCCTGCATGCTCTGATATCTTCTGTCGGGCGACTTCTGGCAGCATTTCATGACAATATCTGCCACGCTGACAGGAATTTCACCAACGAATTCCTGAGGCGAAGGTAAATCCTCCTGTATATGTCTAATTGCAATGGCAACCGTGGTCTCTCCGTTGAAAGGTACTCTGCCTGTGACCATTTCAAATAATGTGATGCCCAGTGAATAAATATCACTCTTTTCATCACTGTAGCCGCCTCTTGCCTGCTCCGGCGAAGTATAATGCACAGACCCCATGACATTAGATGTAATGGTGTTGCTGGTAGCCGCCTTTGCAATACCGAAGTCTGTTACCTTTACCTTACCATCCTTGGAAATAATGATATTCTGAGGCTTTATGTCTCTATGAATAATATGATTATTATGTGCAGCTTCAATACCCATACATACCTGAATGGCGATACTTACAGCTTCCTTGTAGGACAGCCTTGCCTTCTTCTCGATATACCGCTTCAGGGTAATTCCTTCCACCAGCTCCATAACAATGTAGTAGATTCCATTTTCCTCCCCTACATCATATACATTTACAATATTGGGATGCATCAGACCTGCCGCGGCCTGTGCCTCTATTCGAAATTTAGATACAAAATTAGCATTCTCACTGAATTCCTGCTTTAAGACCTTAACAGCCACAAAACGATTCAGCTTATGACATTTTGCTTTGTAGACATCTGACATTCCCCCGGTTCCGATTTTTTCCAGTATCTCGTAACGGTCTCCTATCATCATTCCAATCTTTACCATACATTCCTCCATGCATATTATACGCGTGCCTGCAATAATGCACTAATACGCAGGTTGAAAACACTTTCAACCATTCTATTTTATACCTTGCAAACGTGCCCGTAACATTACCATATTACTTCTATGCCGTCTGCTCAATCAGAATAACAGAAATATTATCTCTTCCCCCTCTGGCATTGGCAGCGGATACCAGTTCCTTGGCCCTGCCTTCAATGCTGCCATCCCCTTGGACAATCCTGCGGATTTCATCATCCTCCAGCATATTGCTCAAACCATCGGAGCACATCAGCACTTTTTCCCCGGGCCTTAACTCCACAGTAAAGAAGTCAATCTCCACCGTATCATTTGCCCCTATCGCCCTGGTAATAATGTTTTTGTCCGGATGATTCTTCGCCGCCGCTCGGTCAATGCCGCCCATCCGGATCATTTCCTCCACCAAAGAATGGTCTTTTGTAATCTGTTTAATCTCATTACCTATTACATATAATCTGCTGTCTCCCACATTGGCGATCTGCAGATATTTTCCAAGACACGAGGCGGCCACCACAGTTGTGCCCATGCCCTCATAGCTTATATCTTCCACGGATTTCTTGTGGACACTGTCATTGGCAGTCTCAATGGCTTTCTTGAGAATCAGCACCGGATTCTTCTCAAAGGACCTGGCTGCCAGATCGCAGATGGTCTCCACTGTACATTTGGATGCAAAATCCCCGGCCTTATGGCCTCCCATGCCGTCAGCCACAATAAACAGATTGGGCAGATTACCCACCGACTGTTCCGAAGCGTATATATAATCCTGATTTAATTGTCTTCTTTTGCCTATATCGGTTACGGAAAACGCCTTTAACACGTTCTAATCCTCCTGCCCCTGCTTCTCTTTCTGCATATAGGAGCGCCTTAGCTGCCCGCAGGCACCATCAATATCCCGCCCCATCTCTCTTCTTATAGTAACATTTATATGATTTTTTTCAAGCTTATTTTTAAAAGCCTGAATATGACTGTCGTCTGACTGCACATAATCCCGTTCCTTAATAGGATTAACCGGGATCAAATTAATGTGACAATTTAAAGGTGCCGCCAATGCCACCAACTCCGCAGCATCTTCCGGGGTGTCATTGACACCTCCTACCAAACTATAT
>JAZNXM010000138.1:0-3757 GCA_045593865.1 Acetatifactor sp. | reverse complement strand
GTCGTGGATATTCTAATGAGCAGATTGCAGATTGGTCCGGAGTTCCGTTGGGAACCGTGCAGAAAATCTTTGGCGGTGTTACACAGTGCCCTCGGTATTCCACACTGCAGGCATTGGAGAGGGTGTTTGCAGAACAGACTGTAACGAAGAAGGTTTTGTATGATTACCATAATACTGACAGTAAATACGGTACTTCTCGCGTGGAAGAAAATATGGTGCCATATCTGGCGGGAAAAGAGCAGGGGGAATATACCACTGCGGAATATGATGCATTGCCTGCTGACCGGCGCGTAGAGCTCATAGATGGTGTCTTTTATGATATGGCCCCCCCTGCTTTTGTACATCAGGGGATAGCAGGAGAGCTTTATCGTCAGATAGCCAATTTTATAAGAGCGAATAAAGGGGAATGTGTTGCCAGAGTTGCTCCTGTTGATGTACGTCTGGACTGTGATGACAGAACAATGGTGCAGCCGGATGTACTGATTGTTTGTGATAAGCATAAGATTAAGCGTTGGGGGATCATGGGAGCGCCGGATTTTGTAGTGGAGGTGCTTTCTCCATTTACCGGGCGCAGGGACAAGCAAAAAAAGCTTGCAAAATATCTGAATGCCGGTGTCAGAGAGTATTGGCTGATTGACCCTGACAAGAAAATGTTGATGGCATATTCTTTTGAAGATGAGGAAATGATCTCGCCGATGGTTCGGGGATTAAGCGGGAAGATACCTCTATCTATTTATCAGGGAAAGCTGGAAATTGATCTGGATATGGTGGGGGAGATGATTGAGGAATATCCGGATGATGGCAGAGAGTGAGTTGAATTATGAATAAGCGAAATTATCAAAAAGAATTGGACAAAGTATTGGATCGTCTGCAAGAGAAATTACCGGATTGTGTTTTTCATGAGTCTGGTAAACCGGCAGATAATGATGGCACGGGAAAGGTAGAGGCTATGAAGGAAGCGGAGACGGAGGAGGAATCTGCCAAACATCTGCTTCTCCACAGCTGCTGCGCCCCCTGTAGTAGTTATGTGTTGGATTATCTGAGCAGATATTTCAGGATAACGGTCTTGTATTATAACCCTAACATCACAGCATCAGCAGAGTATTTTAAGAGGGTGGAAGAACAGAAACGATTGATTGAAATATTCAACACACAGGAGGGCAGATACAGAATCGAGTGTATCGAGGGAGATTATGTGCCGCAAAAATTTCTGGAGCTGACCAGGGGGATGGAGGAGTGTCCGGAAGGCGCAGAAAGATGTTTCCTGTGCTATCGGATGCGTTTGGAAGAGTCTGCGAGAGTGGCAAAACAGATTGAGGCGGATTATTTTACCACTACATTGACCATCAGCCCGCTGAAAAATGCCCGGAAACTGAATGAAATCGGCGAGGAATTGGCAGGCGTGTATCAAGTGCCTTGGCTGCCTTCGGATTTTAAAAAGAGGGAAGGCTATAAACGTTCCGTGGAGCTTTCCGCAGAGTATGGATTGTACCGGCAGGATTATTGTGGATGTGCGTACTCCAAGTTGGAGAGGGAGCGTCAGAAGTCAGAGCGGTGATAATAATAGTTGGTACATTTTGAAAGATGCGTTATAATGAAAATATTAGATTGCCGGTGCGGGTAATGAAATGTATTTTGAATACTTGTCATTTGCTGCAAAATCAGCTATTATTATAACAATGCGTCCATTCGTGGCAATATGGTGGACAACAAGTATATATTGCCGCACTCATTGAATGATAAGGAGTATAGACATTTGAGGCGGTAGAAATTGGTGCTTGCATCCGAATTTCAAGGATGGAGCAAGAATGGAGAAAATATGAAAAAAATTCTTGAACTTATATCAGAAGAAATGCAGCAGGCATTTGAGGAGGCAGGCTACAACCCTGCACTGGGTAAGGTAACCATTTCAAACCGCCCAGATCTGTGTGAATATCAGTGTAACGGTGCCATGGCAGGTGCAAAGCAGTACAAAAAGGCACCGATTATGATTGCCAACGATGTGGCGGTGAAGCTTGCTGACAGCAAGGTGTTTGCTGAGGTAAGCGTTGTAGCCCCCGGCTTTCTGAATCTGAAGATTACTGAGGAATTTTTGAAGGATTATCTGACCGGCATGTACCGGGATGAAAAGTTTGGTCTGGAAAGACCGGAAAATCCTAAGAAGATCATTATCGATTACGGCGGACCCAATGTTGCAAAGCCTCTTCACGTAGGACACCTGCGTTCTGCTGTTATCGGTGAAAGTATCAAACGTATCTGTCGTTACGCGGGTCATGAGGTGATCGGTGATGTGCATCTGGGTGACTGGGGACTGCAGATGGGGCTGATCATTACCGGATTGCAGGAGAAGCAGCCGGAGCTGGTTTACTATGATGATACTTATAAAGGAGAATATCCGGAGGAAGCACCGTTTACGATTGGGGAACTGGAAGAAATCTATCCCGCAGCCAGTGCCAAGTCCAAGGAAGATCCGGAATATAAAGCAAAGGCTATGGAAGCTACCTTTAAGCTACAGAATGGTGTGAGAGGATACCGTGCCCTTTGGAATCACATTATGGAGATATCCATTGCGGATCTGAAGAAAAATTATGACACCCTGAATGTAGAATTCGATCTTTGGAAGGGGGAAAGCGATGTTCAGGACCTGATTCCGGAGATGGTGCAGCTCATGAAGGATGGCGGTTATGCTTACATCAGTGACGGAGCATTGGTGGTAGATGTAAAGGAAGAAACCGATACCAAGGAAATGCCGCCGTGTATGATTTTGAAATCGGATGGGGCTTCTTTGTACAATACAACAGACCTGGCTACCATCATGGAACGTATGAATCTGTACCAGCCGGATGAGCTGATCTATCTGACGGATAAGCGTCAGGATCTGTACTTTGAGCAGGTATTCCGCTGTGCAAGAAAGACAAAGCTGGTTGCGGAAGATACCAACTTAAGATGGCTTGGCTTCGGCACGGTAAACGGAAAAGACGGAAAGCCCTTCAAGACCCGTGACGGGGGCGTGATGCGTCTGGAAAATCTGATTGCCGAGACCAAGGAGGAGATGTACAGAAAGATCGTGGAGAACCGTCAGATGGATGAGTCGGAGGCAAGAGAGATTGCCAATATCGTGGCAGTTTCTGCGCTGAAGTACGGTGACCTTTCCAATCAGGCATCCAAGGACTATATTTTTGATATTGACAGATTTACCTCCTTTGAGGGGGATACCGGTCCCTACATTCTGTATACGATTGTTCGTATCAAGTCCATTTTGAACAAGTATAGAGAACAGGGCGGCAGTCTGGAAGGGCTTGCATTGAACAAGCCGGAAAATGAGTCGACCAAAGCACTGATGATGCAGATTGCAGGCTTCAACGCCATGATGCAGAGTGCATGTGAAGAAATTGCACCTCACAAGGTCTGCGCATTTATTTATGACTTGGCAAATGCATTTAACCATTTCTATCACGAGACCAAGATATTAAGTGAAGAACAGGAAGATAAGAAGAAGGGCATGATCGCATTGCTTGTTTTAACCAGAGATATTTTGGAGACCTGTATTCATGTGCTTGGGTTTGAAGCACCGGAGAAAATGTAGGAAGTAAGTTATGGGAGTTTCGGAAATGTATCAATATCACATACAATAGAAAAAATAAGAAAATTAAAAAAATATCTGTAAAAAGTTGTTGACAATGTAATTGATACAGTGTATACTGACAAAGTCGGTTGGGAATGCAGCCGAAATGGGGTCTTAGCTCAGCTGGGAGAG
>JAZNXM010000137.1:0-2496 GCA_045593865.1 Acetatifactor sp. | reverse complement strand
AGGACACTGAGCTTCACATGCTCCACAGCATACACAAGAATCGCCAATTACGAATGCCATAGTTAATTTCCTCCTATTGTTTTAGAATGATTGATATCATTTTATCAATGTTAATACTATTGTAATATAAAAAGCAGATGAATACAAGTCTTTCTTTCTGTTTTGGAGGCAGCTCTGCATACGGCAGATGCTTGCCTGCCAAAAAAATGTGGATGCATAGCAGGAAAGGCAGGGAAAACGGGAAGATATTACTCCTTAATCAGTCCCATCTCTAAACGGCGTTTTCTCACACCCTTCAGAACCACCTGCTTCTTTTCGATAGCTTTGTTTTTATCCATTGCAGGAACACCCTTCAGCTTATATTCCAAGCCCAGCTTTTGGTATTTTACTTCGCCCATGGTATGGTAAGGCAATACATCCAGAGCCTTCAGGTTGGTAAACTGGCCGATGAAGTAGCCCAGCTCTTCCAGATATTTGTCGTCATCTGTGATTCCGGGTACTACAACGTGGCGGATCCACATATCCACTTTCTGCTCGTTCAGATATGCTGCAAACTCCAAAATTCGTTTGTTGGGCTGTGCTGTCAGCTCTTTATGCTTCTTAGGATCAATATGCTTGATGTCCAGCATAACCAGGTCAGTCAGTGTCATCAGATGATCCAGCTTTTCCATAAACTGTGCGTTGTCCGGGTTAAATGCAATGCCTGAGGAATCGATACAGGTATGGATGTTCTTGGACTTTGCAATGGTAAACAGATCGATCAAAAAGTCAACCTGCATCAATGGCTCACCACCGGTAACAGTGAGGCCGCCGCCTTTGTAAAAGCCTTTGTTGCGTTCATATTGTTCTATAATTTCTTCAGGCTCCATCATGGTGCCTCCCGTCATGGACCAGGTGTCCGGGTTGTGACAATAGGCACAGCGCATGGGGCAGCCCTGTACGAATACAACGAAACGCACACCGGGGCCGTCGACGGTGCCAAAACTTTCAAGTGAATGAATTCTTCCCTGCATAATTGCCTCCATGCTTAAGCAGACATGTACTGATGCCTTCTTAAGCGTAAAAAGATGAAAATAAATGTGATTTAATATACTTTATGCATTTTAAAAGCCTGCATCTGCTCGTGTGTAAAAGAAACCCGGGAAGTTGTCTTCCCGGGCTGTGAAACCTTGTACTGCAGGTACGTTGTAAATACCTACAATGTTATCTTACGTTTAGATTCCTTCGTGGAAGGTACGAGAGATACCGTCAGCCTGCTGTTCCGGGGTTAACTTGATGAAGTTAACAGCATATCCGGAAACACGGATAGTAAGCTGTGGATAGTTTTCGGGATGAGCCTGAGCATCTAATAAAGTCTCTTTGTTTAATACGTTAACATTAAGATGATGTCCGCCTTTGGTTACATAACCATCAAGTAATGCTACTAAGTTATCGCACTGTGCTGCATTTGCTGCCATGATATGATTCCTCCTGTTTTTGTGATGCAATTCGCAACTGCAAGATTAAAATCATTGGGATTCTCTTGCCTGATTCCGAATAAAAATTATTGGTTTGATTTCCGGGGCTGCTGATAATCATCCAGCCCTTCATGAAGAGTAGGTATACTGCAGGCTAACGGAGTGCGGGAGCAATCCGAGCAGCCCATTGTCTGAACGTTCTTTGACTCTTTGCTTTCGGCATCGTAATCTACATTTACATGACCCACACCGCTTTTCATGCCCTGATCGAGCATTTTCACAAGGTCATCAATCATTTTCTGGTTGTCCATAGTTCCACTCCTCTGATCGCGAAATACGATTGTCTATTGTTTCTTCCGACGGCTCTAAAGCCGCCGGAAAGATGCTTGGATTCATTGTGCTTTGACCCGATGTGACCACCGGAAATCAAAAGCACTGACTTAATTAGTTCAGATCCAACTCGATGTCGCCGGCGAAGATCTGATCTTCCTTACCAAGAGCTCCGGGGATGATGGTAAAGGTATTGGAGATACCATCCTGTGCATCCTTGAATGGAAGCTTAGCTACGGAAGACAGAGAAGCTACTGCACCGTGAGTATCGCGTCCATGCATAGGGTTAGCGCCGGGAGCGAAAGGCTGTCCTTTCTTACGTCCGTCAGGAGTGTTGCCGGTTGCTTTACCATAAGTTACGTTAGAAGTAATGGTCAGAATAGAAGTGGTAGGGATACCGTTTCTATAAGTATGATGTCTTCTAACTGCGGTCATGAACTTGGTTACAAGATCCTGAGCGATCAGGTCTACACGGTCATCATCGTTGCCGTATTTCGGGAATTCACCGGTTGTCTTGAAGTCAACGATGATTCCGTCTTCGTCTCTTACTGCTTCAACCTTAGCATACTTGATAGCAGATAAGGAGTCAGCACAGATGGAAAGACCTGCAACACCTGTTGCGAAGTAACGCTTAACGTCTCTGTCATGAAGAGCCATTTCTGCTCTTTCATAGCAGTACTTGTCATGCATGTAGTGGATTACGTTCAGA
>JAZNXM010000136.1:0-9746 GCA_045593865.1 Acetatifactor sp. | reverse complement strand
CGCTGGATTCCTGGGTCTCTCCACCGTCTCCGCCGCTTACGTCGCCAGACTCACCGGATTCACCGGATTCCGTGCTTTCACCGGATTCACTGGATTCGCTGCTTTCACTGGATTCGCTGCTTTCGCTGGATTCACTGCTTTCGCTGGATTCGCTGCTTTCGCTGGATTCACTGCTTTCACCGGATTCACTGGATTCGCTGCTTTCACTGGATTCGCTGCTTTCGCTGCTTTCACTGGATTCACTGGATTCGCTGCTTTCACTGCTTTCACTGGATTCACTGGATTCGCTGCTTTCGCCGCTTTCGCTGGATTCACTGGATTCACTGCTTTCGCTGCTTTCACTGGATTCGGTGTCGCTGCCCTCATACGTGTTATGAATTTCGAGGGTATAGTACTGGTCATGATACACCGCGCTAATATAGGTGGCTGCTCTGATCTCACCGGGAGATACATAGAGAAGCTCGCCATCCAGGAATGGAGCCGCCTTCAGGGTTTTCTCAGAACCGTTCATTACACACCTGGTTTCATCCGGCCAGATGATTACATTCTTACCGTCTTTGGCTTTTATGGTATAGCTTCCGTCACCATTGTTGATGACTTTTACTCCAAAGTAGCTGTAGAATCCTTCTGCCTCTACATATGGAACACCATCCACTTCCTTGTTAGGATATTCATTGTAGAACATGAAACCATTTCCTTCTGTGCTGTCAAAGATATTGAAATCTCCTAACTTCCATACCCCTTCCAGCTCCGGATAATCCACATTGTCTGCTGTTGTTCCTGCCGCTGCAGGTGCAATGGTATATTCTCCGGGAAGTCCTTCAAAGTAAAGGGAATTCTCCTCTGCAGTAACCTCCACATTCTGCGTCATACCGCCGCCGGACACCGTCCACACACCCGCTGTCACATCGGTAATCAGACAGTGCATGGTCTTTCCATCACTGTTATCTCTTACAGTAAGTGTAAAGCCATTTTCAATCGGCAAAGCATTCTTCGCAAACATTACCACATTATCGAGAACGGTAACACCTACGAATTCATCCGTAGCTTCCTGATACATAGGAAGCTGTGGCAGATTACCGTCTGCATCCGTCACATACATGGCATTCAGGAAGATATCCGTATCCTGCTCATTGGAAGGAGATACCTCTGCTCTCCATCTGCTCTTGTACAGATAATAATCATAAGAACGCTTTGTATAATAATTTACACCGTTAAAATATCCTTCTTTTCCTTCGCCACCGATCAGCTCAATATCTGCATTCTCCGGAAGCATGGTTACATTGACCAGCTTACCATTGTAGAATGCATCATCCTTAACAATGGTAATCACATTGTCATTGACCATCATATCATCCAGACCGTGGATGAGCCACTTCTTCTCAAAAGAAGCTTCTCTTGCATCCACATAATCGTAGCAGATAAACGCACCGGGGTAGTCCTTATTATTGGTATTGATAAATACGGTAGCTCTCTTGTAAGAATCCACTTTTCTCTGAAGCTCAAAATCCGTAAAGTAGATACTGTTCATGAGAGAATAACTAATTGTGGTGCCTTCTGTAGCCCCCTCCGGTATCAGCTCTGTATAACCGTTATCTGCCAGAACCTCTTTCAGGGTCTTTCCACTCTGTTTATGAACCAGCGTACCGGCGTAGGAACCGGTCAGATCGCTCTTTAAGTAGGTAAAGATAGGGGTCTGTGTATTGGGTCCGTTGTACTTGCCCTGCGTCTCGGCCAAAAGTCCCGTATCCTGGATCAGTTCCTCCACAGTTTCCTGTCTGCCCGTAGTGCGGAAAAAGTCAATGCTCTGTCCGCCGTCATTCTGGAGCACCATCCAGTCTCTGCCGGAATAATAATTGTAGAAGAAGATTTCGTTGGGGTCCGTAATCGTAACGCAGTTGGCAGAAATCGTACGTCTGCTGTAGTTTCTGTCCTGAGCATTTACGTAAAATCCATCATTATCTCCCTGGGCATTGGCTGCAAGGATACCCTTGTAATAAATCTGGAAGGAACCATTATCGGGCTTCATGTGGAATTCCGCTGCAATCTCACGTCCCTTTACAAAGGAGATTACGGTGGGAGCATCGATACCGATGGCCCAGCTGGTACGTGCAATCACATGGGTAAACGGATAGCTTCCCATCCAGGACAGGGGCAATGTATCAAATTCTGCCTTTGTATTATCCACTGCTGCAATATCACCAAACAGCAAAAGCCAGAAGGCGTAATTCTCCGGCCATGCAACCTGACCTCTTAAAGCTTCTCCCAGCATGGATTCATAATAATCCGATTCCGGATACAGCAACGCGTTGAACATGACAGAATCCCAGGTTCTATAATAATACTTCATATCCACACGATAATTCAGTTCTCCGTCAAAGAGCAATTCCCCGTCACTCATACGCAGATACAGATACTTCAGCATCTTTTCATCAAATTTCTCGCCAAAAAGCTCTTCATCGGGAATTCCCCAAGGCTTCAAAAGAAACATGGCATAATATTCTGAGGTGGTACGGATATCGCCATAGAAGGTACCTTCCGGATAATTTCCGGATGGAGTAATCTCTCTTCGATAAGCCGCACTCTTGGCAAACCATGCATCTGCATCCGCCCAGATGGCCTTGTCCTCATCAAAAACAGCAGCACCCGCCCCCATAATATCACGATACACCATATACTCACAGCCATGACCGAAGGTTACACGATGATCGATGGGATATCCACATTCCAGATAGGAGCACAGATACTTCATTCTGCCGATCAGGAATTCTTTTTCAGAGTCTGTCAGCAGATCATAATGCCAGTCGTATACAATGGCAAGGGCCCAGATACTGTTGCCCAGAGCTCTGGCAACACCGGAGGAATCCGTATTATATACCAGTGTACGGGCATAGGTCATGGCTCTGTCTATGGTCTCTCTTGCATAAGCTTCGTCCTTAAGCCCTGCCAGATACAGAAGCGAGCGGGAGCGCAGGCTGATGCTCAGAGAGTTATCGGAACCATTTACGATACCGGTACGATCGTAGGAAGACGCCTTTACGGAGGTACCATTTTTGATCATACTGTCCACATAGGATTTGTACTTACTGCCTTTTACCTTCTGCTGAAATGCAGGAAGGGTATCCTTTGTAATGTAAATCCTGGGATGTCCCTCTATGGGAGTAATATGAAACTCTCCATACTCCTCCTGTCTTCCCACAGGGATATCATCTTTCCCAGTGGGATTGAAGGTGCTGTCATCGGTAATGATAATCTTGTCGAAATAGGAACTCATATTTCTGTGATAGAGATCCACTGTCAGGGTCTCTCCCGCAGCCATTGCCTGTGGTTGTAGCATCGTCCAGGAAAAGCCATTGGCTCCGCTGATATTTCTTCTCACATAGGCACTGCCGTTTATGGAGAAGTAAATACCATATGTTTTGGTATTATTATACCTGGATCTCACCCACACATACACGTTTTTGGTTTCCTCAAAGGTATGGGACACTCGAATCTCATAAGAGCCTACCTTGGGTGTATAGCCATCACCTGTAGGTTCCACATCTTCGGTTCCCTTTGCACCTGTGTTTGTACCCTTAAGAAACAAATACTTGCCGCCGGAAGCATCCTCGCTTTCCACAACCGAAGCTTTGGCTGTTGCCGGAGCAGAATCAACCAAATCCTCACACTCAAAAATCAAGGTGAACGGTTCGGAAGATGCCGCTTCTGCCACAGTACCCGGTACAAAAATCACTGCGGCAATGCACAAGGCGATTGCGGCACAAAAAATGGCAATAATCTTTTTCATGTTTAACCTTTACCCCCTTTTATTTTTATATGAATTAACTGGAGACAGTCTTAATGTTCGTATTCTCCAATAAAAACTCGAGAACCGCATCTATCATTACCTGCTCTTCCAGATCATCTTTTGTATATCCGGACTGAAGCATTTCCTCAGCCGTGGCAAACCCCTCCCGGGTGGCAAACTGTTCTATTGCCTGATTCAACCCATCCTCTGTCTGGAGTATCTGCTCCTTCTCTGCAATGGCATAAGCAGTCAGCGCATGCTGCAGATAGGACTGGGCAACCTGTTCCAGAAAATCCGCCGTTTTCAGACCGTAGTAAGTGGAGATCAGGGTATCCACATCCATATTCATTTCCTTGGCATCTGCTTCAACACTCTCCCTTACATGCTCCATGCGCTGAGCGAGCAGCTCCTCCGGGAATTCCTGATAGGTACTGTTCGAATAGATCCGGCTGTAAATGGTTTTCTCCACATTTTCCCGATAAGCAACCCGGTAATACTCTTCTAACAGCGTTCGGGTATACTGCAGGAATTCTTCCACGGTATGGTATTCTTCCTTTCCAAAGGCCGCCACCACAGAATCCACCATCTCATCCGGAGCAATGTAATGAACCTTGACCGTAAAGACTACCGGTTTACCTGCCAGCTCCGTGGCATCATAATCTTCCGGAAAGGTTATGTTCAACTCCACGCTTTCACCCGGCATTGCACCAATCAGTCCGTCTTCGAAACCATCGATAAATGCTCCGGAACCGATGACCACATTGACATTCTGTGCGCTGCCTCCTTCAAAAGCGACCCCGTCCTTTTTCCCAACATAGTCGATAAAAACGGTATCCCCTTCCGTAACCGCACGATCCATGATCGCGCCGTTTTCCTTTGTGACATATTGCTGATACCATGCCAGGGTCTGGGCTTTTACTTCCGCATCCGATACAGCCTGTGTTCCCGCAACAGTAACATTCAGGTCCTTATATTCGCCAAGGGTAACATAATCCTTTAATTTAATATCCGATAAGCTTACACTTTTTCCATTGTATCCGGCAGCCTCTTTCCCACAGCCTGCAAGCAGGCACATGACACCTAAGGCCGCTACTACACTCATAAACTTTCGCTTCATACAAATCTCCAATCCACCGCCTTCCCGGCGACACTAACAGCAATCCATATTCCGTCTCTGATAAAAGCTTCAAACCAGGGAACCCTGGGGCTACTTTGTAACAATTGTTACATTCTTCAGCAACCATTCCACTACATCATCACTGATCAGCTGTTCTTCCAGAGATTCTCTGACAAATCCGAACTGCACCATTTCTTCCACACTTTTATAACCGTTCTCTGTTGCCAGTTGATGCAGGCGCTGGTCCATTTCTGCATCTGTCGGAATCAGATTCTCCTGCTTGGCAATGGCAACCGTTGTCAGCATATACTTCAGGTAAGTATCCACTTGCTCATCCAGATACTCTTCTAATTCCTTTCCGTAATACATATATATCAGGGTACTTGCATCCGTACCATAATAAGCAGCATTGGCCTCAAGGTGTCCTTTCAGAACCTCCTTGTATTGCTTAACCATATTGTCGGGAAGCTCCTTGTAAGCAGATGCTTTAAAAAGCTTCTCAAAGATTGCCTTCTCGACTTCTGCATTCTGCAGACCTGCCTCCTGTTCCTCCAATTTGGTTCGGATATACTGCTTCAAACTTTCCACACTATTAAATTCACTGTAACCGAAGTTGTTAATTACTTCATCCTTCATTTCTGCCGGTATGATATAATGAACGGTAACAGTAAATACCACTTTCGCCCCCGCTAATTGCTTATTCTCATAATCGGAAGGAAAGGTCAGATTCAATTCTACCGTCTCACCGGGATTGACTCCTATCAGACCATCCTCAAATCCTTCCAGGAATTCTCCGGAACCGATAACCAGACCCACGCCTGTAGCGCTGCCTCCCTCAAAGGCAACACCATCCTTCTTTCCTACATAATCCATGACGACCATATCGCCGGTAATTACCGCTCTATCCTTAATGCCGCCATTTTTTTCTGTTGCATAATATTGATAAATATTAATTGCCTCTGTCAGTACTTCTTCTTCTGTTACCTCCCCCACAGTATCCACAGTAACAGACATATTTTTATATTCCCCTAAAGTAACATACTTCTCATAATCTATATCTGTCAGCTTAACATAATTGTCATTGGAACAGCCGGTAAGCAGACCTACCATAATTGCTGCTGCAATTGCAATTGTCCGTATTCTTTTCATATCTAAATCCCCATCCTGTATAACACTCCAGATATTAATTCAGGCAGGATGCGGGAGGTCGCATCCTGCCCATTATTTTACTACTTAGAATTTGTCATTCTCTTTTTTGCCTGCATAAGAACTGCAATGATTCCGGCTGCTGCCGCTACCAAAAGAAGCAACCAACCAATGTGAATGTTGGAATCTCCTGTGGCAGGAGTGCCGCCCTGATTCTGATTGCCGGTATTATCCTGGCTGTCAGAAGAAGCGTCCTCTTCACTGCTTTCTTCCTCGCTGCTTTCCTCTTCGGATTCGTCGTCACCGTCTTCGGTTTCGCCGGATTCACCGGATTCGCCGGATTCGCCGGTTTCGCCGGATTCGCCGGATTCGCCGGATTCGCCGGTTTCGCCGGATTCGCCGGATTCGCCGGATTCACCGGATTCGCCGGATTCACCAGTATCTCCGTCATCCTCGGGAATCGCTTCCACGATAAGCTCATTGATAGAGTTGTATGCATTCTTGTTGTTTCCATAGCCCAGATATCTGATATATTTTACATCTGTGGCATCGGTCAGATCAAAGCGCTCCAGCTGCTTAACCTTAGTTGCATCGCTGTGGGCGTCTGTCAGAACCTTTCTCCAGGTCTCTCCATCGGTAGAAACCTCAATATCAAAATGACTTGAACGCTGGCTTGCAGAGTAATAGCAGATGTAAAGTGCCTTGATATCACGAACTTCATCCAGCTCCATGAGAGCCCATTCCGAACGTCCGGAGGAGGTCCATCTGGTCTTTAAGCTGAAGTCGAACATATTGGACACTACATTGCCGTCATCGCTGCTGGCTTCATAAGACTTCACCAGCAAAAGCTCCTCGGTATTACATCCCAGTGCCTTCAGATCCTGTTCCACCGCATACTTGTCAGCAACCTTCAAGGTATAATAGTTATCATAGTATACACCAACGATATGGGTCGCATTGGTCAACTCCAGAGGATTTACATAAAGCAGTTCGCCATCCATGAAAGGTGCTGATTTCAGAGTGATCTCTTGGCCATTCATGATACATCTGGTGCTGCCCGGCCAGATAACCGCATTGGTATCATCCTGTGCCTTAATGGTCCAGCTGCCGTCGCCGTTATCCGTAACCTGAACGTTATAGTAGCTATAGAAGCCTTCTGCCTCTACAAAAGGAGCACCGTCCACTTCCTTGGTGGGATACTCATTGTAACGCATAAAGCCGTCTGAAGCACCCCAGATATTGAAGTCGCCCAGCTTCCACAGACCTTCCATCTCCGGATAGCTTACGTTATCTGCTGCTGTGCCTGCTGCTGCAGGAGCGATGGTGTAGGCTCCGGGAAGTCCTTCAAAGTAAAGGGAATTCTCTTCTGTTGTAACCTCTACGTTCTGGGTCTTACCGTTACCGGTAACGGTCCAGATACCTGCTGCTACGTCTGTTACCAGACAGTGCATGGTCTTGCCGTCGTTGTTATCTCTTACCGTCATTGCAAAGCCTGCGGTCACAGGAGCACCGCTCTTTGCAAACATAACTACATTATCCAGTACCGTAACACCTACGAAATCTTCGGTAATTTCCTTATGCATAGGAAGCTGTGGAAGATTGCCGTCTGCATCGGTTACATACATTGCATTCAGGAAAATATCCGTATCCTGTTCTACCGCAGGAGAAACCTCTGCTCTCCACTTACTCTGATACAGGTAATAATCATAGGATCTTCCCTTGAAATAGTTGATGCCATTTGTAGGAGCTTCCATGCCTTCTCCGCCGATCAGTTCGATCTTAGCATTTTCCGGAAGCATGGTCACATTTACAAGCTTACCATTATGATATCTCTCGTTGTTGATGATCGTAATCACATTGCCATCAACGGTCATCTCATCAATACCATGGATCAGCCACTTCTTGTCGAAGGAAGCTTCTCTTGCATCTACATAGTCATAGCAGATAAATGCACCGGGATAATCCGCGTTGTTGGTATTGATAAATACGGTAGATCTCTTATAAGAATCCACCTTTCTCTGAAGCTCATAATCTTTCCAGTAGGTTTCGGTCATATATGCCTTATCGATGGTGGTTCCGGATCCATTGGCAAGACCTTCCGGTACCAGCTCGGTTACGCCCAGATATTCCTTCAGTACATCGCCCAGAAGCTTACCGTCACTCTTACGAACCATAGTTCCGGCATAAGAGGTGGTTAAGTCACTCTTCAAATAGGTAAAGATAGGAGTCGTGGTATTGGGACCGCTATACTTGCCCTGGGTCTCTGCCATAGTACCGCTCTGTTCGATAAATTCTTCTATGGAGGACTGCTTTCCGGCCATGATCTGTCCTAAGAAGTCCAGACTCTGTCCGCCGTCATTCTGCAGAACCATCCAATCCCTTGACTTATAATAGAAATTATAGAAGAAGATTTCGTTAGGGTCCGTAACGGTAACACAGTTGGCTGCAATGGTACGTCTCTCATAGTTTCGGTCGGAAGAATTGGTAAGCAGACCACTGGTAGCAGCCGTAGAATTCACTGCAAGGGAACCCTTGTAATAAATCTGGAAGGAACCGTTATCCGGCTTCATATGGAATTCTGCAGCCACCTCACGTCCCTTCACAAAGGAAACTACGGTAGGAGAATCCACGCCCAGAGACCATCCGGTACGTGCGATCACATGGGTAAAGGGATATCCGCCCAGCCAAGAAAGAGGCAGGGTATCAAATTCTGCTTCTGTAGCATTGATCTTTTCCAGATCCGCAAACAAAAGAACGAAGAAGTTACCGTATTCTGCCGCACATGCTCTGCTTCGGAGCCATTCTCCCAAGAAAGCATTATAATACTCATGTTCCGTATTTAACAAGGTGCTATAGGTAAAGGACTGCCATGTATCATACCAGTATACATCGTTTACAATATAGGAGCCCTCACCGTCAAACATCAATTCACCGATAGGAAGACGAAGGTAAATATACTTCATCATCTTATCATACCATTCTTCACCGTAGAGCTTAGAATCCTCAACGCCCCAAGGCTTTAACAGAAGCAACGCAAAGGCTTCACCGGTAGTACGGATATCACCATACATGGTACCTTCCGGGTAGTTTAAGGACGGAGTGATGGTTCTTCTGTATGCAGCACTTCTGTCAAACCAAGCTCCTGCATCATCCCAGATCTCACTGTCCTCATCATAAACAGCAGCACCAGCTGCCAGCATATCACGATATACCATGTACTCATGGGCATGACCGAAGGTAATTCTGTAATTGATAGGGAATCCACATTCCAGATAAGAACACAGATATTCCATTCTGTTAATAAACGTAGTCTTCTCCTCTGGCGTCAGAAGGTCATAATGCCAGTCATACACAATGGCAAGAGACCATATTGCCTCACCTAGACTTCTTGCAACACTGGAATCATTGGTGTTATAATTCAGCGTGGTTGCATAGGTCAGTGCTCTGTTTATGGTTTCTCTTGCATATTCCTGATCCTCTAAACCTACCAAGTACATAAAGGAACGGGAACGTAAGCTATCACTGATTCTATACTCTGCACCATTGCTCACACTGGAACGGTCATATGCGGATGCATCCAGGGAAGCCGCTGCGCTTTCAACAGTGTGCAGATAAGAAGCATATAAGTCACTCTTTATCTTCTCTTTCAGGGCAGGAAGGGAAGTCGGATCGTAGCCATGTCGTTCTGTGAGCCAA
>JAZNXM010000135.1:0-9217 GCA_045593865.1 Acetatifactor sp. | reverse complement strand
ATGGTTGACGAATATCAGGATACAAATACAGTACAGTTTAAGCTGATTAGTCTGTTAGCAGCGAAATATCGTAATCTTTGTGTGGTTGGGGATGATGATCAATCTATTTATAAGTTCCGTGGTGCCAATATTCGTAATATTTTAGATTATGAAAAGGTGTATCCGGAAGCTAAAGTCATCAAGCTGGAACAGAATTATCGTTCCACCCAGAATATATTGAATGCTGCAAATGGGGTCATCCGCAATAATAAAGGACGTAAGGATAAAACTCTCTGGACTAAGAAGGAGCCGGGTGCAAGGGTTCATTACCGACCTTTCGACAATGCTTTTGAAGAGGCAGAGTATGTGGCATATGATATTGCTTCCAAGGTAAGAAATGGTCAGTGTAGTTATGGGGATTGTGCGATTCTGTATCGAACCAATGCCCAGTCCCGATTGCTGGAGGAGCGATTTGTGCTGACGGGTCTGCCCTACAATGTGATAGGTGGTACCAACTTCTATGCCCGCCAGGAAATCAAGGATGTGCTGGCTTATTTGAAGACCATCGATAATGGTCGTGATGATCTGGCTGTAAAGCGTATTCTGAATGTACCCAAACGTGGTATTGGTGCAGCTTCCATTGCAAAGGTACAGGATTATGCCGAGATGAAAGGCATCAGCTTTTATGATGCTTTGAAGGAGGGGGATCAGATTGCTTCCCTGAGCAAAGCTTATGGGAAAATCCAGCCTTTTGTTACTATGATTCAGGACTTCCGTACGAAAGCGGAATATTATGGTATAGAGGATATACTGAGAGAAGTAGTAGAAGTGGTTAGCTACAAAGATTACCTGCAGAGTCTGAACGAGGACGATGAAAAGACAGAAGAACGAATCAGTAACGTGGAGGAATTATTCAGTAAGGCCGTTTCCTACGAGCAGACCCATGATGAGCCGTCTTTAAGTGAATTTCTGGAGGAAATCGCCCTGGTTTCCGATGTGGACAGCATGGATGACAAAAATGACCGCATCCGTCTGATGACCCTGCACAGCGCAAAAGGGTTGGAATTTCCTCATGTGTATCTGACGGGCATGGAGGATGGTTTGTTCCCGAGCTATATGTCCATTACGGCGGATGATCCGGCTGAGGTGGAAGAGGAGAGACGCCTGGCCTATGTGGGTATTACCCGGGCCATGGAGGAACTGACGATTACCTATGCACAGGCACGAATGATCAGAGGTGAGACCCAGTATAATGCAGTCAGCAGATTTGTCCGGGAGATTCCTGCAGAACTGATGGATAACAAAATACCGGCTATTAAGCGTTGGGGCGAGGAGACAAGACGGGAAGATACCATCCGGCAGGTGGAGAAGATGGCTGGTTTGGGAAGGACGACAAATTGGTCCGGTCAGATAAATATGTCAGAAGAGGCAAAGAAATCAGCAATGATAGATTTCAGACCCAAGGCAATCCTGAAGCCCAAGGTTACAGCCCAGCCCGTGAAGCCCTTTATTGCTCAGGGAATCGGCGAACTGAATCGTGTGGCAGGCATTAAACGCGGTGCCGACCTGGAACAAGACACCACTTTGGAGTATAGTAAGGGTGATCGCGTTCGACATATGAAGTATGGGGAAGGTACGGTACTGGAAATTGCAAGAGAACCAAGGGATTACAAGGTAACGGTTATGTTTGACAAGGCCGGTCAAAAAATCATGTATGCATCGTTTGCAAAATTGAAAAGAATGTAGGAAAAGTTTGCTTTTGTAAAATACAAATGAGTGTAGTAAAATCAGATATTTTGTGATATCCTAAAAGTGTCAGAGGTAAAATGAAATAGTATGAAGGAGTTGATGAATATGACGAATTTATGTGAATTACTCAACAAAAAAGAAGAAAAGAAAGAGAGCCATGTTTTATTATGGATTCTGGCAATCGTCGGAGCAGTTGCTGCAATTGCGGCTATCGCATATGCAGTATATCGTTACATGACTCCTGATTATCTGGAAGACTTCGAAGATGAATTCGAAGAAGAGGATGAACTGCCGGTTGAAGAGGCATTGGCAGAAGACGAAGAAGATATCTTCGTGGATGAAGGAGAAATCTAGGCAGATGAAAAAAGGACAGGTATACGTTGGTGTTGTAGAGCGTGTGGATTTCCCCAACAAAGGGATTGTAAAAGTGGGGGAGGAGACTTGCGTAGTGAAAAACAGCCTGCCCGGACAGAAGATTGAGCTTAGTGTCAACAAAATCCGAAAAGGGAAGGCGGAAGGCCGTTTGCTACAGGTGTTGGAAAATTCACCTTTGGAAACAGGTGCTCCGTGTTCCCATTTTGGTGTGTGTGGTGGTTGTACTTATCTATCGCTTTCCTATGATGAACAGCTTTGCATTAAGTCCGAACAGGTAAAAAAGTTGCTGGATCATGTATTGAGCCGTCAGGAAAAGCCTTATATCTGGGAAGGTATTAAGGGCAGTCCGAAGGCTTATGAATATCGTAATAAAATGGAATTTTCTTTTGGGGATGAAAGAAAGGATGGTCCCCTTTCTTTAGGCATGCATAAAAGAGGCAGCTTCTACGATGTGGTGTTTGTGGATGACTGCAAAATCGTGGACGAGGATTACCGCAAAATCCTGCAGATCGTGCTGCAGTATTTCCGTGATAAGAAGGTTACCTTCTATCACAGGCTTCGCCATGAAGGCTTCCTGCGTCATTTATTGGTGCGGAAGGCATCTAAGACTGGGGAGATACTGATTGCGCTGGTAACTTCTACACAGGCACCTTATGCAAAGGCGTATGAAGTGGATGAGACTGGTAGCAAAATCGGTGCAGGAACTGATAGTGCAATTGGTTCTGAGGATGGACAAAAGGCAGTTGATGATGTGTGTGCATGCAGTGGACGGGAAATCCACGAGCTGGTGGAAGGCTTCAAGGAAACCCTGCTGAAAGCAGAAGCAAAGGGCTCTTTTGAAGGAAAGCTTGCGGGAATCTTACATATATCCAATGATTCTCTGGCAGATGTAGTAAAAAGTGATCACACAGATGTTCTTTATGGCAATGATTATTTTTATGAAGAATTGCTTGGATTGAAATTTAAAATTTCCACATTTTCTTTCTTCCAGACCAATTCCTACAGTGCAGAGGTGCTGTACAGCACAGCCAGGGAGTATGTGGGAGATTTGAACGGACAGGGCATGGGTGGGAAAGCACCTGTGGTCTTTGATCTGTATAGTGGAACCGGAACCATAGCCCAGCTGATGGCGCCTGTGGCAGGCAAAGTCATCGGTGTGGAAATTGTAGAAGAGGCTGTAGAAGCCGCTAGGAAGAATGCACAGCTGAACGGTCTGGATAACTGCGAATTTATTGCAGGAGATGTACTGAAAGTGCTGGATGATATCGAAGAAAAGCCGGACATGATCATTCTGGATCCCCCAAGAGATGGTATCCATCCCAAGGCATTGCCTAAAATCATTGATTATGGTGTGGACAGGATCGTGTATATATCCTGTAAGCCCACCAGCCTGGTAAGAGATATGGAAGTATTTCTGGAGAGAGGGTATCAGGTGGAGAAGGCTGTGGCCGTTGATCAATTTCCGTGGACGGCGAATTGTGAGGTCCTGACCCTTCTGGTAAAAAACAACAATGCAAGCTACTAAATCGGAAAGGGTTTAGTAGCTTGTTTTGTGTATTTTCGGGTTGCTTCTTATCTATTTGCTTTCCATTCAAGCCGGATAAGACTACAATAATTTCTGGCCAGGGTATAAAACCCTCATAACCCGTCATACTAAATCACAAGAATAAATAAGCCTACAGCAAGGCGGATTGTGAGGGAGTATGCAGAATCATTTGAAAAATCAAACAAGTCCCTATTTGCTGCAGCATGCGGAGAATCCGGTGAACTGGTATCCATGGTGCGAGGAAGCATTTGAACGAGCAAAGAGGGAGGATAAGCCAGTCTTTTTAAGTATCGGTTACAGTACCTGCCACTGGTGTCATGTCATGGCTCATGAAAGCTTTGAGGACACGGAGGTTGCAGAGATTCTGAACCGATATTTTGTATCTATAAAGGTGGATAAAGAGGAGCGACCGGACATTGACAGTATATATATGTCTGTCTGTCAGACGTTTACCGGAAGCGGCGGCTGGCCTACGACCATATTTCTGACACCGGAACAGAAGCCCTTCTATGCAGGCACTTATTTTCCTAAAACTTCCAAGTATGGGCAGATCGGCTTCGTGGATCTGCTGTTGGCTGTCCACGAAAAATGGAAAACAAACAAGGCAGAGTTAATAGAATCAGGAGAGGAAATGATTTTCTTCCTGAATAAAAAGTGTACGGCTGATGATATGCAGGAAGATAAGATGGTGGATAATCAGGTTGCTAAACGGCTTTTGGATACAGCTGTCAAAACGTACAAGCAAATATTTGACTCTAAATACGGTGGCTTCGGGCAAGCACCTAAATTTCCAACACCCCATAACCTGCTGTTTTTAATGCGGTATTATGAAAGGAGCAGGGATGAAGAGGCTCTGAAAATGGTGGAAAAAACTTTGCTTCAAATGTATCGTGGTGGGATGTTCGACCATATCGGCGGTGGCTTCAGCAGGTATTCAACAGACCGCTATTTTCTGGTGCCCCATTTTGAGAAAAGGCTGTATGATAACGCGTTGCTGATTCTTGCCTGCTGTAAGGTATATCAGATTACAAAAAGTCGCATTTACTGTGATGTTGCGGAAATGACTGCGGCATATATTTTGCGGGAGATGACATCTCCCGAGGGTGGTTTTTACAGTGCCCAGGATGCCGACAGCGAAGGTGTGGAAGGCAAATATTATCTGTTTGAACCGTCTGAAATTGTGGAGATTCTCGGAGAGAAGACAGGAAAAGAATTTAATCAGTATTTTGATATTACAGAAAAAGGGAATTTTGAGGGGAAGAATATACCTAATCTTTTGAGAAGCACAACCAGATATTTGCAAAACACTCAGAAAGGTTCAGAAGCTACTTCGAAAGATTCCAAAGATTTCGCTATATATCTTCCGGCTGTGTACGAATATCGCAAGAAACGGTATTCTCTGCATTTGGATGATAAGATCTTAACCTCGTGGAATGGACTTATGAGCACTGCCATGTGTTATCTGTATCGTGTTACCGGGAACAAGGCATATCTCGACGCAGCCATAAAAGCCCAGGAATTTATTCGGGGCAGGCTTTGTGAGAAAGATACCCTGCATGTCAGTTATCGGGAAGGTAAGCGAGGTGGAAAGGGATTTCTGGATGATTATGCCAATGAAATCTTTGCATTGCTGGCATTATATGACGCCACCTTGGACAGGGCATATCTGGAAAAAGCCATACAATTTGCAGAGAAAGGGATTTCTGATTTTTATGATAAAAAGCAGGGAGGTTTTTTTCTGTATGGAAAGGAAAATGAGCAGCTGATCTTGCATCCCAAGGAAACCTATGATGGTGCTGTATTCAGCGGAAATTCAGCCATGGCATATAACCTGGTGCAGTTATACCTTCTGACGGGCGAGGAAAGGTTTAGGGATCTGGCAGAACAGCAGTTAAGGTTTATGGGTAGAGAGGCCGGACGCTATCCGGCAGGGTATGCAATGTTTCTGGTGGCATTGCAGGATTATATTGACTTGCCGGATAAGATAACCATTGTGTTGAAGGATGGTCAGGTGTCCGCGGATTTACCATGCAGGATACCATTGAATACGACTATTTGCGTTTTAGAAAGTCCCACAGAGGAATATCCGTTGAAAAATGACATGACCACCTTTTATATATGCCGGGGACATGCATGCCAACCACCGGTAAATGATCTGACAGGCGCTTTTGAAAGTGTTGCACTGTGATTTTTTTGGAGTGGAGGTAAGGGAAGATGCAAGGTTCCTTTTATGGATGGTATATGAAATGCCAGTCCGATACGCAGACATTAGCGGTGATACCGGCAGTCCATCAAACCTGGCGAGTGCAGGAAAAAGCCGGCCAGTCGCTGAAAGCGCCCACAAGAGGAGATATGGTAAGGACGATCCATGAAAGTGCAGCCTGTCGGGCTTCCTATCAATTTCGGAAAAAGGGGTGTACTATTTTTTCGTTTGAAACAGATAAGGCCTCTTTTGAATATGAGTGGGATAAGTAATTTTAGGGTAAAGTATTATTGAAGCATTATAAGATAAGTGTTATAATACCAAAAAAAGTTAAATACAGTAACGGTGTGCTGGTACGTCACTTTAAGATTCAGTAGTATGAAGAGAAGAACTTATATTACTGCATATTATTTCATAAATCAGAAAAAATAATTAATACTTCTTATGAAGATTTGGAAGATAAAATGGATAAGCATTAACACGATATTCGTATTAATTTAAAGGAGAACATAAATGCAGTCAGGAAAGCGTAAAGTGGTAATCGTAGGTACAGGAATGGTAGGCATGAGCTATGCCTATAGCCTGCTCAATCAGTCCGCCTGTGATGAGTTGGTATTAATTGATGTAAATAAAAAGCGAGCAGAGGGCGAAGCTATGGACTTAAATCATGGGCTGGCTTTTGCGAATTCAAGGATGGTGATCTATGCAGGAGAATATGATGATTGCCGGGATGCGGATATTGTGGCGATCAGTGCCGGGGTTGCCCAGAAGCCAGGAGAGACCAGACTGGATCTGTTGAAGCGTAATACAGAGGTATTCCGGTCTATTATTGAACCGGTAACAGCATCGGGCTTCAATGGGATTTTTCTGGTAGCCACGAATCCGGTGGATATTATGACCAGGATTACCTTTGAATTGTCGGGTTTTAATGCCAGAAGAGTGCTGGGAAGCGGTACAGCTTTGGATACTGCCAGACTACGATTTTTGCTGGGAGATTATTTGAAGACAGACCCCAGAAATGTCCACGCATTTGTGATGGGCGAGCATGGGGACAGTGAATTTGTACCCTGGAGTCAGGCATTGATCGCCACGAAATCCATCGTAGAATTGTGTGAGGAAAATCCTTCGATTGCCCATCGCAGCAGACTGGATCAGATTGAGGAAGAGGTCCGCAGTGCAGCTTATAAGATTATTGAGGCCAAGAATGCCACTTATTATGGTATCGGTATGGCACTGACCAGAATTACCAAGGCGATTCTGGGAGATGAGCAGAGTGTTCTGACTGTTTCTGCTATGTTGAAGGGAGAATTCGGACAGCGGGACGTGTTTATCGGTGTGCCCTGTATCATCAATCAGAATGGTATCCAGCGCATATTGCCGGTAAAGCTGACCGAGGATGAATTGGAAAAATTAGCACATTCCTGCAAGACTCTGCGAGAGTGTTACGAGGGGATAAATTAAAATAGATTCCCGCCAAACTTAAGACATTTCTGTGGAATGATGATAAGGCGCTTCGGGAGAAGTTACGAATGAGTAGGATATTAGAAGGAAAATCCATATGCGGTGGTCTGGCTATCGGTAAGATTCGATTTTGGAGAAAAAAGGAACTTTCCATAGCCTGTGAAAAAATTGCAGATACAGATGCGGAAATCATGCGCTACGAGCGAGCCAGAAAAACGGCGCTCGAACAGGTGGGGAAATTGTATGAAAAGGCACTCAAGGAAGCTGGCAGGGTGCAAGCACGGATTTTTGAAGCATATCAGGTAATGCTTCAGGATGAGGAGTATCATGCTTCCGTGAAGCACATGATTGCCAACCAGTCCATCAATGCAGAGTATGCGGTCGCCGCCACCGGAGATAATTTTGCAGCTATGTTTGCAAATATGGAGGATGAATATTTCAAGGACAGGAGTATTGATGTAAAGGATATTTCCAGACGATTGATCCTTATTCTGGCGGGTAGGGCAGAGGATACGGAGCCGGCAGAAGATAACGCAGCTGTTGGAAATGCGGAAGAAGTTCAAGAGCTGTGCATCATCATGGCTGAGGAACTGACTCCCAGTGAGACCGTGCAGTTTGACAAGCAGTTACTGTTGGGATTGGTTACAAGAAACGGTTGTGCCAATTCCCATACGGCAATCCTTGCCAAGACAATGAATATTCCTGCATTGTCTGATATCCATATTGCTGAGAAGTTGGATGGCAAACCGGCTATAGTGGATGGCTTTGCAGGAAGACTGATTGTTGAGCCGGATGAGGAGACATTGGCCTTTTATCAGAAGCGGATGAAGGAAGAAAGCGAAAAGAACGCTCTGTTGTTACAGTATAAAGGGAAAGGGACCGTCAATAAATTTGGTAGGAAGATTCGCCTCTATGCGAATATCGGAGATATTTCCGACCTGAATTCCGTGTTGGAAAATGATGCAGAAGGAATCGGTCTTTTCCGAAGCGAGTTTTTGTATATGAAGGCAACGGATCATCCTACGGAAGAAGCACTTTTTCAGGTATATAAGCAGGTGGCGGAAACCATGAAGGGGAAGAAAGTAATTATCCGCACCATGGATATCGGCGCGGACAAGAGGGCTGACTATTTTGACTTGAGGCAAGAGGAGAATCCAGCCCTTGGCTACC
The DNA here is from genome assembly GCA_045593865.1 of Acetatifactor sp. Classification (GTDB taxonomy): domain Bacteria; phylum Bacillota; class Clostridia; order Lachnospirales; family Lachnospiraceae; genus Acetatifactor. The sequence continues at coordinate 734 of JAZNXM010000135.1, read as the reverse complement.
GCGCAATCCGTATCTGTCTGACAAGAGAAGATATTTTCAGAACGCAGCTGAGGGCAATATTAAGAACCAGTGCTTTCGGAAATGTATCCATTATGTATCCTATGATCACTTCTGTATGGGAAGTTCGTAAGATTAAGGAAATTGTGGGAGAGATAAAGCGGGAACTGGAGGCATCCGGTATTGTATATGGCCGGTTTGAACAGGGGATCATGATCGAGACTCCGGCTGCTGCCATTATCAGTGATGTGCTGGCGAGGGAGGTAGATTTTTTCAGTATCGGCACCAATGATTTAGCCCAGTATACACTTGCGGTGGACAGGCAGAATCCGGAGCTGGATATTTTCTATGATCCTCATCATGAGGCAATCCTGCGGCTGATTCGTATGACTGTGGAAAATGGTCACAGGGCAGGCATTCCGGTGGGGGTCTGCGGAGAGCTGGCAGCAGATTTGACACTGACGGACACCCTTATGAAGATGGGAGTGGATGAACTCAGCGTTGCGCCTTCGCAGGTGCTGCCTGTGCGGAGGGCGATTGTTGATCATGGAATGAAATAAATTTTATGCATTCCAGCATCACAAGTAATGCCAGTGATATGCATGGGGTTAGAATGATAAAATGTCAGGAAGGCAATTCGTAACAAAAAGAGCGGACAACCCGGAAGAAAATCTGAGATTATCAGGTTTCCTTTGGGGTTGTTTCAAGTTCAGACAATGGAAGAAAATAAAGATTTA
>JAZNXM010000134.1:0-11470 GCA_045593865.1 Acetatifactor sp. | reverse complement strand
GGTGTCAATACTGGGTCCTATAGCCAGCTTGGTGCCGGGATATAATCTTTTTACTGCTTCTGCAAGCACATGGGATGTGGTGTGACGGATGGTAGCCAAACCTTCCGTATCATTTGCAGTCAAAATAGAAAGCTGGCAGTCCTTATCCACTACTTCTCTCAAATCTACCACCTTGCCGTCAACCATGCCCGCGCATGCTGCCCTGGCAAGACCTTCACTGATATCAAAGGCAATGTCATACACGCTTTTTCCTTCTGCATACTCTTTTACAGAGCCGTCTTTTAAAGTGATTTTCATAATTATTGTTCTCCTTTCTGCCGTTATGGCACGTAACTTGTTTCTACAGACCTCTGTACATCTGCGCCGTACCACCTTAATTCCGCTTCGCGTCATCTGGGTCACGGGCTCTTGCCCTATAAACCCAAAAGAAAATCCCCTGCAATATCGCTATTGCAAGGGACGTATATACGCGGTTCCACCCTTGTTGCCCATCTTCCCCTTAAGCGGGTCTCGCTTTTCTGCGAAATCGAAGGACCACTTTATTTACCTGTAACGTCGGCTTACGGGCTTTATTAGAGCCACTCGGAGATGGTCTTCCTATATCCTTCGAATAAACCGCTTTCAGCCCATGGCAGTTCTCTCTGAAATCTCCTGATATAGTACTGTTCTCGTCATCGTTTTGATATATGAAATATAATATAACCTTTTTTGCAAGTTGTAAAGTATTTTTTTCATAACTTTTACGATAACTTACATTACGATAACTCTCAAAATTTTTGTGGGTTTTATATAGTCTAAACGAGGCAATAATGGTATTATGGATTTAATTATATTCTATAATCAGAAAGGAATATCTGGATGGAAATTTTAAAAGGACTGGAACCGGCAAATGTATTTGCCTATTTTGAAAAAATCTGCAGCATCCCCCACACCTCTTTTCACGAAGAAGAGTTAAGCAATTACTGCGCCTCTTTTGCAAAGAAACATGGCCTCTATTATGAACAGGATAACATGGGGAATGTAATCATCATTAAAGAAGCAACCGCTGGATATGAAGATACAGCACCTTTGATGATTCAGGGACATCTGGATATGGTTGGCGATAAAACACCGGATTGTACATTAGATTTGGAAAAAGATGGGCTGATTCTGAAAATCGAAGGGGACTATCTGACTGCAGACAAAACCACGCTGGGGGGCGATGACGGTATTGCCGTTGCTTACGCTCTGGCTTTGTTGGATGCAAAGGATATTCCCCATCCCAGACTGGAAGTGGTATTCACTGTCAGCGAAGAAGTCGGTATGTTCGGAGCATCCGCCATCAACTTATCCTGCTGCAAGGCCAAACGCCTGCTGAACATTGATTCGGAGACAGAAGGCGTACTGACCGTTGGCTGTGCAGGCGGCAGACGTATCACAAGTACCCTTCCTGTTACCCGCAAAGCAGCGACCGGCACCTTATTCAACCTGAAATTTACCAACTTACAGGGCGGGCATTCCGGCACGGAAATCCATAAAGGCAGAGCCAATGCAAATGTACTGATGGGACGTTTTCTATTGTATTTGAAAAACAGACTTGCTTACTCTCTGGTCTCCTTAATCGGTGGTGTAAAAGAAAATGTTATCCCAAACAACAGCCAGGCCAGTATTGTGATTGCCCCGGAACAGAGAGATGCTTTCAAAGCCATAATTGACAATTTCCAAACAATGATTTCTGCGGAATATGCCTCTTCTGACCCCAATATTCAGCTGGTATACAGTGTAACGGAGTCCTCTTGCATTCAAGCCCTGGATTCTGTGTCCTTCCGCAGAGTCCTTACTGCTGTAAATGCTATGCCAAACGGCGTGCAGGCTATGAGCATGGATCTGCCGGGACTGGTGGAAACCTCCTTGAACATGGGTGTTATGGAGCTTTCCCAAGAAGAATTTACACTGCATCTTTCTGTGCGCAGCTCCATTACCTCCGCAAAGGAATATCTCTGCGATAAGATTGCTGCCCTTACAGAAAATCTTGGCGGCACTGTCAGCGATTCCGGCGACTATCCTGCATGGTCATACAGCCGGGATTCCAAGCTTCGCGACCTGTGCGTCAAAATCTTTGAAAAACAATATGGCAAAAAGCCCGTGATCGAAGTCATTCATGCCGGTCTGGAATGTGGTATCCTTTCCTCTAAGATTGAAGGTCTTGACTGTATCTCCTTTGGTCCGAATATGCTGGATATCCATACTTCTAATGAGAGAATCAGCATTTCCTCTGTGCAGAGAGTGTGGGAATATTTGAAGGCAATATTAGCCGCAAAGTAGTATCTGCAAGATAGCGTTTAAGCCTGCTATGTTACACCCTGTCACAGCAGGCTTTTCCCTTTATATGAAATAACCTTCCTATAGCGGCAGGCTGTTCTCCAAACACAACTTGCCCCAGCCAACCTGGGCATTGGGATATATACGAAATCCGGGAAGCTCCCGGGCACCACGGATCAAATAGGCCTTAACCTTTTCACCGTACATATAAGGATCATTGCCTCGGACAATCCCCCACTCCATCAAAAGTGCCGCCGCTCCTGCCACAATGGGTGTGGCAAAGGACGTCCCCGTAAATGCCTCAAAGCCTCCGTAAATACTTGGTGCCAGCACCCCTACTCCCGGTGCCGCAATATCCGGCTTACCGTAACCTTTTGCAAACCGGGCAATCATATCCGTGTCCTCGTACCCTCTTCCGGAAAAATCCGCATATGCATTGTATGTACTGTCATATGCACCTACCGTAATGGTTTTAGAGGCCGTTGAGGGAATGGTAAAGGTGGCCTGCGGTGTGGGGCGTAAGAATGCAGTTCTGCTGTTTCGTGCCTCTCTGGAGGGAAGATACAGGGAGTACTCACCGGTTACTGTCCGAATCGGTTCTAACTGAATCTGCCAGATACCGCTGTTGATATAATTGTTTGTGGAAAGTCCTAACGCACCGCCGGCAAACTGCCCAACCGTTCCGGTCCTGCCTGCTCCAATTGCGTTCGTGCCACTTCCACCCGCTCCGATTCCGCCCGTGCCGGACAGGATTCCTCCACCCTGACCACCGCCGGTTCCCTCCACCGGAAGAAACTCCAGATAAATCTCCTGATTGGCACTGTACGGCGTAGGCTCTCCCACGTAGACCAATATTCTGGTCTGCTCCAATATGATTTCATATTTTCCGGCTTCTATCTGCTCCGAAATTACCTCTGCTTCATTTCCAGGAGATCGCAGGGTAATCCGATACACATCACTGTAATTCTTCCAGATCTGAAGGCTCAAGTTTCTCTCATATTCCCCCACCGTCCATTCCACAATCTGCCGGTCTCTTACATTGCCAAACACATGTCCTGCGCTGTCACCTTCATTGCCGCTTCCTACACAGATGACAGTACGCCCTATCTCTGAAGCATTGTCCAAAAATCGTTCCAATAACGAAGAACCATCATGGGAACCATAGGTATTGCCGATGCTCAAATTGATGACCACCGGCCTTTGCAGCTCCACAGCCTTATTTATGACATATGTGACACCTCTCATAATTTCCGTGGTCCTTGGAAATGCATTTTCTCCCGGAATTCCTAGTTTTACTACCAAAAGATCACTTTCTGGGGCAATTCCCACATATGTAGGTACGTCTTTTCGTGCATTATCCACAAAATTTCCTGCCATATCATCTGCCATATTTGCTGTCATATTGGATGCCGCAAAAATTCCGGACACCGCTGTCCCGTGTCCGCTGATATCTCTGCTGGGAACCAACGACGCGGGACCAGTTATCCACATCCCCGCCTCTTCCGATTCCAAAATTGCCCCATTAATTTGTTCCCGGGAAAATTCTACTCCCTGTTCAAAACCTGACGGCGAATTCATTGACTCACTCGGTCGAAGTGTCTGATCCCACAAAAAAAGTATCCGGCTTTCCCCATTTTGAGTGCGAAATTCTCTCCTGTCATAGGCAATACCGGAATCCAGCACGGCAGCCAACACTCCTCTGCCGGTCAGAAACGGATCCTGCAGTGTTACCGGATATATACAGGAGCCTTCTCTTGGCAATATCTGGTTATAATAAAACCGCTTTGGCTTTTCCATGTACTCAATCTCCTCCAAAGCGGCTATCTCTTCTACCTTGTTTTCCGGTATGGTCAAAATCGCGTATCCGGCAATCAATTCCTCTGCCACAGCCCCTCTTTGGATTGCTTGCTCAAGACTTCCATGATATTTGACAATTAGCTCCCAGGTTCTTTGGACAGTTTCATATCCCACATTTAAATCTTCTGTCTGTATCCTCACACCTTCCGGCGTCTCCAGTGCCAGCTGTAGTTGATTTTCCAGTTTTTGACTCATAAATACCCCGCATAAGATAAGTCAGTTCTTACATCTGCTTTATCTTATGCGGGGTTTCTTCAACTTGTTATATACATTTTTTTGCCAGCCAACCCAACCCTATCCAAGACATCCTTGTATAGGAGCTCCTACTCTGCATAAAAAGCTTCAAAAGCCTTCCTTGCATATGTCGTGTCCGTTGTTCCTGCCGTCTCCACCGCAGAATGCATAGCCAACTGTGGCAGTCCCACATCCACGGAAGAAAGGGATACATGGGACGTAGAAATATTACCCAGGGTAGAACCGCCCACCTGATCCGAGCGATTAAAATATGTCTGGTAAGGCACACCTGCCTTCTGACAGTACAGCTTCATCCTGGCACCGGAAACTGCATCGGTGGTGTACTTCTTACTTCCGTGATATTTAATTACCAGACCACCTCCGATATAGGTACGGTTGGTTGGGTCCGTTTTCTCCGGATGATTGGGATGTACCGCATGACCATTGTCTGCAGATATGAGAAAACTGTCTGCAACCAGTTGCAGATACTCACTTGCAGACAGTCCAAGTGCCTCTCCGATTCTTTTCAGCACATCCTCCAGTAAGGTAGAATTGGCACCCTGCATGGTACCGCTGCCTACTTCCTCATTATCAAAGACTGCCAACACGTTTACATACTCTGCGGGACTGACATTGCAGAATGCTGCCATCGATGCATATGCGCTCTGTAAATCATCCAACCTGGGACTCAAGATAAATTCATCGTTTGCACCCACAATTCTGCCCCTATCCCTGACATAAAGATACAAATCATGTCCCATAATATCCTCCGGCTGAACACCTGCCGCTTCCGCTATCAGCTTCATGAAAGAACCTTTTCCGCCTTTTGCATTGGACAGGGACATCAACGGAAGCATGTCCACCTGTAGATTCAACTCTATGCCCTTGTTCACATCACGGTTCATATGGGCTGACACATTAGGGATTACCACCAGATCCCTGTCAATGTTTACCAGTCTGACTACAGCCTTTCCATCCTCATCCTTTACTACCACGCGGCCGGCAACGGACAGGGGACGATCCAGCCAGGTATTCAAAATCATGCCGCCATACTTCTCCGTATTCAGCTTCACATATTTATCTTCCACAAGCATCTCCGGACTTTCCTTCAGCTTAAATGTAGGAGAGTCACTGTGAGAAGCAACCAGATGAAATCCCCTTGGAGACCTTTCCGGCATCTTGAAGGCAATCACCGAAGAATCGTTCCTGATCACAAAATAACCTTTGCCCTCTTCTATCTTCCATGCGCTTCTTTCATCCAGCTCCTCAAGTCCTTCGGCCAACAGCCGCTTTTTCATATTATCAATCACATGATAGGTGCTGGGACTTTGTTCAATAAACTGAAGCAGGCTTCTTGCCTCTTTACGCATATTTTCCATTTTTCTCATTTCTCCATTCTATTATTTATTTTAAAAATATCCATTCACAGCATCTGCATCTGCTACATACGAAAATATTCCCATAAGCTTATTTATAAAGAATACTTCCGGCCTTCTCCTGCGCCACCTCAGTGCCGCAAAGCGCTCCGATGATCGCCAGAGCAAAATCTATGGCACAGCCCATACCCCTGGAAGTGATCACGTTGCCGTCCACACAGACGCTGTCATAAACCATCTGAGCCCCTTCCATATCCTTCTCAAAACCGGGATAACAGCAAGCCTTTCTTCCCCTCACAATTCCCCTGTGACCGAAGATACTGGGAGCCGCACAAATTGCGGCAACATACTTTCCTGCCCGGTAAAATGCATCTACCTGTGCCATCAATCCCTGATGGGACTCCAGATTCAGCGTTCCCGGCATACCGCCCGGCAGAACCATCATATCCAGTGACCCAAAATCCACTTCTTCAAAAGTCTGATCCATCTCCACTGTAATATTGTGGGAACCTGTCACTTTCTTTTCCTTATCTATGGAAACCATAGAAATATCGATTCCTGCACGGCGGCAAAGGTCCACCACCGTCAACGCTTCGATTTCTTCATATCCTGTCCCAAAAAATATAGCAATCTTTTTCATCTTATAAACACAGCCTTCCTTTTTATTCTTTTTATTCTCTTTATTATCTTTATCTCTTTTTTCTTCTCCTCAATCCTTCTATCTTCTTTCAGAATTTTAATACTTTTATTTTTGCGGGGTCAAACATCTCCTTTTTCTGTGTCGGTACATCCCTTCCTGTACTTCAGTATATCATACATTACCTGTTTTGATAAGTCCGATTAATACTTCATTTTTTGCAAAACTTAGAGTATACTAATATCTGAGAGGACCGTTTTAGTCAAACCGTCCATTTTTAACAAAGGAGCAAGATACCCGATGGAAATCGAACGTAAATTTACTTTAAAACAGCTTCCCGCCAACCTGGATTCTTATCCCTGTCATCACATAGAACAGGCATACCTGTGCACCAGCCCGGTTGTGCGCATCCGCAAACAGGACGACCAATACCTCCTGACTTATAAAGGCAGCGGCATGATGACACGGGAAGAATACAATCTGCCTCTCACAGAAGAAGCATATTATCATTTGCGAAAAAAAGCGGATGGAAATATTATTTCAAAGAGACGGTATAAAATTCCCCTGAATAATCCGAACCTTAAGGCGGGGGCGCAGGCACCTCCGGATGATTACAGTCTGACGATCGAACTAGATATCTTTGATGCCCCCTTTGCACCATTGGTCATTGCTGAGGTGGAATTTGGCAGCAAAAAAGCCGCAGAGTCTTTCCTCCCCCCAGACTGGTTCCAGGAGGATGTGACATACCGTAAGGAATACCACAACTCCTACCTGTCCATGATGAAATTTTAAGGAGAGACACCATGAAATACCTTGTGTTCTTACTCAGTGCGGCAGTTGTGATCCTACTGCTGACCCTGGTCATAGCCTATATCTGTTTTTATATTGCCTTTTACGTGCCCCGAAAAAAATCCACTGCAAGTGACGAAATCCGTATTCCCGAAGGTAAAATCTACGAACCTTACCGGGAGCAGATGATTACATGGATCAAAGCAGCCCGAGCATTGCCCCATGAAGACGTGTCCATCACATCCTTTGACGGCTTGAAGCTCTGGGGTAAATATTACGAATATGCGCCAGGCGCCCCCATCGAATTAATGTTCCACGGTTACCGGGGCAGTGCGGAAAGAGATTTAAGCGGCGGTGTACAACGCTGCTTCTCTCTGGGCAGAAGTGTTCTTTTGGTGGATCAACGCACCAGCTCCAAAAGCGAAGGTAAGATCATTTCCTTTGGCATCAACGAAAGCCGTGACTGCCTGTCCTGGATTGATTTTATCATCGAGCATTATGGCAAAGATGTAAAAATCATCCTGACCGGCATCTCCATGGGGGCTGCCACCGTGATGATGGCTGCCGGCAAGGAATTGCCCGACAACGTCATCGGTGTACTGGCAGACTGCGGCTACTCGTCCCCGGAAGCAATCATTAAAAAGACCATCCGGGAAATGAAGCTGCCTCCTGCCCTTCTCTACCCATTTGTAAAGCTGGGAGCACGCATTTACGGACATTTTGATTTAGAGGAAACCTCCCCTGTGGAGGCCATGAAGCGTTGCAGACTGCCCATTATCTTCATTCATGGAGAGGATGATGATTTTGTTCCCTGTGACATGAGCCGCGAAGTATACAATACGTGCCAGTCTCCCAAAGTACTCCTGACTGTTCCCGGTGCCGGGCATGGATTGGGATATATAGTGGATTTGGAAGGATATTTGAAGGCCGTGGCAGATTTTTCCACAAAGTATATCACACCAACATCGGTGGTATAATCCGCAATAAAAACATTTTCATAAAAAATCTCTGACCCATTAAGTTGACAAAATTACCGGATACGGAGGATAGGCATGAAAACAAATGGGATTATAAAGGTTGACAAACCCTTATTAAAATGGTATCTTAATTAAGTCATACCGCGCCAGATTCGGCAAAATAAGGAATCTGGCGCGGTGGTAATTCAAAAAATCTTGCGCGGCTCTTGGAAAGCCGCATAAACGCTAGGTTTTACGCGGGTGTGGCGGAATTGGCAGACGCGCCAGATTTAGGTTCTGGTGTCCCCGACGTGCAGGTTCAAGTCCTGTCACCCGCAGTTTTTTTGTTAATATGCATAACTTATAACTAATAATAAAAAGTGCTAAAATCCTTGATTTTAAAGGGCACTGAAAAAGTCAGATCTGCGGATGCAGACCTGGCTTTTTCAGTGCCCTTATCATACAATGCTTTTATAGCTTCGCTGTCTCCCGACTGTATGCCATTGAATTCCTGCAGTTCACTTTCTGTCAATTCAAAATCTGTCCATTTTTTTCCGAATTTCTCCGCGCCCTTCTGATTCAATGTATCAATTTCGCGAATAAGGTACCTCTTTGCCGCTTCTGGATCATTGTTCAGCATAGTGATTGCGGCTGCCTGTGAAAATTGACCGGATTCAGTAAGCGCCCGGCTCATCTCACGGACAATCTGAACTGACTCATCCAAACGTCCATCTTGCGACAGCTGCTTAGATATATTATACCCAAGAGGTACTGCTATCGGATTCTTTTTATCGAGCAAAGAGTGGTACTGTGCAATGGCAGCATCAATACTATTATTCTCCAATATCTCCACTGCTTTTGCCAATGTTTCTGCATTGCTTAACTGGGTGTACATATCTGGATTGTTAATAAACTCTTCTTTCAATTCCTGCGGTGCATCAGTCTTGTTAACAAGAGTATCATTATATCCTCGTACACGCTGATTTCCTACTTCTGCATTGACATTATCTGCAGAGTTGGGTATACTATCATCAAAAGTAGCCTTCCCTACGGACCGTTCTGGACGTTGTGCTTGGGGCAAATTCGCATCAAGCCTCGTAGGGTGGCTATTTTTTATATACATAGTATCTAAAGCCAGCCTATTTCTTCCATTGCTAATTGCATTAGCCACTACGATTATTCCGTTAATACGCTTCGTAAATTTTATAACGTCACGACCTCTACTGTCAGTCTTTTTAGATAATTTGATGTTATCTGGATTATTATAAACTTCCGGTAATTTAGCTAATAATTCCGCATCAAGTGCTACTTGTCCTTTCTTTGCCTCCAGTGCAGCATCCGAATGCTTTTTCATTGAATGACGTATACTATCACTATCCGAAATGATATTGAATCCTTCTAAATCCAATCCGGTGCTACTAAATATATCATCCGAAAGTTCATTTGAAACCTTTCCGAAATAGTATACCTTTCTAAAATCTTTATCATTTAGTGTTTCATTGACAAAATCCTGATATGCAACGTCATTACTTGTAACACCTTTGTCTGATGTAAGGTTTTCTGCCGTATGAGAATCATAACTGTCGATACCATTGCCATTTCCATAGCTTGTAGGCACAAAGTTATCAATATCCCCTTCAGCTGATTTAACTGCTGTGTTGACATTATCTGCGGAATTGGGTATATTATCAGTAGATAGAGGAGAATGTGGAGACGCTTCGGGCGTGGAAGCGACTGGCATCACACTAGATGCAGGTTGCGCCACAGTAACTCTATTTTTTATGTCTTCACGACTATTTTGAGTATCAATCTTCCTCTTGGTCCCATCATATACAATCTCTGCAATGCTCTTTTCTCCATTTATGAAACTATCCATTTTTTCCTTAGATAAATGCATAATCTGTTCGGGGACAATATTGGGATTCTGTTTTCCGCCTACATTTTCTACAACAACTATATAACCTTCATTTGCCTTTACAAGCGCAAAGGTTTCTCTTTGGTTCGTAGCCATGCCGCCTGATAAATATTCTACATAATCCGGATTATAGATTGTGTCTATAACATTGGAAATATCCCTAGAACTCAATGGTATTTGTCCCCTTGATGCCTCAATCTCCGCATTCGAATGATTAACAATTTCGTGTTTTAGCTTGCTCCCCTCTAATGCTATGTATTTATTGCTAATATCCAGTTTTCCTCCCGAAGCCTTTTTTACACTTTCGGCAATTCGAGAAGGAACCTTGCTGAGTCTTCTCTGATTGTATTTTTCTCCGCTTTGGCCATTATTGTTTAAGACTATTTTCAAAAAATCATTAGCGTTACTTTTTATCTTTCGTACAAGATTGTCCTTTTCTGTGATATTAGATATAGCATCTATGTCAATCTCTACCATGTTACTTACCGCTTCTCCAACAGGCTCAGACGCGCTAGAATCGGTATTCTGTGCCACATCATTAAGCCCGAATGCATTCAATGGATCGAGTTCTGCCATAGTGTTTCTGCTTGAACGATTAACTATGTTGTTATACGCTGTCATGCCGCCGCCCATTACTCCACCAGAGATGCCGCCGGCAAGACCACTTAAGCCAATCTGCTTTAAGGAATCCTTTGCAACCTGCTGCTTTGCATCCTTTTCACTTAATCCACTATTTATATATTCGTTATAGTCACGTGCCTGCTGTGAATTTTCTTGATTGATAAGAACATCCGCAATCTGATTTAGTAATTCGTCTGCAGCTTCTTCTGTACCCTCGACGGCAATCTGCTTTCCAATATCTTTTACTGCATTTGCCAGCCCAGTGTTTCCAGATGCTTTCATCTTTTCCAAATTACCCAAACTGAATGCGTCCGTCAAATAAGAAGATGCTGCGCTTGCTCCGGCGGTTGCCAATGCCCTTTCTGTAGAACTGCCGGTTTCCTTTGCCCTGTCATATGCAGAATCAGCTGCTTGCCCTGCGCCTACAATCTGAGAACCTTTGAATCCGCCGCCGGCTAACATAGCTGTCGCGTTGTCCATAATAGGCATTAAAACATTATTATATGCAAAACTTCCTATCTTCCCCATATCGCTTGATGCGCCCTGGCGTAAATTTTGGGTAAGATTTGACATAACATTATTGCTCTGTTTTATATCACTTTTACCACTTAAATAATTCCCCACATTCTCGATAATCTCAGCAGGCGCCATAAGGTTTGATGCAAGGGATAAGACTGAGCCGATAAACGGATGTTTCTTTGCAAATTCCTGCGTATTCTTCTTGCTCTCTTCCTGAGACAGTTGCTTAGCAAGGCTTTCTGACTGGTAAATCTCTTCCTTGGTA
>JAZNXM010000133.1:0-9800 GCA_045593865.1 Acetatifactor sp. | reverse complement strand
CCTCAATGATTTCTTCCGGATAAAAGCCTTCCTGCAGTTTATCCTTCAGCTGCTTCTGCGTATATCGTTTCTTCTGGAGCAGATTCATAGCCCGCAGCTTTGCACGTTTCGGCAAAACAATTTCCAGAATCTCCCTATAGTCCTCTTCCCTGACTTCCTGCCCTTCGGACAGTTTATAGCGCCGCAGTTCACCTTTGTATAACACAAAGGCAAACTCCTGGTCAATAAATACTTTATACCGGTTTGCAGACGATTCTGCCAGTCCAGTGACAATCATCCTGCTTACGCTTCTCTTTCTGCATCCGCAATCGCACCGTCCAGATTATAGTGACGTCTTACTTTATTCTCAACCTCAGCCATTATCTCCGGATTATCCTTCAGATATTGCTTTGCATTCTCACGACCCTGTCCGATCTTGTTCCCCATGTAAGCATACCACGCACCGGATTTGTTGATGACATCACAGCCTGCTGCAAGGTCAAGGATATCACCTACCATGGAAATACCTTCGCCAAACATGATGTCAAATTCTGCTTCTTTGAAAGGTGGCGCAATCTTATTCTTAACGACTTTGACTCGGGTTCTGTTGCCGATCACTTCACCGCCTTGCTTTAAGGATTCAATTCTTCTGACATCCAGACGCACAGAAGAATAAAATTTCAGCGCCCTGCCACCGGTGGTCGTCTCCGGATTACCGAACATAATACCGACTTTTTCACGCAGCTGGTTAATAAATACTACGGTGCAGTTGGATTTACTGATAACAGCCGTCAGCTTACGAAGTGCCTGGGACATTAATCTTGCCTGCAGACCTACATGGGAATCTCCCATGTCTCCATCGATTTCCGCCTTGGGAACAAGCGCCGCAACAGAGTCCACTACTACAATATCAATGGCGCCGGAACGTACCATAGTCTCAGTAATTTCAAGAGCCTGTTCACCATTATCGGGCTGGGAAATATAGAGATTATCTATATCTACACCGATATTCTTGGCATAAACAGGATCGAGGGCATGCTCCGCATCAATAAATCCTGCGATACCGCCCCTCTTCTGAACTTCCGCAATCATATGTAGGGTAACGGTGGTCTTACCGCTGGATTCCGGTCCATAGATCTCTATGATCCTTCCCTTGGGAATACCGCCCAGTCCCAATGCAATATCCAGACTTAACGAGCCTGTGGGGATTGTCTCCACATTCATCTGTGCGGAAGGATCTCCCAGCTTCATCACTGCACCCTTACCATACTGTTTTTCTATCTGGCTGATCGCCGCGTCCAATGCTTTTAATTTTTCATTTTTTTCCATATTTGGTCTCCTTTTGTCAGGAACAAATGTTCTGTATTTAGAATAAAACATTTGTTCGGTTTTGTCAATTGTTTTTTTATTCTTGCTGTAAAAATTCTCAGCCCACGTCTTTTGACACCTTAGAACTTCTTTTCACACTTACAGCCATAACATGCAGTCCCATAAAGTTCCCTCAAAGGCATCCCTCCTTCATGTCTAATTCCCGTATCATGAATTCATTGGCGAAATGCCGGATTTTAAGAACTCAGACTGCAGCACGGACGCACTGCTCTTAAAAGAATTCAGATATTAGATATGTATGTATTATAAAATATATACCATAAAAAATGTATCACATTTTCTCCTTTTATACAAGAGAGTCTGCGGTACATTTTTGTTTTTTATTTTTTGATTTTTATGTCCTTCTTATACTTATGTTCAAGCCTGATTCCTTTTCGTTTCGTCAGCGCCGTCACTTGTTTTCTGCAAAATGAGCCTCCAGACAACTATGCAGAAGTTTCAGCGCTTCCTCCACGCTTGCCATTCTCACATCCAGACGCTCTCCACGGAAATGACACTCCTTCACAGTCACATTGCCCAGAACATTGCAGGCAATATAAACCAGCCCTACAGGCTTCTTTTCCGTCCCCCCGCCGGGACCGGCAATACCGGTTATGCTGACGGACACGTCCGCAGACAATCGGCTCATGGCACCGACTGCCATCTCCATGGCTGTCTGGGCGCTGACCGCGCCAAATACTTTCAGGGTACATTTATTGACCCCAAGGAGCTTTCTTTTGGACTTATTGGAATAGGTTACTACACTGGATTTAAACACCTCTGAGGCGCCGGATACGTTGACCAGGCGCGCTGCCAGAAGTCCTCCGGTACAGGATTCCGCAAAGGTAATCTTTAATTTGCTTTTCTGAAGAAGTTTCACTACTTCCTGTTCCAGCGACACATTTTTCGTTTCTGTATTTACATTCATGTTTACCTGATTCATCCGTGTTATCCTATTACCCTTCGCTTATTATCTTGTTTCCTTCATAACGTCCTTATTCTTGTACAGATAATCTGCCAGAGAAACCACTGTCAGAATCAGGGCGATCCACATTACCACATCCGTTATCAGGGACAAAGCACCGATATTGGCAATCATAAGACAAATCATGACCATCTGGAACACTGTCTTGAATTTTCCCCAGTAGCTTGCCGCGATCACAACACCATTGTCAGAGGCGATCAGTCGGAAACCGTTAATAATAAATTCTCTGCTGGTGATAATAATAACGATCCATGCAGGGATTCTGCCCATTTCCACAAGCACGATCATGGCTGCACACACGAGAAGCTTATCGGCAAGAGGATCCATGAATTTTCCGAAATTAGTTACCAGATGATACTTTCTGGCAATTTTACCGTCCAGCAGATCGGTCAGGCTGGCAATGACAAAAATTGCAAGTGAAATCATATCCCAACCATCCATAAGCAGAACGACAAACGGAACAATCATGATCATACGTAATACGGTTAATTTGTTAGGTAAATTCATACTATATTCATGTCCTTTCCATAAACCTGCTCACAGCACCTTAAAAGGTACTAGTGATAAA
The DNA here is from genome assembly GCA_045593865.1 of Acetatifactor sp. Taxonomy (GTDB): domain Bacteria; phylum Bacillota; class Clostridia; order Lachnospirales; family Lachnospiraceae; genus Acetatifactor. Next base: position 6,900 of record JAZNXM010000133.1, on the reverse strand, counting down.
TCTCACCAACCAAGTCATATTCATTGGAATCCGTTACTATAACTTTTACCAGATCCCCTGTCATCAGGGTGGCGGTAGTGTTTAAGAATAAATAGCCATCCACGTTAGGTGCATCCCGGTAGGTTCTGGCAACATAAACATCCTCGTCCGCAACCTTCCCTTCCACCATGACGGTCAACACTCTGCCCACCATGTCCTGCGCCTTTTCAAAGGCAATCTCCTGCTGCAGCTCCATAATATCCTGCTGTCTTTCAAGCTTTACTTCCTCATCAATCTGATCCGGCATCATGGCCGCCGCTGTATCCTCCTCCTGAGAATATGTAAAGGCGCCCAGCCGTTCAAATTCCATATCGTTGATGAACTGCATCAATTCCTCGTGGTCCTCTTGCGTCTCTCCCGGGAATCCGGTGATCAGGGTGGTTCGCAGACAAATGTCCGGAATCTCCTCCCGCAGCTTTTCCACCATTGTCCGCAGCTGCTCCTGATCGGTTCTTCTGCCCATGCGCTTTAAGATTCTGTCAGAAGCATGCTGGATGGGAATATCCAGATAATGACACACCTTCGGTTCATTTTTTATGGCATCAATCAGCTCATCCGTAATCTCTTCCGGGTAACAGTACAATATTCGGATCCAGAAAATCCCCGGAATCTGTGCAAGCTCATGTAAAAGTGCGGGCAGGGACTTCCTGCCGTACAGGTCAACACCATAAAGAGTGGTCTCCTGTGCCACCAGTATCAGCTCCTTAACGCCTTTTTCCGCAAGCTGCCTTGCCTGCTCTATCAAATTCTCCATAGGAACACTGCGGAAATTCCCTCTTACCTTCGGGATGATACAATAAGTACAATGCTTGTCACACCCCTCTGCAATCTTCAGATATGCAAAATGTCCGCCTGTGGTAACCACTCTCTGCGAACCGGTAAATGGCTTTGCATTGATATCTTCATAATGATTCCGGGCACTGCCTCCTAATACTTCTTCGATGGCATCCACGATCTTGTGAATGGCAGTGGTGCCGATGATCACATCCACCTCTGGAATTTCTGTCTGGATCTCTTCTTTGTAGCGCTGCGCCAGACAGCCTGCTGCGACCAACACCCTTAGACTGCCTTCTTTACGCAGCTGTGCCATTTCCAGAAGGGCATTGATGCTTTCCTCCTTGGCGTCCCCGATAAAGCAGCAGGTATTTACCACAATAATATCCGCCTCGGTCTCATCATCTGTAAATTCGTATCCTTTTTTCAGCAACTCACCCAGCATCATCTCAGTGTCTACCAGATTCTTGTCGCATCCAAGGGAAACAAATAATATCTTCATCTTTTCCTCTTTCCTGCATTTTTCAAGCCGACGAAGAATCTTCTTTTATTCCTTACCCGGCCAACATCAAATTTCACAACAATCAAACATCGAGCAGGCAGAGCCTACTCGATTCTGTTTTTATTCTTCCTCATCTGCAAGAATCTTGATCTTGCCCTGGTTCAGTTCTTCTACAGCAATGGATAATGGCTTGTCAATTTTGTTCACTACCAAAGGCTCGGAACCGTCAATGATCTGCCTTGCTCTCTTTGAGGTTGCCATTACGATAGAATAACGGCTGTTCACTACAGGAGCCTCGCCCGGTTCCACTTCACTATTTACGACCTTCATTAAATCTGAATAAGATGGATGTAACATTATTTTTCTCCTCCCTGAAAACTTTTCAGTTCTTCTCTGATTTCTTTTATAAATTCTGCGCATCGGATGGGTTGATTGTGGGCGTTGCACACAATACTGTGCAGCTGCTTCACGCACTTCTCCAAGTCGTCATTTACTACTATATAATCATAGGCTTCAATGCCTTCTGATTCCTCTACTGCTCTGGCAAGGCGCTTTGCCACCACTTCCGGCGACTCGGTGCCTCTTCCCACCAGTCTCCTTTCCAGCTCTTTTGCAGATGGCGGCGTCACAAACAAAAGCAGGCAGTCCGGATACTGGGCTTTTACCTTCAGCGCACCCTGTATCTCGATCTCCAGAATCACATCCTTACCGTCAGCCAACTGCTTTTCCACATATTCCCTGGGGGTACCGTAATAGTTTTCACAATAACAGGCATATTCAATCAGTTGATTTTGAGAAATCTTCTTCTCAAAGCAATCTTTATCCGTGAAAAAATACTCAATACCATCCCTCTCCCCCTCTCTGGGCTTTCTGGTGGTCATTGAAATAGACAATGCATAATTATCGTAGGTTTCCAGCATCTTCTTCATGAGGGTTCCCTTACCGGAACCGGAGAAGCCGGAAACAACAATTAAGATTCCCTTATTCTTCATTCATTCCTCTTTTCTGCATCTCAAAATAGGCCTGTGAGCTTGCAATATGAACTCTCTTTTGCTCGGAAGTTTCACAAAAGTCTAAACTATCCTGTAGTTTGAAAGGAGCCTTCGCCTGCAGGCTCCGCCTGTGCCCTGGCGGCAATGGTTTCCGGTAGTAGCGCCGACAAAACGATCTGACTGTTCTCCATGACCAGTACGGATTTTGTCTTTCTGCCCTGTGTGGCATCAATGGCCGTTTGCTCCTCCTTCGCCTTCTGTACCAGACGTTTGACCGGTGCAGAATCAGGACTGACAATTGCTATGATCTTCGATGTATTGACAATATTACCAAATCCAATGTGAATCAGTTTATTCATGCGTCTTCCTTACTCAATATTCTGAATCTGCTCACGAACCTTTTCAATTTCCGTCTTCAGTTCAATTGCACAGTTGGAAATCTCCAGATCATTTGCCTTAGACAAGGTGGTATTGGCCTCTCTGTTCATCTCCTGAGCAATGAAGTCCAGCTTACGACCGATACTGCCGCCTTCCAGCAAGGTGTTTTTGGTCGTCTCGATATGGCTGCGGAGGCGGACGATTTCCTCATCCACGCATACCTTATCTGCGAAAATCGTTACTTCCGTCAGAAGTCTGTTTTCATCTACCTGTACATCACCCAGCAGATCCTTTACCTTTTCAACAAGTCTGGCATGATATTCCTGAATAATCTTCGGAGAACGATCCGAGATAAAATCTACCAGCTGCAGCATACCATCCAGCTTCGCAATTAAATCTTCTCTCAAATGCTCGCCTTCCACGATACGTGTCTCCACAAAACCTTCTGCTGCGCCCTTGATTGCCTTTTGAAGAATCTTCCAGAGCTCTGCCTCATCGATCGTTACCTCTTCCATGGTAAAGACTTCCGGATATCTGGATAATGTAGAAACCCTCACATCATCGTCCAGACCAAACTCTTGTGCCATCTCTTTTAAGTATTTTAAATACTCTGCGGCAACCTGCTTGTTATAGCGGATGCTGGTGTTTTCCTCTGTAAAATCTTCATATGCAATGAAAATATCAACCTTACCGCGGGAAATATAATTCTTCAGTTCCGTGCGGATAGCCGATTCGAAGAAATTAAGCTTCTTCGGCATCTTAATATTTACATCCAGATATCTGTGATTTACAGATTTCATTTCAACAGTGAATTTGCGATTGTTCTCGGTAATTTCACATCTACCGAAACCTGTCATACTTTTAATCATTTTGTAACCCTCTTCCTGCATACTTCATTATATTATAAAATACATTTTGAGTAGCGTCAAGAGAACTTTTCTGGTATACTGTGAACAGTGGAAAAACAAGCGCGCAAGCTTATACTAACAGGAGGACGACTATGGCATTCGATGGTGTGACAATAGCAAATGTTGTAAAAGAAATGAACGATACTCTGCTTGGATGCAGGATAAATAAGATTGCTCAGCCGGAATCGGATGAGCTGATACTGACGATAAAGGGAAGTTGTGGGCAGAAACGGCTTTTTATTTCCGCGGACGCTTCTCTTCCTCTGATTTATCTGACGGATACGAATAAGCCCTCTCCATTGACTGCGCCGGGATTCTGTATGCTGCTGCGTAAACACCTGCAGAATGGACGGATTGTCTCAATCCGTCAGCCGGGGCTTGAGCGAATCATCCACATTGATATTGAGCATCTGGATGAAATGGGGGATCTGTGCCATAAGACTCTCATTGTGGAAATCATGGGCAAGCACAGCAATATTATCTTCTGTAATGATAAGGGAATCATCATCGACAGTATCAAGCATGTGTCCGGTCTGATCAGCAGTGTCCGTGAAGTCCTTCCGGGCAAGCCCTATTTTGTGGCTCAGACCCAGGACAAGCTGAATCCTCTGGAAACGGACTGGGATAGCTGGCAGGCTAAGATTTTGACCAGACCGGTCGCTGTTTTCAAGGCGATTTACGGTGGCTATACCGGCATCTCTCCTGTACTGGCCCAAGAAATCTGCTATCGCGCCGGCATTGAGGGCGATCTGCCTACGGCTGCTCTTACAGATGCGGACAGTCGGAATCTTTTCCATACTTTCACGCAGATGATGCAGCAGATAAAGAACGGCTCTTTTGCTCCTCATATCGCTTACACCGGTAAAAATCCTATGGAATTTGCAGCATTTCCGCTGACAATGTATGCAAGTGGCAATGACCACATTACAGCTTACGAATCCATGTCCCAGCTTTTGGAACATTATTATGCCCAGAAGAACGCGCTGACCCGCATCCGCCAGAAATCTTCTGATTTGCGACGGATTGTACAGACGGCTCTGGAACGTAATGTAAAAAAATACGACCTGCAGCTGAAACAGATGCAGGATACCAATAAACGTGACACCTATCGTGTTTACGGTGAACTGCTGAACACCTACGGATATGGTGTGACGCCCGGAAGCAAATCCATGGAGGCCTTGAACTACTATACAGGTCAGATGATCACCATCCCCCTGGATCCGGATCTGACACCCTCTGAGAATGCTAAGAAGTATTTTGAAAAGTATAATAAGATGAAGCGCACTTACGAAGCTCTCTCAGAATTGACCACGCAGGTCAAAGAAGAAATTGACCATCTGGAGTCCATCAGTGCCGCTCTGGACATTGCCCTTCTGGAGGAAGATCTGGTGCAGATCAAACAGGAACTTGAAGAAAGCGGCTATATCCACAAACGCGGCAATTCTAAAAGAGAAAAAGTTACCAGCAAGCCCTTCCACTATATCAGCAGTGACGGCTTTCATATGTATGTTGGTAAAAATAACTTCCAGAATGACGAATTGACCTTCAAGCTTGCCACAGGCAACGACTGGTGGTTCCATGCCAAGAATACCCCCGGTTCCCATGTGATCGTAAAATGCGAAGGTGCGCAAACACTTCCCGACAGAACCTTCGAGGAAGCCGCTCGTCTGGCGGCCTACTACTCTAAATGCCGCAATCAGGACAAGGTGGAGATCGACTATATCCAGAAAAAACACGTAAAAAAACCAGGCGGTGCCAAACCCGGATTTGTGGTGTACTATACGAATTATTCCTTGATGATTGATTCGGACATTTCGGGGATTACGTTAGCTTCGTCGTAGAAGGAACCTGACAAACACCAAAATGATATAGGAGGAGCCAGTACGGAAGTTTTCTCGCAAGCATCCGCCTGGCTCCCAAATAAAAATTAAAATCTGCATATTCCTACTTCATTAATCTGCATTTCTTCGCTGCCTTTACCAGCAAATGCCCCTTCGGCATGGCTCTCAGTTCACTTTCCGTCATGCCTCTGAACAGAATCAGCAGTGCAAAGTAGATTGCTGCTGCCAAAACGATTGCCGGAATCAAAGACATCACACTGGAATTTGTAAGCATATACATTCCCTGATAAACCGCCCATGCAAGCGCCCCCATGAATAATGAGGCAAGCACAGGGATCAGCATGGTTCGCATAATCTCCTGCTTATATCCCAATGCTTTGCGGACAGATCTCTGATTCAGCACACACATTGCCCCCGAATACACAGTGCTTGCAATTACCAGCCCATAGATATTCATATCGGTGTACATCAGCAAAGGTATCAGTGTGGCTGTCTGCAAAAGCAAAGCAATCACTGCATTGATAATGGGTGCATTTACCCTGCCGATACCCTGTAGTATAGAACTGCTCAAGGTAGACAATGCATAAAATACCACGGAAATGGCCAGTGCCATCAAAGTATAGGCTGCCAAATCCATATTGGCTTCTCTGGGAAACAGCAGCATAAGGATTGGTCTTGCCAGCACAAGAAGTCCCACCGCTGAAGGTATAGATACCACCATAATCGTCTTGACCGCCTGGGCTATCTTCCTCTTGGCATCCGCCAACTCCTTTCTCGCAACCAGCTGTGAAACCGTTGGAATGATAGCCGCAGCCATAGCGGACGCAAAAGCAATCGGTATATTGGAAATCTTCATGGCTTCCCCATTGAAGATACCGTAATCATTGTAAACAAGGGTTTCTTGTGCACCCTTACTGTAAATCATGATACTTGTATAAAGCTTGTTATTCAAAGATGCACTCAGATTATAAGCCGCTGTACTCAATATGAAGGGAAGCACTACACCTGCAATGGTCCTGCTGATGTCTCTGTAAGAATCCAGATGCTCTGTTCGGTCCCTTTGGATTCGTTTCCGGAAAAATCCTCTGTTCAGTGCATAGATTCCTGCCATGAACAAGAGCGCGAACAAGACACCCGCTCCGGTTCCCAGCGCACTGCCTATAGCACCGTATATTGCTTTCGTATTTTCCACTGATGCACTAAGCTCTAATGCACCCGCTCCGCCAGCCATCACTCCCTCAGTTCCCGCCGCCTGCTTTACCGCCAGCTGCACAAATCCATACGCCGCCGCAACACTGACAATGGCATTCACCATCTGCTCCAGAATCTGTGACACCGAAGTCTGCATCATACTCCGGTGTGCCTGGAAGTAACCTCTTAGAACCCCCAATATACCATACAGAAAAATGGTCGGTGCGAACACCCTGAGCACCGGCACTGCTGATTTCTCCAAGTCGGATCGTAGC
>JAZNXM010000132.1:0-1894 GCA_045593865.1 Acetatifactor sp. | reverse complement strand
GGCAGTGGGACGGACTAAAACACCCGGAAGACTTTTTGACCACATAATCTCAAAATAAGTTCTGAAATTAACGACTTTTATGGATTGGGGTTTGTTTTCAAGAAAAGATTCTTTCACTTATCGCCCCAAAACTTAAGTTTCTTCCACCCGTTTTTCAAAAAAATTTTTAAAATTTGTTTATTTGCACAGTTTTGTGTTCGAATTTTTGTTCGATATTCATTAGAATTTTTGCGCTTTTTGCTGCCTGCGTCGTTGTGAAGGATGAATTTGAATGATATAATGAAATAAAGTCAACTCTTGATATGACCGGGTGAATAAAATGAAGCGAATCGAAGAATATGAAAAGGAAATACAATCCGCAGCAAGCGGGTTTTTTAACAGACACAGCGGATCCGGTGTGATGTATATCTGCGGTAAGAGCGGAATAGGAAAAACAATGCTTGCCCGGCAGTATGTCAAAGACCATGGCGGTCTTTACTTCTCCTTTCGGAATCTGGATACCGCACTTGCTCCAAGAATCTTTTTCCCGGACTGCAGCAACTGGGATAGCTTCTTTCAAAAGATCCTGAAAACAAAAAATCGCCCAGTCATCTTTTTTGATGACATGGACGATCGGAATGATAAAGATATTTTCTTGGAGAAACTGCTTTTGTTGAAGGGCTCGGCATTCGTGGTACTGATCTATAAAAATGAAAGTCAGATTTCCCCAAAAGCAAAAAAGCTTTCCTTGAAGCCGCTCATTCCTCCAGACCTATGCAGAGAATATAAGAAGCTGAATCAGCGGGATGCGCTGCGGATCATTGCCATGACAGACGGCATCCCCGCATTGGTCAATCTGTTTCGTCTGGACCTCAGTTTCGAAGAGAATGTTCAGAATATCTTTGTTACGGGATCTCCCTATCTGCGGTATGCAGAAGCAAATCTTCGGCGGGAATTCCGATCTCCCGAAAGCTACAATACACTGCTCTATGGTCTGGCTATCGGCCGTAACCGCATCAGCCAACTGGCTGAGTTCTCCAGGTATCCGAAAAACAAGTGTGACAAATATCTGAAGGCCTTGGATGCAGCTGGCTACATTGAAACAGAGCAGAAGAAAGATGAGAACGGACAAGTGCGCACACACTATTTTCTGAAAGGTGGGTACCTAAGGGTTTGGTATCAGCTTTACTTCCCGCGGCAGCAAGACTTCCTGGATCCGCTGGACGAGGACGCCATAAAAAAGCTGGTCTTTTGGATCGATGAATGTGCCTCCAAATATTACTTCCGTAAACTCTGCTGGCATTGGTTTTCCAGAAATGCTTCTGGCTTTTATGGAGACGGTTCGGTGGCATCCGGCAATCCTGCACAGCATGATATCATCGTCAATGGAGTCAAACTAGATTTCATTCAGCACGGGAAAGACCGAGATCTGTACATGAAGATCTGGGACGATCCAGAGTCAGGATTCCCTAAGGAACTCTTCCAGAACATCGAGAAGGCTACGACTACAACCCGGCCATTCTATGACAACATCTACTTCCTGTTTTCAATCGGCCGCGTGTGCAATTACGTAGAAGATCTTCGTAAACTGGGAACCGTTTCGATCGTGGAGCTTCGCAGTTTCTTCGGAAGAAATAACGCAGAGCATTTTGAAAAGCTGTAACATCCACGAACACATTTTGTGTGTATCGCTGCGGTGGCAGGGAGCGTCGAAGAAGAGGAAGTGCCCTTGAGGCAGACGGGAGTGTGATATACCTCTTGCTCCCCCGGTGATGCAGCTCCATTTCAAAAATCTGCTTCACAGATTTTCTTCATTTCGCTTTAACACCTACACACGAACAGGCAGATTTTGCTGAAAGCAAATCCTGGATTCTTCATCCCGGAGGGACGCAAAATCCGCCTGTTCTGCTGCCAC